>NZ_JBFOCL010000015.1:0-347888 GCF_040907785.1 Aeromonas sp. s8
ACCAGACTGGCTTCCTTCATCAGGTTACGTACTTTGAATCGACCAATCTGATACCCCAACTCCCGCATCATCGACATCAAGGCGCGGCTGCCTGCAGAGCTCCTGCTCTCTTTGAACAACCGGCGCAACTCACTGCGTTGCTGTATCCGCTCACGGTTAATCGCCCGTCTGCGGGCCAGATAGTCGTAAAAACAGGATGTTGGAACATCGAAAGCGCAGCAGACCAAAGTGATGGGGGCTTGCTCCCTTAATCGGTCTATCAGCGCGTACGTGTGAACTCGTCCGCCATCAAGAGAGCAGTAGCCTTTTTTAGAATGTCCTTTTCACGTTCGAGCCGGTTGATACGGGCTTCCAGCTCCTGAATTTTCTGCTGCTCTGGAGTCAGTGCTTTGCTGATTGGGGTTGTGCCAGTTCGTTCGGATTGCAGCTGCTGAACCCAGCGACGGAGCACTGTTTCACCGACATCCAGTGAACGGCTGGCTTCAGGGACAGAATATCCTTGGTCGAGCACCAGGGATGCAGCTTCGAGTTTGAATTCGGCAGTAAATGAGCGACGTAATCTTGTCATTGAACACCTCAGGTCATGGTGGCGACTGTACCACCTAAAAGGGTGTCCGGGATGATTAGACCACTACAGTGGTCATACGGTGACTCCAGATAACACGTAGGGGTACCGTCTTGTTATCCGGTTTGAAGCCGTATGACCACTCCATTTCATAGGCAACTATCAGGTGAATACCATCTTCGTACACTACAACACTATGGTGACTATCTTTTCAATTGGCACTTTATGATAATGGATAAGTTCAGATATTATTTCAGGTTCTCTACCTAAGACTGATATAAATAATGCGTCATACTCTGTTGATGATAGATAATCAAGAGGTTTTACAAGACCTACGCATTCAGTAGCTGAGCGATCAAATATCGCGACCACTCGTTCACTAAACTGTGAAGCAAAGAATTTACCTGATGTCCCATTACCAAATATGGCAATTTTCTTTTTCTTCGCAAGCGCCAGCGAAGCGGCGGAATAAGATTTAGAAATCAATTCAGATGTTTTATAATTATCACTATAATCAACATTGACACTTACATTACCATGCTTAGCTCTTTCAATCTCCATCTGTAGTATTGCCTGTTCTTTTTTTGTAAGTAACTTTTCCCATGTGTCATTCTCTTGTCCAATAAACGAAAGCCCCTCACACTCAAGCAATACCCCATCACGAGTTGGAGTGCTCAAGATAGGCATGTACTCAATTTCAAGAAAATTAGATATACGTTGCATTTCCGCTTCAGGGTCAGAAACAAGTTGGTTGAAATCAACAATAATAAAATTACCAGGGTGTCTTAATGCTAACTCCTCATAGGCATTAAAAAAAGAGCATATATGCTTAATTTCCTGTGACTTTATAACCTTTTCAAAAGGAGTCCGAAATGCCTGGCACTCATTTAAGTCCCTTGGCCTTTCTGTTCTATTTGTCCGAGTCGCGACAATACTTCTAATATCACGCTTTACTAAAATATTTTTCATATCAGGAATCAAATATGGTATTTTGTGATAGTGTACAAAATACCGGGGATGACTCATTGCAGCATAGTATTTTGGTTTTTTAGGTGACGTATCTTTTTGCCAGACAACTCGTAAACTTTCATATAAATCTTCAATAATACATGCAACGCTCCATTTATCTCGCTTATGAAGTGCCTGCATAAAATGGCGATCAAATGAATAAAAGTCAAAATTAAAAGGCAGTTTATAATGCACATCTGCAGAAAAATGGATTGGTAGATAACCATCATACATGATTTTTTCTAGTTTGAAATACTCAGCCATTGCTAGCGTTTTTCGTAAAGTTGTTGAATATTTCTTTTTTATCCATTCTTCACTATCATCATGTGTTAATAATAATGAAAAACTATAATCGTGTACCGGATTTACAAATACATCAGGGTGCCCATCAAGCAGCGACCACAGAACGCTTTTTCCTCCAGCAAACCAACCATCGATATTAATTAACAAGGCCACCCCCTCCACACGGATAAAAAACTAGTCTTTATATAGGTTTTTCAGAGATAACGCCATTTGATAATCCTCAATTTCATCAATATCTATGCCAGCAATTTTCCCGACGACATGACGATAAGGATTTGGCCCTAAAAAATAGCCTTCTCTTAATGTATCAGCGCAAGACCTCATATAAAGTCCATTGGTAACACGATAGATATTTGGTAATTCCTGGCTGATCGTATGAAAGCGATTAGCTTGATAGTTTATTGGTCCATGGTCATCCCAGATGTATTCTTTCAATAAGTTAACGGAGACCAAGCTATCAAATTTTTTATCACGAACCACGAATTGATTATATTTTTTAAATCCATCTTGATATTCAGCAGGTGACATCAATGGAACTACTACTGTTACCCATGCAAAGTGGGGTGTATTTATTTTTTCAACAACACCACAAATAACCTCACTAAAGGTTGCATCATGTCCATTACAGAGATAATGACTACGTTCTATGAAATTTACCCCCATCTTTTTGGAAACCTCATAAACAATTTCAGAATCAGAGCTCACAAATATTAAATCTGGACTCTGAAATTTCTTTACCTGGCTAATCTTCCACTCCAGTAAAGACAACTCATCCGTGAATGGAAGATGTATTTTTTCTTTGATTCTACTACTCCCTTCACGTACAGGAATAACAATTGATATATCAGAGAAATCATTAAGGCTATTCATTAATACCCCTTATTACATAAGAACATGCATCAGCAAAAATTGCAACATCAACTGAGTAGGCTATATATTTAAACCCAGCTTCAATGTATTTTTTAGCCATATCAACAGAGTCTGCGAAAACGCCAAGAGTTTTACCTTTCCTTGCTGCAGCCATAGCAATATTATTAATGAGTTCATTGACTTCTGGAGCAGTTATGTCGCCGGGCATTCCGACCGACTGGGATAGATCGTAAGGTCCAACAAACAAGACATCGAAGCCATCCACATTTAATATTTCATTGATATTTTTAACTCCCTCCACCCCCTCAACCTGAAGAACAATTAATTTATTATTCTCGGACTCGAAATAAACATCTCTATTGAGGGTACCAAACTTAGCTGCACGCACAAAACGACAAACACCACGTTTTCCTAGGGGATGAAAGCGTGCAGCATGTACGGCGGCTTGAGCTTGCTCGGCCGTATTTATATTGGGAATTTGTACACCATCCGCACCACTATCCAGAGCCGATGAAATTGCATGAGGGTCACATCCCGATACCCGGACGATAGATGCCACACCACCTATTTTTGCAGCTCTGGCATGATCGTGAATGATAGCTGAAGAAGCAAGGCCATGTTCCATATCAATAATTACGAAATTCATACCGGCATAACCGGTTGCTTCAATAAATGAAGCGTCAATAGTCTTGCTAAACAACCCAATGCAAACATCGAGTTGCAATTTATCTTTAATGAAGCTCATGACTAATCTCACAACGTATTTGAATAGATACTTTTTTTGTTTAACTTGTATCGAGTAGGTGTGACAGCAACCAACTCTACAGCTAAACGCTGCTGACTATAGTCATGCAGCAGAGTATCAATCTCGATATTTCTTGGGTCATCAGCTGCGAACCCATCAAATCCCGCCATAAAAATGCGATTAGCCATACCACTACTACAGATGGCTAGAGCATATGAGAGAACAAGAGAATTAGGGACCTCACAGTAGGTATCGTTGAACAGATAACTATCTTTTGAGATCACAAGACCATAATCAAGTAATGTGTTGCCAGATAATTCTCTCAATATATCAGGAGACAGCAACGCTACAGGTGTTATGAGTGGTTGTGGTTGTTTGGATAATAACAAGCTATCAGTGAGCAAGCGAATTGGGTGGCACGCTACCCGCAAATCAATTAATTCAGGTGTTATATGCGACTGTGCATTCATTGCTATCACGATAGGTTTCTGTTGACGAATATAACGTTCCAAAGCCAAACGATGTGCCATTACACCAGGTCCAGTACCGAGCAATAATACATCACGATTTTGTAACATTGATTTGGGAGCCCAACTCCCCCCTGGCTCGCTGGAAGAAAAGTGGCGAGCCATATCCAGAGTATTCGGATTAAAAATCCGCCCAGCACCATCCTTCAAATGTTCTAAAACGGCGATGATATCTTCGTCACTGAATCTGAAGTCTGCCAACATTGTTTGAACGTATGTTGGATGAATGCCATATTTCCCTGCCAAATAGTAATAAGCATTTGTGCCCCAACTATGCTTTTGTTGCATCGGCTTGAAATAACGAGTAATCAGTGACATGAGAGGTATAACATTACAGCCTTGCACCTTGGCATATGACATTTCCAGGGCCAAATATTCAGTTTTTACATTACCAGGACCTCGCCCCATACCTGTTACAGTCGAGTCAATCCAAGTGGCCCCTTTTTCCATAGCAAAAAGGGAATTTTGCAGTGCCATACCAAGATTATCATGTGCATGAATGCCAAGTTCGCCCTTCCAATGAGACGACAAAACAGCAATTATTCTCTCAACATCAGCTAGTTGTAAATTCCCAAGACTATCTGCAAAATATAAAACATCGATGGCAGATTGACTAGCTGCCAATGATATCTTTTCCAAGTCATCGATAGAGCGCTCAGAAACTTGCATTAGATTAAAGCCGACATAAAATCCAAGCGATTTTAACCATTCTGCAGCAGGTAACACCTCGAAAAACTCATGATAATGACAAGCGATTCTGACAATGCTGACAGGCGATTTTGCTGCAGACTCGGGAAATAAAAACGAAAGTGCCTGCTCGATAGGAGCATCTGATATCAGCTCTGCTGCATTAACCATCACAGAGATAGAAAGGCTAGATGGAATATTTAAATTGCGAAGGAAATCATCTGTTGTATAGGCCGTAGCACCTTTGAAACCGTTGTTCTTTATTGTTCGGAAGCCTAACTCCACAACGTTAACATTGATAGCACTCATTGCAGTAAGGTACTGTTCTATTACATCCATTGGGAAGTCCCAAGCATTATAATAACCACCATCCCGGAACGTGCAATCGAGAAACTTTATATTTCTATTCATAACACCACCTGACATTTAGAGTGTTAGCAATTAGTGGTAGTAGCTAAAAAACTATCTGTTAAAAATACATTCAAGATCATTTTTTAATTTGGCCGCAGAAAAATGTTCGCGCACAATGTTATGATTATGAATTACCGAGTCGATATCAAGAGGTGACAACAGAAGTTCATCCTCCTCAATATCGAATACCTTCAACCCCAAAACTTGACAAAGCCCCCAAGTTGACACCCCTTTTCTTATATAAACTCGAGCCCCCATGCTTAATAACTGAACAATATTACCTATACCCTGTTGCCGCCAAGAATCAAAAAGTGCAACATCTACCTTGGATAAAAAAGCCAAATATTTATCATAAGACATGAAGTGCAAGATTGGAGTAAAGCGATCCCCAAACAGTTCCGTACCACGTGCCACAACGCTATCAGCGTAAGAATGCCGGATTGGATAAGACAAGACAGAATATATCTTTAGCTTGTTACTATCTTGCTTATGTAACCGTTCATAGACAGAGATATGGTTGTTCGCCTCTGTACTTGAGTTACCAACCAATATTTTTATATCATCAGTCTCACGGTGCGTGTTATCCACTAATATGTCAGTATTAACAATATTTGATGGGTAAACAACACAGCGAATATGCTCGCCAGTGGCACCATATTTATCTCTCACGAAAGAGATAGAGTCATCAGTCATTGCAATTAAGTGGCATACATTTTTCATCACATGTCGTTGAGCATCAGAATAATACTCCGGATGGTAAAAATCCCCCCCCCACATCACCCAGTATGTTTTAGCGTACAAATAGTCATGGCTCATCAATAATGAACATACTTTATCACGCCATAATCCATGTAGAATTATTTTATCTGCATCTATCATGTATGAGAGGAGTCTCTCAAAATCACGATCTTGATGGAGGAACTCAACACCGTGATCTTTTGATAGACCATACTCATATTTTTCGCTTGTAATCATTACATAACGATGGACTACTCTATCAGAAAAACTCCTGACAAAATCAATAAATCCAGGCATGAATTTTTCAGAGATCATTACATGTAATATAAATGAATTCACTCTAACTCCCCCTGAAAAAATCAATTACTCTACTACATACAAAATTAACTTTCTCTTCTGATAACCACATACTGAGAGGCAGTCGCAATAGTTGTGCACCAGCTAATTCAGCATTAGGTAACGGGTATTTACATTGCCCATATCGCATACCTGCCTCTGATAGATGCAATGGAGTATAGTGGAAGCAAGCTTCTATACCATGCTGACGAAGATAAGATAGCAGTGCCGGTCGCTTAGGTGTTACAACATAAAAAATGTGAGCATTTCCCTCCACACCATCAGGAACTGAACAGAGTCGCACATCCTCATGATACGCCAAGTACGATAAATTCTCCTTGTATTGCTGCCAGACTCGATGTCGTGAATATTGTATAGACTGAAAAGACTCAAATTGGGCGTATAAATATGCAGCGCTGATTTCATTCATGAGATAACTACTGCCCTTATCAACCCATGAATACTTATCGACAAAGCCCTCGATAAATCTTTTTCTATTAGTCCCTTTATCTCGAATAACATGTGCACGCTCGATATAACGCGCATCATTAATCACCAATGCCCCACCTTCACCACCCGATGTAACATTTTTTGTTTCATGGAAACTTATCGTGGCCAAATGACCAAGACTGCCAAACCGTCGATTCTTTATTGATGATCCGAGTGCTTGCGCAGCATCCTCAACCAAACAAATACTATATTTGTCAGCAAGAGCTCTAATCTCAATTAGATCATTACAAAATCCTGCATAATCGACACAAACGATGGCCTTTGTCTTTTCATTAATCAATCGCTCGACTGATTCAATATTTAAACTAAAATAATTCGGATCAACATCAGCATAGACAATTTTTGCACCAAACAACACAAACGCTGTAGCAGAGCTAACAAAAGTGAAAGAGGGTACTATAATCTCATCACCAGGTTGAATATCCAATAGCAATGCGGAAAACTCTAATGCTGCAGTACATGATGGAACCAAAAAAACAGCTTCAGCATGCAAATATTGTTGCAACCATAATTCAGACTTTAGCGTATACGCCCCACCACCAGATAGCTTGTCAGTGGTCATAGCTGCGCGGATAAAATTTAATTCATTACCACTTTGTGCAGCATGATTAAATGGTACCGAAATTTTATCATTCATTGAGGTACCTCCGTAAGCAGACTGTTTCAAAAGTTGTATATTTTCTTCTGTCTATACAGTCAAACCATATATCCTCTTGATGCTCAATATCAAGCAGTGACTGATAAAATGACTCCGTCTGTATAACTGAAGGAATCACTGTAACTCCTGTATCATCACACACAGCAATGGCCCCATCATATAAAGCTCTCCGTTCATATATCTCTTGCTGTAATTTTTCATCAATTACCACTTGATGATTCACATAACCCACAGGAGTAAAACCATCACACCAAATCGGCCAGTTTTCCCGAATCAGCATTGGGGCATCACGCAGCTTCCCATTGGTTACAATTGCTGCAGCCTGTCGATATAGAATTAAGAACTTTGAAACAATATCTCCAAATACAGCTTTATCTTGATGATCGAAAACATCAATAAATACAATTTCCCCATCATTAATATTCTCTATCTGTTTATGAACATCATAGTTGGTACCGTTGACTGCATATATATAACGTACAGGCCCAACACGGAAATGACCTCTGTTTACAATTTTCGTATTAGATATGGCACCTGTTTTGCCCAAACAATCCGCAACCTGGGTACTAGAAACACGATTTCTTTTTATATAATCAATGATCACTTCTTGCATGATTTATACCTTAAAAATAATGTATCAATAGCTGAGAATGATTGATCTTTATAACCTTTTACAGTAAATTCAAATGGCATGACATCATTATTTAAAACAACGCATTTTGTGTAAGAATAGAATAAATTTAGAATATCACAGGGGTCACTATGAAAAGTGTGAGCTAGTTCATAATCAACCTTATTAGACAAAAAATCAAAGGAAATGCCTTCTCGACATATTGAAAATGCCTTTCCTATAACATCGCGTATAAATTGTTGATTTGTATCATCACCTTCCATTTTAAAGTTAAATACTCCTGATGCAACTATGATATCAAACTCTTCATCGAATTGATAAGTCAGAAAATCGCCTAAAACGAAATTAATATGCGCATCTTGTGCATACATTTCTTTTCCTTTCGCTACCAAAACGTCGACAAGGTCGATACCCATGTAGTAATAGTCCACTCCCAAACTTTTGAGATAAATATTAGCATCGCCAAAGCCACACCCTATATCGAGAACTCGTTTTCCTTTCAATTCAAATCCTTTGAATAAAGTCTCATAACGAACATCCTGCTTACCCTTATCCCAACCGAGTGTTTTTGGCGAATAGCCATGTTCAGCAAACCGTGTGCGATATCGTTCGATTACTTTATCTTGTTCTTTTTTCTTCATCATGTTACTTAGTCCATTTCAATCTTGAGCATTGATTTTATTTTTTTTCTGATTTCATTCAACTCAATGTCTGTATCTGCTTTGATAATAAAGTAGCCTACGCGACTTCTATCATCTTTGGGGGCCACAACAACGTCACTGATATTCAATTCTACTTCAGCATCAACAACAGCTGGATGCGACAGTATCACATCAAGGCCAGAAATTGATTTTACTCTCCCAGGAGAGACATCAAAAAACTCTAATGCCACACTCACATGTTGAATTTTTTTTAGAAATGGTGATGGGCTTCCTGCGCACGCAGAAATGATAAAGGCTTCATTCGCGTCATAACCAGAGACCACGGGAATAATAGTAGAAGATATCTTTGTCCCACCACCTCGGATGGCGGCCTCGATGAGGTATAATTTTCCATCACTTACTTTAAACTCACAGTGAGTGATGCCAAATGGTAGGCTTTTAAACATGGTCTTACTGACATTATCGAGCGTATTTAAATCTATTTCTGAATGTGACTGTAAGTACAATAATGCCGATGCAACCGTTGGGGATGACTCAAAGTGCTCTTTTCTTGAAATTGCTAAGATCTGGTAGTCACCAGTTGGACTCTTGAACCCCTCAACTGTGTATTCATTACCAAATATATATGACTCACACAAAATTCCCTCACCAGAGCTGTGCTTCAATGAATCTTGATAGGCAGCAATTACATCCTCTGACTTCCACATAATATTTACACCACGACTTGATTGATTCGAGGTCGGCTTTAAAACAGCAGGAAAACCAAATTGTGCTATAAACTGCTGTACTTCGGGCAAGCTATGACACAATCTGTATGCTGGGTGATGCAACCCATCGATGGATAGTAAACTACGCATCAGATACTTATTCGTAAACAGACTAGCACATTGCACCCCAACACCAGGAATATTTAATTTTTCAGCCACGGTAGCCACTGTCATGACGGCAATGTCACTTTGATCTGTAATAATGGCTGATATATTCTCTCTTTTTGCGATCAGGCTATTTCTTTCGATATCACGAACGTCGGAAACATAGCAATATGTGGCATATTTAAATGCTGGTGAATCTTGATATAAATTTGAGCACACAACATCAAACCCAAGGTTGGCTGCCTTCTCGACGATGGGCACCTGCCATTTTCCTCCGCCTATAACCATTATTTTTTTCTTGGCACTCATTTTATACCCTTGCAATTTTATAAAAGCCCGTACATATTACCATTCGCTAATTTGGCATTCACAACATACATTAAACATTAATTTCAATTATAGAATTGTAGAATGCTTGATAACCTGTTCTATATAAAGAACCCTATGATTTTTCCCAAAATATAGCAGTTGTTCATGGATCTGCTGAAACGCCGAACTACAAATAACAATATAATCGTACTCTGGAAGATTAACGTCAGAAGGATGATATATTTCTATACCAGCAAAGATATGATTTGATTTGGATAATTGACTATCCATAAAACCGACCACTTTATTACAGGAGGCAATCCGATCATAATATTTTACCATCTGCCAGCCAAGACCATATAAAATCAATTTTTTATCCTCGACAAGCAATAAAGTTGTATCAACAGGCATTCGATTACTTTTTAATGCGAGATTAATATTTGCTATCTCAGATTGGTGCTCAGTACTTGTATTAGCATATACCCAGTCAATAACATCATCTTGAAAGGCATAAACATACTCTCTAAAACTCAACAATGCAGGCTTTGATACTAATAGTCTATCTATATCAAATAAAACACTAAGTGCTTTAACACGGCGATAATCACTACTATTCGTCAACTGTAGACGATTAGACTCATAGATATGACATATAGCTTTATTATCAAGGATCAAAATATTATTGGACTGTAGTAGGCATTGAAAGTTAGCATAAACATCATTTAGAACATGTGTGTTTGAAAATTCCATGCCAATTTTTTTTGCAAAATCATGTAATATAAACTTATTCCATGGAAATCCTGCAAGTCGTAACACTGCGGGCACACTTTGTATCGCTGTTAATCGGCCGCTAAATTCTTTTATACATGCCCAGATCTGGCTATCTCTAGCCATCATGTGGCCACTAACACGCCCTTTCTGATCTTTAACAAGATAATTATATATTGTAACATCTGGACGTTTTTCTAACGTCTCAGCAAATGCATTATTTATACTGGGAAGATAATAATCATCCGCGTCAAGAAAAGCGATATATTCTCCTTGAGCTTTCGAAACCCCAACATTTCTGGCGACACCAGCACCGCTATTATTTTGGCTACGGCAAAACCTAATATTGCTGTTTGCTTTTGCCATACATTCCACAATGGCAACTGTTTTATCAGTTGAACTATCATCGACTACAATCACTTCAACAAGGAAGTATTTAAAGTTCTCATATACTGACTCGATTGCCGTGCGAATTGTACACTCCGCATTGTAAGCCGGAATTATTATTGAGAGGTCATATTTCACGGCATTATCCTTTTTTACAATGATATGATTCTTATATTCATGCCAGAATAGGCATCACTGATATCTTGGCGGATTTCATCAACATATGCAGCGGAGGCAATTAACACTACCTCTCCATCACTAATTTTAGCTTTAGCTAGAGGAACGACATTAATATCAGCTACTTTATATGTCATCAATTGTGCCTTTTTATCAATTAAAAGTTTCACTCTAATCTTTCTCTTAATTAATTCAGGATACAGACTCTCGAAAAACTCACCGGCGCCATAAATTACCACCTCTTTTATTTCCTGACTCGAGACTAATTCAACTAAATTATCAACCGTGTCTGCATGCATTTCCCCCGCAGAAGAAAGGCCTTTGATTTCTTTAATAAAATCAGCATCTATTGCAGTAATGGTGCCTTGTGGCCAAGGTAGCCATGTTTGCGCATGTGAGTTATTTTTCGAGAACTTCCTAAAAGTCTCGATAATTCCATCATTTGCCAATCTATTTTTGTTGACATCGTCAATTAATGGGTAACTGCGATTTGAGCCAAAATTATCCTCATGAATCAACTTGCCAAGATATTTAACTTCAGTACTAGTTGGAAATTCTATTAAACGTTCAATAGCTTTTAAATAAGACTCTCGGACATTGTGTTCAGCCATCCCACCATGCAAGGTATGGTACCAACCTTGATAGTTTTCAACACCCAGTTCAAATGCTGTTATCAGATCTTTATGCTGTTCTGAATAATCGGCATCAGCCATTAAAGGCACTATGTCTCCAGCTGCATTTCGTCTATAACCGAGTGTTGTTTGCTTTTTTCCAACTAAAACAATCTCAAGGATCTCTGGCGAACGCGTTAATAAATTGATACCTCTACGCGTTGTTTGATTATATGGAATAAAGGAATTTACTGTTAGCTCAGTGCTTTTTCCATAACCACGAGCAGTGCAATATAAGATGAGGTTAAGCGATGCAGGTAAATCCAATCCACATTGTAATTGATGCTGAATTGTTGCACCACCACCAAAGTCTATTGTGGCGAACGATTTTTTTTCAGTCAACAAACCGACGTATTCATCGAGCATAGATTTAATAAAAAGGATCTTATCTTTAATTTTATCCTGATGACTCTCAATAACGTTTTTAACATAGGATAATGCTGATATACCATCTATATAAATACTATCCAAGCGGTCGAATCGGACATTTATATACGGTGTTAAGCCAGGTTCATCCAGACCAAACTCGGCGAGTACATCACCCACTGTATAATTTTTCCTCATAAGCGCCGCACTGATTCCATCGGCTATTTCACGGCCATGAAGAGCCGGAAGGAAGGTGGCTTTTCTTGATGCATAACAGGGCACACATCGGATACGCTCTTTGTTTCCTTTAAGCAAAAATTCCCTATTGATACATCTACTTATAATGTCCCCTTCTCGCATTAACGCAAGAATACAGCCAATGCCAAGACGACGAACCCGTTCAATAGCCCACTGGCTAAACCCTATTAGAATAGGACCAAGAAGGAATGCTCCATATTGATAGAAAAACTTAGCTTCTTCACTTAACGCTTGTGGTGCACTCATGACAGCAAGCTTACGAGCGTGACGAACGGTAGATGGAAAAGTGACGTTGTAGCGTTTTTCTCTTTCGATGATATCTAGAATATAATCTGGCTCTCCGTAATGCTGGGCTGATATTCCATACATCATTGCACCTTGAATATCCGAGTATTTATTATCACCCACGTGCATCATTTCTGACGGTGATAATGATTCAGCAGTTAACACGTACTTAAATAGTCTACCTGTCACCTTAGTGAATTTTATATCAGATGAACAATAAATGCGCTCTACTACGCCAACCCCCAAGAGTGAATCTATTACCTCAGTCAAAAAGACGCTTGGTAGATAAACATCAGAAATAACAATGATTCGTTTATTTAACTCTTTTA
Organism: Aeromonas sp. s8; assembly: GCF_040907785.1. Classification (NCBI taxonomy): domain Bacteria; kingdom Pseudomonadati; phylum Pseudomonadota; class Gammaproteobacteria; order Aeromonadales; family Aeromonadaceae; genus Aeromonas; species Aeromonas sp. s8. The sequence goes on from NZ_JBFOCL010000015.1 coordinate 13,074, forward strand.
CACGTTTAATTAATTCAGCCACTAGAGGATCCAGATACAAAACCTCTCTTTCAATTTCCAATTCTTGATTCATCAAATTGCATTTTTCATTTTCACCTAATGGTAGACAATCAAAAATCTCGCTTAGAGTAACATCATCATGAGCAGATAACTTTCTTGCTTTTTTTTCTGCCTCAATACGGCATTGTCGATAGTCTGCAGGCTCTAACGGCAATGTCATAACGGAGCTCACGCGTCTTGCTGCTTCTTCAAATACCCATGCAGGCTCATCACAAGTCCTACGCAATAACGTATCAAAGGCATCCAATGATAGCACTTTGATCTGGTCAGAGAGCAAAATCTGGTCACTGTTTAGATAAAAATCACTATGAATCCACAACGGGCTCATGTCTTGGCGGCACTCATTTTTCATGCTTTCGACTCCACTCGCTCAAAGCAGTACAGCGTATTGTTCACCGCGTCATCCATATCGAAATAGCGATACTCGGCAAGGCGGCCCAAAGCAATCAGTTGCGGGAACTGGGTCAATTCATTTCGGCAAGCCTGATAGTTCTGTTTGGCCTCATCGGTAAACAGCGGGTAGTAAGGCTCTAACCCCTGCTCAGGCTTATAGTTACAGGGATATTCGTACACGATACTGGTGCCGAGATGCTGTTGCCCGCTGAAGTGCTTGAATTCGGTGATCCGCGTGAAGGCTTCTTCATTCGGATAATTGACGGTCGTGACAGGCTGAAATTGCTCTTGCGCCAGATGGCGATGTTCAAAACGCAGTGAGCGATATGGCAGGCAATTCCCTTCTGCCGGCATCAACTGATCCAGCATACCGGTATATATCAGTGGGCCATCGAAAGGCGCGCCATCCAACAACACCTGCTTCTGCTGCCAATCCAATCTGACACGCTGCACCATGGGGGTAGACAGCCGCACGTCAATCAGCGGGTGTGCGAGCATCCGCTCAAACATGGCGGTATAGCCTTCCGCCGGCACCGCCTGCCAAGGATCGGTGAAGTAGCGATCATCCCGACTCACCACCACGGGCACTCGTGCCGTCACCTCGGGGGAGATCTGCTCGGGCGGTACCCCCCACTGTTTACTGGTGTAGTTGACGAAGGCTTTCTGATAGATGAAATCTGCCAATTCACCCAGCAGGGGATGCGCCTCTTTGCGCAATTCCAGAATAGGCACTCTGGCACCATCACCAAACCGGGTACGCAGGGCCTCAATCATGGCGGCGGCTTTGTCGGTCTGAAAGCAACGTTCGATGCTGGTCAAGTTGAACGGGATCGGCACCAACTGCCCGTCGATGCGTGACAACACACGATGCTCATAAGGCTGCCACTCGGTAAACTGCGACAGGTAATCCCAGACTTCCTTGTTATCGGTATGGAAGAGGTGCGGTCCATAGCGATGGATCAACACCCCATGCTCATCATACTCGTCAAAGCAGTTGCCACCGATATGATCGCGCTGCTCCAGCACAAGTACCTTCCAACCGAGCTGGCTGGCCATTCGCTCAGCCATGACGGCACCGGAAAGCCCGGCGCCAATGACGATCGCCTGATAACTCATGCCGCCTCTCCAAACAGTTGTTGCATGACCCGTGCTGGATGGGCCCGCTGCATCCAAGCCAGTTGATGTCGCTCATCGAAGAACCAGCCTGGCGCCAGCTTCGCTACCTCAGTAACTGACTGTTCGATAAGCTGCGTGAAGCGGGCTACGTCATCCTGCCGCAGAAAGTAGAGTGCGGCAGAGTAATAGTGATGGGCACGCCCCTGGGCAATGGCCACGGGATCCGCCCCAAACGCAGCGGCGTTATCACAGGCGCGCAGCAGATCACGCAGAGACTGCTCACGACGTTCAGCTGATTTGCGGGTCTGCCCGCCAAAGCTCTGGGTATGGAAGCGATAGCGGCCCAATAATTCGGGGATAAAATCCAGCGTCCCCGGATTGTGGGAGAGGTTCAAGATGTGCCAGGGATAATCGAGGATGATCTTGCACCCCTCATCGATGGCATTTTCCATCCCTTCATAACGGCGAAACATTATGGAACTGGCATTAACGAACACCCCGAAGCGGATCAATGCCTCCCGTGTCATCACGGGTTCGAGATAGCGAGCATTGTAATAATCGCGGGTAAATAGCTTGAGCCGTGCGCCAGTTTCATCATCAAACATCTCCGCCTCGTGGTAGCAAAGGGTGCAGCCAGTGTGCGTATCAAGATAATCGGCTTGGCTCTGCAGCTTGCCCGGCAGAGCAAGATCATCCCCGTCGACATAGGCGATGTATTCACCGCTAGCCTCTCTCAGCAAGCGTTTCTGGGTCTTGGCCAACCCCATATTCTGCGAATTCTGTAGTGCCTTGAGTTGCGGCCACTGCTGCACCAGCCGCTGCAAAATGGCCCAGGAGTCATCGCTCGAGCCGTCATCAATGGCAATGACCTCAAAATCGAAATTGGTTTGCTGTTCCAGCAGACTAAGCAGACAGGGCTCGATAAAGCGCCCTAGGTTATACACCGGCACCAGTACGCTGACTTTCATAGAGAATCCAGAAGTAGAGTAAAAAAGAAGCGAATTGGAGAAAATGGACAAGGCTACCGCACGGTCTCTGTCAACCCTTCCTGCCCTTCATGGCAATATTTACTGCAAGAGCCGTGCCTGACCAAGCTAATTCATTGATATGACTTGATTTATGTGACCTGGCATCCACTATTCAATTCGAGCAAGCTGACGGCTGCAGGCCACCAGCATGTCGATGCCGTCCCAGAGCCATTCGAATGCCAGCGCTTGTCCCGGACTTGCCACCCTATCGATACGGCAGCAAGGCGACAGCTGTAAAGCACACTCAAGCCGCATTTTATCTGGTCCAACCCAGACACAGGTCTGCATATCCCAAGGTTGTAACAGCAACTCATCAAGGGTATCGGCAACGAATTCGGCAACTGTACCTCCTCCGATGTGTGCAAGCCGCAAAGAGGCGGTGGGAGTCAATAAGGTGACGCCAGCAAAGGTCTCCAGCTGCATCTGACCATCGAGAGCGGCATTTTGTTGACAATTGATGAGGCGTTCCATCATCAAGGCAGGGTTGTCTGCAAAGGGGGCAAAGACTGCTTCGAGCAAACGACGGCGCAACACACTATCGGGAGTGCCCAACCAGCAAATCGTGGTGGGCGAGGAGCAGGCTTGCTGATTGAAGCGAGTAATGTCTTGTTGCAAAGCCACGACCACTTGCCGCCACACGGCAGCATCCAGGCTGGCGAGCCATTGGCTATCAAATACCGCCATGGAGCGACGATCAGGAAACACCATTTCCTGAGCGCGAGGTGAAAGCGGAATAACCCGTACCCGGCCGATGGTTTCATCACCGCCCCAAATGATGCGAAGGCGGCACTGGGTCGACAGCCAGGCGGTAATGCGCTCGTCATGGTCATAGCGGATAAAGCGGGTACGCGAGGCAATCTCTTGCCACTCGGGCAGGGAGAATAGTTCGTTCAGGATGGTCAGCATGGCCTCTTGCACCGGGTCGATGCGCGATGAGAGACGTACCACGGACCCATTGCCCATCAGCAGCGCCATGATCCAGGAGTAGAACGCGACGGTCGGCACGTTGGAGGGGACCAGATGAAAAACCATCCCCAAAGGTGCACGCCCTGCCGTGCGTTTGCGCTGTACCTCAATCTGGCGCGGCCGCAACCAAAAGCCAAAGGCGGCCAGATCCGGGTTCTCTCGCCCCTCCTTCAGCAGACGTGCAGAGAGCGCAGCCACAAAGTCGCAGATGACGGGCGCAAAGCTTGGCAACGGGCGAATAACAAAACCTTGCCAACCGCTGACGGGAGCCACGAAAGCGACCTCTGGCCCCGCTTGCCAGATGGCATCTTCTACATCTGATCGGCTCACTGGAAAGTGTCGCTGCATCCCCTCACCTCGGCGCCTTGCTGACGTCCTGATACATGGAAATAACGGCCACGACGGCCGCAGGGGCAATCATCCTCCCCCAGCAGCACGCCGAGATCCTCGGTCAGCAGGCTGTGGCCAGGATAACTTTGGGGAATGGCAGAGATCACCTGCAGCAAGCCGGGTTGGCCGACCCCGAGCGGTCGATGAGTCAGCGGATCCCGCACCAGCAGATCGGCAAAGAGAGGGGCATGAAGATGGCCATGCTCACACTCGATAAACACCGACCCCACCTGCTCCACCATGCCATAGAAGTTGTGTACCCGACTCAGCCCCAGCTGTTCATGGCAGCGCAGCTTGAAGGCTGGATTATCCACCGCGAGGTGTTGCAGCTTCTTCCAGCCACCGCTGTGAAAAAGCGTGCCCTGCGTCAGCGGCAGTTGCAGACCGCGCTCACGCAGCGGCTCCAGCAGACATTGCCAGACCATGAAGGTGAAGCCGAACAGCAGGACCGGCTGGCCCGCATATTTGTCACAGAAGGCCTCGATGACCGGCCAGTTGGGCCGCATCTGCCCGTCGAGGGCATAGGTATGGTCTCGGCCAAGGAAGGAGAGCCCCAGCGCACCGGCGCCGCGGGCGGAAAAACCGCTGCGGTTTTGAATCAGGGCGGGTTGCTCCACCAGCAGCATCGGCAGCCGCTGCTTGCCGACGAACTCTTGCAGGATCTTCACCAGCACCTTGCTCTGCAACGCGGCTGTATCCCGATCCAGCACGATCCGTGACGGCGTTCCGGTTGTACCAGAGGAGGTGAGCACCTTGAATACCTCTTCTTGCGGCACGCTCTGCCATTGGGCCAATTTGAACAGGCGGGTGGCCAGATAAGGAAGCTCTTGATAGGTCGAGGCCTGACCCCAGCCAAACGCCGACAGAATATTGGCAAAAGCTGGACACCCCTGCCCATGCCGCTGCGTCAATTCATTCAGACGAGCAAGGAGCAGCCCACTTTTTTCATGTTGGGGCAGCCCAAAAACCGGTGCATCAAACAGCCTGTTCATAGCTGCTCCAGTTGTGTTAACAGGGCCGGATAATCAATCTTCATATTGCTGCGTCGTGGCAAATGATGCCGATAAATGCGCACGCTTGATGGCGGCACCATCAGCCAGCGGGCCAGCTCCAGCTGTAGTGCGTCACAGGGGCACGCATCTGCCTCGATGGCCACCAACAGGCGATCATCGCGGCCGGTCGCGGCGCAGGCATAGCCCCTCCCCTGCAACCAGGCCTCCACTTCAGCCAAGCTTACCCGTTTGCCAAACAGCTTCAGAAAACGGTTGAGCCGCCCGGTCAGATAGAATCGTCCCGCCTCGTCGCAACGAGCCAGATCGCCGGTAAAGAGCGCATCCATATCACGCCCACGCGCCAGCTCTTCAGTGCGCTCGGCATAGCCAAGCATCACATTTGGCCCTTGGTAAACCAACTCCCCCTCCCCGTCGGGAAAGCCGGACTCATGACGCAAAGAGAGGCGCCCGCCCGGTACGGCACGGCCAATGGCATCCGGGGCAATCATCACTTCATCGTGCGCCAGCCAGGCAATGCGCGGTGCCGCTTCGGTCTGGCCATACATCACGAAAAAACGGCGTCCCAGCGCAGCTGCCTGTTCGGCAAATTGCTTTGCCAGTGCTGGCTCAAGTCGTCCTCCAGCCTGGGTCAGTGTCATCAGGCTGGGATAGCGGGCCCAGTCAAAACGCAAGCGGTTTAGCATCTGAAAGGTAAACGGAACCCCCGCCACACTGGTGACCTGATGGCGATTGACCTCATCCCAGAAGTGGCGCTCAAGGGGGCTGGCAGTGCATGACACCAGAGAGGCGCCAGCCAAAAGATGGCTGTTGAGCACCGACATACCAAAGGAGTAAAACAGTGGCAACGAGGTGATGGCGCGCTCACCCCCGTTCAGCGCCAGATATTCGGCGATAGCCGCGGCATTGGCATCAAGATTGGCTCTCGACAATCGCACCCATTTGCAGGAGCCGGTACTGCCCGATGTCGGCAGCAGCATGGCCAGTTCAGGGTGAAGTGAGGGCGCATCGCCAAGATGCGCAACTGCCCCATCCTCCAACACCCGCAGACTGACACCAAAGCGCTGGCACTGCTCATGGTGCAACTGGGCATCCTGTGCAGGATCGGCCAACATGATGGCGTGGCCATCACGCAGGGCCAGCAAGTAGTGAAGCAAATGTAGGGTGGACGTCACAAATGGCAGGTAGACCAAATGACGACCGACGGGATAGGTGGTGGCCAACTGCGCCACACGCCGAGCCAGCTCACCATAACTGAGCCACCCCTCTTGCGGGTCTCGCCAGGCGGGCTCCTCATTGCTTTCAACCAGATGCGTCAACAAATCAGGCTGGCTCAAATCACCATCCCCCCATCGACCCCGATCACCTGACCGGTCACATAGCTCGACAAGTCGGATGCGAGAAACAGGGCTACCTTGGCCACTTCATCTGGCGTGCCAATCCGCCCCATGGCGATGCTGGCCACCCGCTCGGCAAATTTCTCTTCCGGGATGGCATGCGCCATATCGGTATCGATAAAACCGGGAGCAATGGCATTGACACGGATCTGGCTGGCGGCCAGCTCCTTGGCCAGTGACTGGGTAATGCCGATCACCGCCGCCTTGCTGCCGGCATAGCTGCTGAGCCCCGCCGCCCCCACCAGCCCTATCAGGGAGGCGAGATTGATGATGCTGCCACCACCGCAGCGCTGCATCAGGCGGGCGGCATACTGGCTGCAGTAGATCACGCTAAAGGTATTGTTGCTGAACGTCTTTTGCAGATGGGCCTGGTTCGCCATCCCCAATAACGCCTCTTCCAGCATGCCGGCATTGTTGACCAGCACGTCCAGCGATCGACTCTGGGTAAAAAGCTGCTGAAAGGCTTGCTTGACCGCCACCGGCTCAGCCACATCAAAACAAAGGGGCTGGCAGGGCACGCCGAACTCGGAACCGAGCGCGGTCGCCAGCTGGCTCATCGCCACCTCATCACGGCCCCCCAGCCACAGTTGTGCCCCCTGAGAGGCAAATTGGCGGGCGATAGCAAGGCCAATGCCACGCCCTGCACCGGTGATCAACACCCGCTTCCCTTGTAGCAGCCCCGTCATCAAAAAGCGATCCCGTACTTGGCCAGGATCTCACGCGCCTTGGCGACCGAGCTCATGTCGATAATGTCATCGGTGTTGAGCAACACGCCGTAGTGATCCTCCAGTTGGGCAATCAGCCCCATGTGGGCGACGGAATCCCACTGCGGGATACTGTTGTAGGCCAGCCCATCGCTGACGCTGCCGATATCGATACCCAGAGCCTCGGCAAAAACCTGTTCCAATGCGATTGTCATCTGAAAAATCTCCGTAGCCGCTCACGGGCGGCATAGTAATCCGCAGGCAGCAGTTCCAATGCAAAAAATCCGTTCTCTTGCCCAACCTGGCGGTAACCCAGTTGTTCATTCAAGCGCAGGGCCGAGCGATTGTTCTCCCGAACCAGGGTGCGGATACAACCGATGTGTAACTCATCAAAGCCCTGATCAAGCTGGGATAAGGCAGCAGCAACGCCCAACATGGGATGCCGCACGGTTGAGTTGCCCAGATAGAGCCCGGCATCGGCGATCGCCTGACCCTGCAGCGCGTCCTGGCACTCACCTTTAAGATTGACGTAACCGGCGCGCATGCCCTTGCACCAGAGCACCCAGTGCTGCTGATCCCGTCGCTCACGGGTAGCGGCGAACCATTGGCGCTGTTGCCGTGGCGAAATACGCGCCTGGGATACCATCTGCATTCGCACCTCATCCTGATTGCGCCAACGTCGCAAGGCAGGAAGATCCCACGGCGCTATCGGGCATAGCTCAACGCCATAACTCATCTTCAACGCCATACAGTTTCCATAACTTCCATGACCTGTCTCTCTTATCGACCACACTGCTGCCATTCCGTAGCAAAAATCGATAATACAAGCAGAAAAACCCGTATAATATCAAAAATAATCAAAGAGTTGTCATCGATTATCCTGGCTTTAACCAGTCATTAATCCAGCAGAGAGAGCCCATCATGGCCATCGCCATTATCCCGGCCCGGGGTGGTAGCAAACGCATTCCACGCAAGAATATCCGCCCCTTTTGTGGCCAGCCCATGCTCGCCTATGCCATCCAAGCGGCGCAAAAATCGGGCTGTTTCAGCAAGGTGGTGGTCTCTACCGATGATGAGGAGATTGCCGAAGTTGCTCGTCAACTGGGCGCGGATGTGCCATTTCTGCGGCCAGCCAACCTCGCCGATGATCACACCGGTACCACCCCTGTGGTGATCGACACCATCCAGCGGCTCGACCAGCTCGGCATCCAGGCAGAGCACTACTGCTGCATCTATGCCACTGTCCCGCTTATTCAAGCCGATGACTTGAAGGCCGCCCATCAGCGACTGATCGCAAGTAATGCTCCATTTGTCTACACCGTGGCCGAATTCGGCTTCCCTATCCAGCGCGCCGTGCGCATGGATGAGCAGGGCCGGGTAACCCCCTTCTGGCCGGAGCAGATGGCGAAACGCTCTCAGGATCTGGAGCCTGCCTATCAGGATGCAGGCCAGTTCTATTGGGGGACGCGGGCTGCCTGGTTGGGCGGGATCAGCCCCATCGGTGGAGAGGGGATCGGCCATATTCTGCCAAGACACAGAGTGGTCGATATCGATACGCCGGAAGATTGGCACCTGGCCGAACTGCTCTATCAAGTGCTGGCCCAAGATGACGTTTAAGGTTGCCTTCCGGCTCGACGCCGGCACCGAGATTGGGCTGGGTCATCTGATGCGCTGTCTGGCCATCGCCGATCGGCTGAAAACGGCTGGCGCCGAGTGCCACTTCCTCTGCCATCAGCTACCTATGCACCTGTTGCCACTGCTGCACTCCCACCAACATCACGCTCTCTGTGATCTGGACAATGCAGGCCCCTTACCCACCTTGCGCCCGGAGTGGCTGGTGTGTGATCACTACCAGATTGATCGGCAAATCGAGCAGACACTGGCAAGTCACTGTGGTCAGTTGCTGGTGATCGACGATCTGGCCGATCGCCCTCATCATGGTCAGTTGCTGCTGGATCAGGGGCCACTACGCAGCACAGCCGATTACCAGTCACTCGTCTCTGCCGACTGTCGGCTGCTGCTGGGCACCGACTATGCCCTGCTGCGCCCTGCCTATCGCCAGCTAGCACGCCAAAAGGCCAGCCGGTGGCAACGTGGCCTCATCTGCTTTGGTGGTGCCGATCCGGCCGGAGCCTGCCTCATCACCCTCAACACGCTGGCTCGACTGCCATGGGCTAAAACCGTCAGCTGGACTCTGGTAGCCGGTGGGGCAAACCCTTTCTGGCCCGAGCTGCAACAAAGGGTCGCCGAACTGCCCGATCTGCAACTCACCCTGCTGCGTCAGAGCGACCAGATGGCCGACCTGATGAGCCGACACGACTTCGCCATCGGCGCTGCAGGCGGCATGACCTGGGAGCGAGCCTGTCTCGGCCTGCCGACCCTGGCGGTGCCCATCGTCGACAATCAGCAGTTCAACGACGAGGTGATCGCCCGCTTCCAGTTGGCCGAACGACTCACGCTGAGCGAGCTGGCCGAGCCTGAGCGGCTGATGCAGGCCCTGCAACGCCTTGAATGGCAGGCAGATGACTATCGCCGCCGCGGTCAACAACAGGTTGACGGGCTGGGGCTGGATCGGCTCACCGCCTGGCTGCTGCCACAATCCGATTATCAGCTGTTACCTGATGGTCAACAGTGGCAACTACGCCATGATGACCAACTGCTGCTCACCCTGACTCTGGACGGTCAGCATCTGACATGGCAGGCAGCCCGGCCACTTCAACCAGCGGAGTGGCAAGAGCTGGCACATCGCTTGCAAACAATTTTCTCCCAATCTCCCCTCTATCTTGCCGAGCCACCGCAGATAGCGCCCCCTGCCCCCTGGCAGCCGGCGCTGCAAGGCTGGCAACTTGGCACAGGAATCTGAACACAGATGCAGATCGATCATCGCCCCATCAACCAGGAACAGGCCCCCTATGTGATTGCCGAACTGTCGGCCAACCACAATGGCAATCTGGACCGCGCCCTGGCCATCATGACCGCAGCCAAAGCAGCGGGTGCCAGCGCCGTCAAGCTGCAAACCTACCGCCCGGATACCATCACCCTCAAAAGTGATCGACCGGAATTTCAGATCCACGGTGGTTTGTGGGATGGCCACAGCCTCTATGACCTTTATGAGTGGGCGCACACCCCGTGGGAGTGGCACCAGGCGCTGTTTGCCAAAGGGCGCGAGCTGGGGCTGACGGTCTTTAGCAGTCCGTTCGACTTCAGCGCGGTGGATCTGCTGGAATCCCTCGACTGCCCGGCCTACAAGATCGCATCCTTCGAGCTGGTGGACTTGCCCCTCATCCGCTACGCCGCCCAGACCGGCAAGCCGCTCATCATGTCCACCGGCATGGCGAACGAGGCCGAGATCGCCGCCGCGGTCGATATTGCGCTCAAGCATGGCAACGGCCAGCTGGCCCTGCTGCACTGTGTCAGCGGCTATCCGGCGCCGGCAGCCGAGTACAACCTGCGTACCATCCCCATGTTGCGCCAGCGCTTCGGGGTCGAGGTGGGGCTCTCCGATCACACCCTCGGCTCTGCCACCGCCATCGCCGCCACCGCGCTCGGGGCCACCCTGATCGAGAAACACTTCACCCTGGCCCGCGCCGACGGCGGACCGGATTGCGCCTTCTCCATGGAACCGGCCGAACTTACCGAACTGGTAGCCTCGGTCAATACCGCTCATGCCGCCCTCGGTGTGGCAGATTACCAGCTCACCGCCAGTGAACAGGGTAACCGCGCGTTTCGCCGCTCCCTCTATCTGGTCAAGGAGATGGCCGCCGGCGAGCAGCTCACCGCAGCGCATATCAAGTCGGTGCGCCCCGCCCTCGGCCTGCCCCCGGCCGATTACGATCGGCTCATCGGCAAGCGGGTCAACCGCAGCCTGAGTGCCAATCAACCGCTGAGCTGGGAGTGGATAGATAACGATGAGTGATGATCTCTTCAACCAGCACGGCAGGCTCATCAGCCAGCGCTGGCCCGCCCTCTGGCCCCGCTTGCTGGCACAGGACGTTGAAAGCCTGCCGGCCGAGCTGACCGAAGGGCTCGGCTCCACCCTAAGCCTCCACGGCATCCAGCTCACCAGCCGGCACGATCGGGTGAAAGAAGCCGAGCTGCAGGCCGCCAGCCTGCCCGAGCAGCCGGTGCTGCACCTCTACGGCACCGGGCTCGGCGATCTGCCGCGCGCTCTGCTGGGGCGCAGCAGCCTCAAGCGGCTGGAAGTGAAGATCATGAATGGCGCCCTGTTTGCCCTGGTACTGCGGCTGCTAGACCAGCAGGACTGGCTGACTGACCCCAGGGTCGAGCTGATGATGGCCGGCGACGAAGGGGAGGTGCGGCTGCCCTTCTTCGCCCTGCCGCCCGAGCTGCTGCTGGTAGAAGATGCCGCCGCCCGCATCCGCGACCGGCTGGTGAGTGAAATCGACTTGCCGTTCGCCCGGGCCAGGTTCGACGCCGAGCACCCCGACATCACCCGGCGGCTGGCGGAAAACCGCGATCTGCTGGCCGGCGACGGCGATGTGGCATCCCTGTTCGGTCTGGCTCAGGGCAAGCAGGCGCTGATCGTGGCGAGTGGCCCAACCCTGCAGCACAACCTGGCCACCCTGCAGGCCCAGTTGCAGCGCCGTCGGCAGGACTACCTGCTGATCAGCGTCGATACCGCGCTGGCGTTTTTGCTCAGCCACGGTATCCGGCCCGACATCGTCGTCACCATCGATGACGCCATCCACGGCAACCGGCTGCCCGCCGCCCAGTCGGCCCAGACCACCCTGGTCTATTACCCCACGGTTCCCACGGCAGCCCTGCTGGCCTGGCAGGGGCCACGCATGACCGCCTACTCCCGCAGCCCCATGTATCAGCAGCTGCGACAGACGCTCCCCAAGGGCGTGCTGCACTCGGGCGGCAGCGTCATTCATCCCGCCGTGGATCTCGCCGTGCAGATGGGTTGCCGCCAGGTCATCCTGCTGGGCACTGACTTCGCCTTTCCCGGCGAGCTCACCCACTCGGGCTGGGCCGACGGTGCGCTCGGCCCCAGCGCCGGGCAGGCACTCAGCTGGGCCCTCGACGGTCATGGCCGGCGGGTCAAGACCAATCCGAACTTTTCCGCCTACCGCACCGAACTCGAGCGCTACATAGCGCGCCACCCCGAGGTGCAATTCTGGAACTGCAGCCGGGAAGGGGCGGAGATCGCCGGCTGCCGCTATCACCCGGAGTACGTGCAATGAAAAACGGTCAGCTCACCCGTCTCACCGCCCTGGCGCACCAGTTTCGGCTGGGGCAGTCGGTCGCTGCGAGTCAGGCATTGCCGGAACTGCTGCAAGAGGTGCTCACCGAACAGGGCAACCTGCCACCCGGACTGGTAGCCGCTCTGCTGCAGTGCCAGGAGCGCCAGGACTGGCTGGGGCTGGCCGACTACCTCGAATATGAAGTGGTGCACTGCCTGTCGACCCCGACCGGCGACACCACCACAGGAGACCATTGATGATCAAGGCCATTTCCAACGCCTCCGAGAAAGAGCTGTCACGTCGTCAGACCTTCAGCGAGTTGCTGCACACCAGCCCGCTGCCCGCAGCAGAGCTGCAGAACAACCTGGGTCTCTACCTCAAGCGCCAGTCGCTCTCCCGCATTCTTTTCATGCACGAGCTGTATCAGAAGATCGTGCCGGTTCACGGCGTCATCATGGATTTCGGCACCCGCTGGGGTCAGAACCTGGCGCTCTTCTCCTCGTTTCGCGGCATGTATGAGCCCTACAACTACAACCGCAAGCTGGTGGGATTCGATACCTTCAGCGGCTTCCCTTCCCACGCTCCGCAAGATGGCAGCGATGCCGCCATCCGGCCCGGTGCCTACGGGGTGACGCCGGGCTATGAGCACCATCTGGCCCAACTGCTCGCCGCCCATGAGGCGGAAAGCCCGCTGGAGCATATCGTTAAGCATGAGCTGGTGAAGGGGGATGTGACCGAGACGCTGCCGGCCTATCTGGCTCGTCAGCCGGAGACCATGGTTGCGCTGGCCTATTTTGACTTTGATCTTTACGAGCCGACCCGCCGCTGTCTCGAGCTCATCAAGCCGCACCTGACCAAGGGATCGGTGCTGGCATTCGATGAGCTCAACTGGCCCGCCTTTCCGGGGGAGACCCTGGCCCTCAAGGAGGTGTTGGGGCTGGATCGCTACGCCATCCGCCGCACTCCGCACAACCCGGGGCCAGCCTATCTGGTGATCGAGTAGTCCGGTTGCGGGCTGATGCAACGCAGCAGCCCGGCATCCAGCAGCATCCGCGCCAGCGGCTCCACCCGCCAGAACGGCGTCCCTATGGTCTCGGCAATCTCGAACAGAGTCAGCTTGCCGTCGCTGTAGGCCAGCAGATTCATCATCTCCCGCACCTGCCAGCCCGAATAGCGGGTCGACAAGTCCGGATAGAGCCCCCGCTTGCCGAGCTGGGGTTCGCCCAGCACGGTGACCTCGCAGCGCTCGTCCAGCTCCAGACACTCGATGGCGCGGCGCAGCGCCATGAAGCCACCGGCCAGACCGGCCGGCGTCACCAGCGAGAGGTCATCGAGCGAGGTGTGGTACTCGGCATAGCAACCGTATCGGCTGCGCATCATCGAGGTGACCGGCAGATCGATGCCGGGCGCGCACAGCTGCCGCTCGTTGGAACCCCGCTCCAGGAAGCTGTAGGCTTTATAGCCCGGTGCCAGATGGCAGAGCACATGGCGACCGATGCGATCCGCCAGCGTGTTGCCCTGGCGGGAAGGGAGGAAGGAGTAACTGCGGTCATCGCCAAGACAGGTCAGATTGAACCCGGCCAGGGTGCGCAGCTTGAGCTGGTCCAGATGGCGGGAGAGATAGACGATGGCCCCCAGGGTTTCAGGCACCAGCATCAACCGGTAGCTGTAACGACGTGTGGGCAGTGACGCCAGCCAGGCCATCAGGAAGACACCGACACAGGGGCCGGAGAGCTCGTTGTTGGCCATAGAAGGGTGGCAGGTGTAGCTCGACAGCAGGATCTCCTGCTCGCTCTCCCCCGGCAGCACCCAGTCACCGTAGGTGAGCGAACCCGGGGCTAGGGTGGCATCGATTACTACCTGATACTCTCCCTCCGGCAGCGCCTCTCGCAGCCGATGGGGCAGACAGAAGCCCCAGCGGCGCTTGTAGTAGGAGGTCACATAGGGAATGGCGTCCGGCTGCTCGGGCAGAGAGTGAAGATGGGACTGAAGCTCGGCCAGCGAGAGGGTGCAACGCACTGGCTCCGAGTAACCGACCAGATGCAGATTGTGATCCAGGAAATCCACCACCCTGCGTCCATCCGGCCCCACTATGTAGGCCTCCCGCACATTCCACTCGTCAGGCACTGTCCAGTCGAAGCACTCGGTGCCGCTGGCCACTTCATGGATCTGCAGCTCGGGCAGGCAGTGCTCGCGCCACAGGGCCAGCGACTGCCGAACCCCGTCCCCGGTCAGGCTGCGGTTGAGCGGAAACAACAGGGTGAGCAGCCGATGCAGCTGTTCACCGATCTGTGTCTGGTCGTCCCAGTCGGTGGGCAGATAACCGCTCTTGGGTGAAAAACTCATGGGGTGGGTGCCTCGATCAATTCGACAATGTGGCCAAGGGGGCTCAGGAAAAACTGGACGTGGGCGCCGCCAAACGCGATGGCTGGCTGGCTGGGCCCGAGGGGAAGATGACGCTGGGCCCGCAGTTTTTCGGTAGCCATTGCCAGGTCAGCCACCTCATAGGCCAGATGATTGAGCAGGTTATGACGGGTACGTAGCGCCTGACTGACGGGACTATCATCACTGGCCGGTGCAATCAGTTCATAGCAAATCCCCGCATCATCATAGGCAAAACAGATATGCACCCGCTGCAACGGATCGAGCACCGACTCGCTAAAGCGGGAAAGCCCGAGGGTCTCGCAGCAATAACGTACGCCAAGATCCAGTTCGGCCACCACCAGTCCAATATGGTGCAGTTTCATCTCCCCTCCCTGATAAGCGCATGGGGATGGACAGCGATCAGCTCTTTTGCCACCGCGGCAAAGTCGGCGCAGCGAACTGCCCAGACAGGTAACCGGCCAAATAACCCCTGGTGCCATTTGTCCTGATTTTTAAGGGCTTCAACCAGACGGGAAAGATCTATCTCGCTGGCCAGATCGAGTCTTCGCACAAAGTAGTCACAATACCAGGGGCGCACCATTCCCTGCTCGCGGACATCCCCCTCAAAACGTTTCATAAAGCGATAATCGACACCTAGTTGCTGCTCGACATAGTGGGTGAAGGTAATGCGATCGGGATGACAGGCAAAACCGGCAATCCAGCCATCGTGAGCCGCCAACCAGGCGAAGGGGCTCTCTTCACCAAAGCAGTCATGACCCCCTGCTGCAACCACCTGGTCACGCCCCGCTCCCCATACCGCAACGCTGAAGATAGGATCGCGGGTCCGCGCAACCCCTGGCAGAGTGCGAAACTGCTCCGTCATCAACCCGACTTCACTGGGGGATGTCGCCCTGTCGAAACAGCTCTGGCGAGTCAGGCTATACGTGAATGTTGGCACCAGCAGAGTGCCCTCGTTTCCAAGCCACTCCTGCATCCCCAACCAAAAAGCATGCATGCCGGCTTCATTGCCCCGTCCAGGAAACTGGGCCACAGCCATGGCGTCAGTGTGAACCATGATAGCGCTCCCTCGTGCGATCCCAAGGGAGCCAAGAACATGAGAGAGAGCTTCAATCACAGCACAAGACCACGCCGCAACAGCGCATCACGAATGTCCTGAAGTTGCTTCATCGTCGCCAGCTCTTCAGGCTCGAAGCGTACCGAGAACGTCTGCTCAACCAGCAGCAGAAAATTGAAATGACCGAGCGAATCCCATTCCGGAAAGGCCCCAAGTCCCAACTGATAGTCGCCTCGCGTGACGGTTGCAGAAGGAAACTGCTGTTCCAACAAAGTGAAGAGATCAGTCATGGTGATAAAACTCCAAAAAAGGCAAATTCAGCTGTGCAAGCGCCAGACTATGGTAATGCTCATGGGAAAAACGGGCGGGATCCGGATTATCACAGGGGGTCAACGGCAGGGATGCCAACCATGTCAGCGCAGGTTCATTACGTGCACAACGATTCGAGCCAATAACCAGACGCTCGATCCCCGCCTCGCGCAATGCAGCCGAGACTCTATCCAGTAACCAATATTCGAGTCCTCTGGACAACACTCTGCAACTCAGAGCCAGCGTATCGAGCAATGCCAGTTTGGGCGTGATGTTTATGATCAGCACCAAGCCAACCAAGCCATGATCGGCAAAGCGATCCTGCAACGACACTAGCCAGCACCAGCCAGACTGCGCCAGCCGTTTGAGCTCGCTCGCCTCATATCGCTGACAGGAGAGATTAAACTGGTTGGTTTTATGGATGATCTGCTCGGCACGAGCAAGGTTATCCACCGCCAACGGCTGTATCGCCGCACGCAACGACAAGGAGGCGAGAAAATGTTGTTCACTGCCAACCTCGCTACGTAACCGGGCGGCGTCTGCCAATGCCAGATAGGAGGCCTGACGAAGAGCGTCATCACCACTGAAGATGCGCGAGAACCCCCCATAAGTGAGCAAGGTTGTAGGCCATGCCCAAATATCTGCTGGTGGTTCAATGACATCGACTTGTGGCAGGGCATGGCGAACTTCAGCCCTTTCCAGGGGGGAATCATCCCAGAAGACCAAGGCCTCAAGCCCCAGATTGAGGCTGGCAGCAATATGTCGCAAACCTTGAGATTTAGAGCCCCAACCAATGGCAGATGCTGCAATATTTCGCCTTTTGAGTCTCATGGCGCCATGTTGCTCAAACACCAGCCAAACATCTGCAGGCTCGTTTTTAGAGCACAATGCCAACAACACGCCGCGCTGATACCAGTAAAGCGCCGCATCCTGAAACGACTGATAGAGTTTGCCGAGACCGTCCTGACCAAGGTAAAGGCCAGTCAACCCCTCTTCACCCACTACCCCCCCCCACAGGGTATTGTCACAATCGAGCACCAGCACCTTGCGTATTGGCGCCTGATCGAGCATCCAACGCGCGGCAATCCAGTCGGCAAGGCTGGTCAAGCCGTGCATCGAGAGAGGACAAGAAAGAAGGTAACGATTACGCTCGTCCACACAATGGGCTCTCCCCTGCTCAGAAAGCCAGCGACTCAGCCCCAAATCCCTAATGTGGTGACGTGCAAGTACTCGGGTAAAGCAGACATCCAGCTGCATCATCCAGGGATGAAGAGCGCCACTCACACCGCCTCCTTGCAGTGAACAGGCACCGAGATAAAGATGAGGGAACCCCCGCAGTGGCGAGAGCAATGCTTCCAACCAGGTGTCAATGGTCTCGGACAAGGCAGGTTCATCCAAGGAGTGCCAATGCTGGCATTCGCTGTCGGTCAGCAGTTGCTCCCAAAACCAGAGCACCAGATGTCCGTCACAAGCGGCCATCGGCTGCCATTGACCTTGAGGACAAAATTGCAACTGTGCATGTCGGGCCAAAGGAGCCCATGCCACATTACCGGGCATGAGAAATGCGGTGGATGCCAGGGAAAGGGTGGCCATATATGCACCTGAAAGGATTAAATACTTCTATATCATACTGTTAGGGGATGGAGATGAACAGCACCATCTCCATCCGACATTCAAAGACTAGCGCTTGAACACATCCAGGCCAGTAAAGTAGGTGGTATCATGGCCATCGAACGCATCGGCATAAATTACTTTGCTGTCCTCGAAAAATAACTCCAGTATTGCCTGCGCCTCTTTTATTTTGCCCGCCAGCACCTCGGGTTCTGCCGCCACCTGCGCCATCATCAGGGTGATGATATTGGCGTAGAAATAGTTTATTGACCCTATCAATACTCGGTAAAGATGAGATTCTCGGCTCTTCAACAGATAAAGCAGATAGTCGTGATGGCGTTGCATCATGGCCAGCACTGCATTGTGTTCACAGGCAACTTGACGCCAGTCATCACGGAACTTGTCAACCAGCTCGTTGAACAATGGCACCTGCAACGCAGCAGCAAAATCAAAACTGCCCATGTCAAAAGGCTGGAAACATGTGGCCATCACTTCATCTATGAGTGCGATCTTGTCGAGTTCTGGCCATTCGGGTTGCAACGATTCAACACGTCGAGGTGCAGCTCCTTCGATATAAGCGCCGTCACTACTGTTGACGCATTGCATCTCAGGATAATCTTGCAATACACACTCCATATTATGAATGGCCAGTCCAAATAGATGGTTGATACGCACTTCGTCGCCAAAGTTACCCGGTGCCGGGAAAGTATCCTTTAAATTCGCCTGGTATTTTGCCTCTTGCTTGTCGTTGTAATAGAGACTCAGGCTGGAGTGATGCTGTCCAGCTGTTTTATAGCCATTGTCTATGCCAAACAGATACACCTGCTTGAAGCCAAGCAAGGCCGCATAATTGAGGCCTGTATTACCGACGAACGGGTTGGAAAATTCTATAGTATCGTACTCGAATGCCTGACCAAACGCGCTAATCAGCATGGAGAACATTGGCTCGTTGGGCTTGAATGCCAATCCTGTTTTGCGAAAGAAGCGCTTGCATTCAGGATGGATGACATCAACGCTCAGGAACACCGTATCCTTGATAAAGTCATCGGCATTGAGGATGCTAAGAAAATCTGCAGAACTTTTGGTGCGCTCCACTGCAACGTAGATATCCGGTTTTACGCCAGCTTTGTAAAGCGCGCTCACCGCTGTACCGCAGGCAATGATGATGGCCTGCTGCTGATGCTGCCGGATGAACTCGATGCTCTGATCCAGCGAAGGGCCATTACCGATCACGAAGACCGGCACCTGCTCGAAAGTACTACTATTACGCCATCGTTTAAGAAATGGGATACCGTCTTGCAGATGGGTGTGGCTATGAGCCAGCGCATATATATTGTCATCAAAAAATCCCCACCCTGTTTTGAGCAGATAAAACTCACTTTCCACTTGTGTAATCAAGGAGTGGAGCGTGGGAGAATGATAATGGCAGAACGAGAAATAGCTTGCCGACCAGAATGCGCCCTTGCGATGCAACGCCTCCATCATGTCTGCTACTAAAAGTTTTTCATCAACACCGATAAATAGGTGCAGACTGATCGACTCCTTCTCCATGTATTCCAGTAAGTGATGCCAATCAAAGCAGAAGAGCGAAGCATAAAACATGTCAAGATCAGGTTCGAAAGCAAAAAGATTTTTGATCTTGCATTGTTCATACAAGCAACCAAGCTGGTAACCCAAACCAATGCCATACATCAACGCCAGCGGAATATCGGTATGCAATAACGACTTGAGGCGCAATCCTTCCAAAGCTGACTTGTCTTTTAATTTGGATATCTCATTATTGTATTTGATATGAATCTGGCCATCGATATACCACTGCGGCGCGAAATCGATACATTGCAAGACGCTGTTTTCAATTATGTCGGCAATCTGCTCCTGCACCTCACGCAACGGATCTCTACCATAAAGAGAAAGACCATCATCCAGCCATAGAATATTAGGAACACCGTTTTCATTACAGAAAAAGCGAAAAGGCCTGACAGGCTGGTACCCCTTGAAAAATTGATGAATTGTGGGCATATATTTGGCAAAAGCAGCCATGTTGATTTCATAACGCAGCGGGAGTACTTCCTGCATTGCTGCCTCTTGCCGCTTTTGTTGCGCTAGTCGGGCCAACTCATTTTCTATATCTGTAATTTTTTGATGAATATCCATGTAGCACTAACCTGCGTTCAGCTTGTACATATCAGATGCTCGACCTGCTTTTGAAAATTTCCACAAAGCTGCCTCAGTCTGATTCTTTGCATTTTCTATCAGATCATGTAGGGTTTGAAACTGCATCAATGCTTGCTGGTGCTCCATATCAATCACTACATGTGGCTGGATATGCTGGAAAACAGCATCAAGGAGAATGAGATAATGATCGATCAACTGTTCAGCCGTTTGCACATCCTCCTGTTCGAACAAGGTCAGTAACTCTTGACCAGCTGCGATTAATTCTGGCAAACGGTTATTACTCATTCGGCTCGGCCCATCTTTTGTTGAGCCAAGGCCTTGTCACGCTCCTCGACAGGAATGGCATCCCAACCGCTTTTCACGGTCAGCATCAGATTCATAACCTCATCGACAGCTGTAATATCCATATCACGGCTAGCATCCATCATTCGAATTTTCATATAGTCATAAAGGGCAAAAAGATCTTCGGGAACCTTACCATAAGATAGATCAAGCGAATCTTGCAGCCCGTTGATGATGGCCATGGCTTTGGAGATAGATTGGGATTTTTGCTCAAAATCTCGACGTTCGATGGCACCGCGAGCCTGAGCCAGACGCTCCAGGCCCCCTTGCATCAAAAGTTGAATCACGCGGTAAGGATCAGCGACTGCCAATTCGGATTGCAGATTCTGGGTGGTATAGGCTTTTATATTTTTACGATACATATGAGACACCACTCATCACTTCAAATTAACTATTTTGGGTATTCAGCAGATTCAAATATGAAGCCGACTTGTTCATCTTGGCCAGCATAGCATCCAGGCTTCCGTAACGGGCCCGCAAGGTCTCCTGATATTTGGTCAGCTGAGTGGCAACATCTGACTCTTTGCGGCTCACTTCACGCAGATCTGAATTCAAAGAATCTTCTCGCTTAGCCAGCAAACCACCGGTCTTGGAATAGGTTTCCAGCTGGCTGGCCAACTGACCTGCGACCCCATCCTTGCCGCCAAAAACTGCCACGACCTGATCGAAATTCTTGTCGATAGCCTCGTTGAACTTGGTATCGTCGATAGACAATACCCCCTTGTTATCCATCTTTATACCCATCTGGAAAATCGTTGAGTAAGTAGAGGACTTTTGTGAGGGCTCGGTGATAATGCCATTCATCATATTGACCACGGCACGCGTCGTTGCATCCCCCGCCAGAGCACCGCCATCGTTCTGGCTCTTCCCTGCCACTATCGAGTTGCGCTTGCCAAGATCATTACTCTTCTTAACCAGTGCGTTGTAACCGTCAACAAAGCTTTTGACCATGTCCTTGATGCCAGCTTTGTCGGTGGTCACGTCAACTTTGTTGGACTTGTACGTCTTGGTCACCGAACCATCGCTTGCAGTCGTACTCGTACTATCTGATTCCCTCAAAACTGTCAGTTTGAGGCCAACTATAGTGCCATCAAATGTGTTGGTAGCACTGGTCAGCGTATTTCCATCTACCTTGATTTGAGCATCTTGCGCGGATTGAGTTTTTGACAATTTAGAAGTGAAGTTATCTGCCAACTCAGTGGTACTTCCGGTGATCACCAGATCCTTGCCACTCCCACTCACCCCAGAGTCAATAACGAGTTTAGATTTACCATCAGATGTGTTCATGATGTTGACATTAAGACCAAAATTATCACCATCATTATTGATGCGTTTACGAATGGACTGTAACGAGTCCCCAGCTTTCACATCAACATCAAAGGTTTTATCACCGGCCTTAAACGTCAAAGTTCCATCTTGAGTGATCATTGGAGTTGTCGAAGAGTCAAAACTGCCTTCAAATTTGCTAGTTTTCGCCAACTTTTCGACAGTTATATCGTATTGCCCGTTAGAGGAACCCGTTTTGCTCTCCACCTTAAGCACCGGATTATCTTTATCCTGGGTAATATTAATCGAGCGTTTGTTGAACGCATCATCCTTGGACATGGCTTGGAGTGTCGTCACAAAAGAGGCGATGGCCGATTTCAACTGCCCAACCCCTGAGAGAGTGATCTGAGCATTGGTCTTCTTGGTGGTGATGGGCTGCATCAGCTGTGCCTTCTTGGCATTGACGCTTGCAGCAATGACAGACTCCAGATCCAGCTGTGAACCCGCACCAGCAGACGTAATAGTGGCCATTCTCACTCTCCTCGTAAAACTTGCGTATTAAATCTCTTTATCAAGCAATAATCCGACTCTTGAGCCACCACCTATAACATCACCTTCACGCAGATCCTTGAGACGCTTGCTGATAGCCAGCAACTCTTCACTTGGGATCTGACGGATCATTGACTTGGTATTGGCGTCCATCACCTTGATAACAACTTGCTCGAGATCCTTTTCGACGCTGAAGTTGACGGTCCATCCCTGTAACTTGCTGAACTCCTGCAAGTTTTGTACCTCTTTTTCAATGTCCTTATCAGAGACATCAGACTTGCGAACCTTCTCTTTGGCTCGCTCCTCTTGTTGCTTTTCCACATCCTGTGTCATCACCCGCTGCTCTTCCGCCATGCCAGATAGCACTTGAGCGGCCGATTGGCCGCTCTTGCTACTTGACTGAAGAGAAGAAGGAGTGACCGATGAGGGGATTCCAATGTCATTGGCCATATCGTCGCTCCTTTTCTATCTCATCACTGCCGGTTAACCCAACAGGGACAGAGCAGATTGCGGTCTTTGGTTGGCTTGTGCCAAGATGCTGGACGCCGCCTGCTGCAGGATATTCTGCTTGGTCAGGTTGGCTGTTTCTGTCGCAAAGTCTGCATCACGGATACGCGAACGTGCAGCACTCAGGTTCTCGGACACATTGGACTGGTTGCGAATGGTGGAGTCAAAACGGTTTTGTACCGCCCCCAACTCTGCTCGCTTGCTATCAACTGCCTTGATCATAAAATCAAGGTTAGCCATCGCAAGCTGAGCTCCACTTGCTGTTTTGATACTGCTAACACTAGTCGTGGTAGCTGCGGTTGTTCCCTTGGTCACAGTATATTTATCTGCGGATGCACTAGACGCGACTGTCGCGCTACCCTTTGTCGCTTGAGCAATCCCATTCATACTGAATGCGGATGTCATTTTGAAAGAGATGGTCTGACCCGCATCAGCCCCGACTTGGAAAGTTCCCTTATAGCTACCATCTAATAATTTCTGGCCACCAAAAGTTGTGTCCTCGGAAATACGATCAATTTCTGTAATCAGTTGATCATATTCCTGCTGCAAAGCAACACGATCATCTGTGTTGTTGGAACCGTTTGCAGATTGTTGAGCCAAAGTACGCATCCGTTGCAACATGGAGGTCACTTCATCCATCGCACCTTCCGCAGTTTGCGCCACAGAAATGCCATCGTTAGCGTTACGATTACCTTGATCCAAACCGTTAACCTGTGAAGTCAAACGGTTAGAGATCTGCAAACCGGCAGCATCATCTTTAGCTGTGTTGATACGAAGGCCGGATGCCAACCTGGTATAGGAGGTATCCAGCGACTTGTTAGTGTTCATCAAGTTACGCTGGGCGTTCAGTGATGAAACGTTAGTGTTAATGTACATGGCCATAAAATATTCTCCCGAAGAACATGCAACTGCAGGTTGCGTCGTCTAAACAAAACGACGGCCCACCGTTTGAAGAGAAGGTTGAACATGCCTGTCTCTTCAGGCGGGTGTCTGTTTGAACGAACAGGCCACCCGCAGTAGTGCAAACGTTGGATTCCGAACACCCCTCGATTGCTTCACTTTATTTAACGGCAGTGCAGAGACAAGCTTTAGGAAAATTGTTGCCTAAAGCGGCAAGTTTTCTCCGTTAGGCGGCAATGGAACGTAAACAAAGCGACTTAGCCCGACAACCAAGCACTGACGAAGACTCACAGCAACGGGAGGGAGGTCATTGGCATGGTTCATGCTTGGTACTGACAGAGTGCCGTCAATTTGGCGACACAATAAAAAGAGGCCGGTGAACCGGCCTAAAGATGAGCATATGCTCAGGAGAATATGACCAAGCGTGACAGAACTGAACAGCTGGACAACACTTGGCATTACTAGTAGAGAATTATATCTCTCCCGATAGAACAGAGTGCGACCCGAACACCCCTTTGTTCCATCTCTTGACCAGGGCGGCCTGAACAACCGCCCTGTTTTCTTTTATTAACCTTGCAGCAACGAAAGGGCAGACTGGGGGCGCTGGTTGGCCTGACCCAAGATTGTAGAGGCAGCCTGTTGCAAAATGTTTTGTTTGGTCAGATTGGCGGTTTCTGTCGCAAAGTCTGCGTCACGGATCCGTGAGCGAGCTGCACTGACGTTTTCTGAGACGTTTGCCTGGTTGCGAATGGTTGAATCAAAACGGTTTTGCACCGCCCCCAATTCTGCTCGTTTGCTATCGACAACTTTGATCATGAAGTCTAGGTTAGCCATCGCCAACTGAGCTGCACTCGCAGTCTGTATACTGCCAACGCTGGTCGTTGTTGCTGCTGTTGTTGATTTTGTGACCGAATACTTGTCGGCTGTTGCAACAGATTGAACGGTGGCACTTCCTTTAGTGGCTGTCGCTATTCCATTCAATGTAAAGGCGGATGTCATCTTAAAAGTAATTGTCTGTCCTGCATCCGCACCTACTTGGAAAGTACCAAAATAATTCCCATTCAATAAATTTTGACCACCAAAAGTAGTATCTTTTGCAACTCGATCAATCTCGGTAATCAGCTGAGTGTACTCTTGTTGGAGTGCGACTCTATCGTCAGTATTATTGGAGCCATTGGCAGATTGTTGAGCCAGAGTACGCATACGCTGAAGCATGGAAGTAATCTCATCCATCGCACCTTCAGCAGTCTGAGCTACAGAGATACCGTCGTTGGCGTTGCGGTTACCCTGATCCAACCCGTTGATTTGAGAGGTCAAACGGTTGGAAATTTGCAGACCCGCGGCATCATCTTTGGCGCTGTTGATACGCAAACCAGATGCCAGTCGAGTGTAAGAAGTATCCAGTGATTTGGTCGTATTCATCAGGTTACGCTGAGCGTTGAGTGATGAAACGTTAGTGTTGATATAAAGGCCCATGACTATTCTCCTAAGCTATTAAATTTACTCTTCTATTTGCTCTGGCTTTATTATTTTCTGTGCCCGATGCGTCTTATTTAACGGCTCGTTTTTGGATGTCTTTAGCATTTTTTTCAACGCTTCATCGCATTAACGCCGCTTACCTTATATATCGGCGAGTCGAGGGGAAACTTAAGGAAAAAATCGGATCTAAACCAGTGACAGACTCAACCTTCTGAAGCTCGCCAACGGCGGAGAGCTATGGGCACGCACGAGCCTAGCCCGGTTCATGCCGCGAGAAAAAATCCGTCCCGACTCTCAATTTTGTCGAGCACTGTTGGCGATTGGGCTCACCAGCCCCTAAAATCGCGGCCCCATCAACAATTTGGCGTGAGTTGTTCTCCATGCAGACACTGGTTGAGCAGATTGTTTACATCAGCGACATGTTTGGTACTGCGGTATTCGCGTTTTCAGGGGTATTGGTGGCTGGCCGACTCAGAATGGACGGGTTTGGCGTCATGGTTTTGGCGGCGGTCACTGCCATCGGCGGCGGCACCATCCGTGACATGATCCTGGGAGCTACCCCTGTATTCTGGGTGCGCGATCCCCTCTATATCTGGGTCGTCATTGCGACGGCGCTGATCGGTATGTGGATGGTCAAACTGCCCCGCAGGATGCCCTGGTATGTACTGCCGGTGGCGGATGCCTTCGGACTGGCCCTCTTTACCGTGATCGGTGCCCAGAAGGCCCTCAACTTCGGCACCCCGGGGCTGATTGCCGTGATCATGGGCACCATGACCGGGGTAGCCGGTGGCATGATCCGCGATGTACTGGCGCGGGAGGTCCCCATGGTGCTGCAAAAAGAGATCTATGCCACCGCCTGTATCCTCGGCGGCATTCTCTATACCCTGGCGCTGGAGGCAAACATGGACAGGGTAACGGCCATGCTCATCTGCATGACGGCCGTGTTTGGCCTGCGGGTCGCGGCTATCTACTGGCATCTTTCGCTACCGACCTTCTCCCTGCAACGCAATTGAGAGCAGGCCCACAGCGTCATCATGTCGCTGTGGGCCGCGCGTTGAACCAAATAGGCTTTTCTGTTGTCATAGAAGCAGTCGTTGTTAGCCGGAACTTCTCATGCGAAAAATCGGTATGCTTACCACCCTCCTCCTGGCGAACGTGACGGCAGCCCACGCCGAAGCACAAGTGGTATTTGGACGACTGGCCTCGGCGCCGGTGCAGCAATTCAACCAACAGATACGCCAGGCAAGCCATCAACAGCAAAACTGGGTTAATGACTACCGTGAGGTCGCTCTGCGATTCGTCGGTCATAGCGACACACCCAGTCGCATCCATGCCCAGCAGCTGGACAATGATCTGGTGCTCTCGGTCGCCCTCGACGGCAGCAAGAGCGACATGATCTACATCCTGACCCTCTATCGCAGCAACAACCTGTGGCAGATGCGGGAGGCAGAAATGGGCTGGCGTTGTCAGGGGCAAGACTCTTTTACTCCGGTTCCCTGTCCCTGATAGTCATTACTCACTCTGTGAAATAAAAAAATCCGGCACATTGGCCTAATGCCAGTCAGTTCAACATGACTTAAGCTGTCTTGATTGGCTTTTTTTCACACTATATTTTTGTGACCTTACGTTCACGCAGCGTTAACTCCGCGCCCTTCGTTCCGGCAGCACAAACTGCCCCACCAGCTTATCCAGCTCAGTTACCGGCTTCGGGATAGTCCCCGGTGACATGTGCGACATGCAGCTCAGTTCATGGATGAGAGACACAACGCGATGTAAAAACGCAGTTGGCTCTCAGCCATCTTCACCATCAGGAGTAGTTAACCAACTTTCTGGTATTCGGGGTTTAGTATGAGGTGTAATGATGTGGTTTTTCAGCTGGCAAACAATGGGGACAGACCCACTATTTGCCCTGCGCCAGAACGTGTTATTTACAGGATTGTTCGGCCTGTTCATGGCATCTTGGCTGCGGCGCAAGCAGCTTAAACTTACCCCGTGGGAACAACTTGCTTAGCCCCGCGGCAATGAGTTTGCAGTCTGGTCAGAACCTTCCCAGACCTGATGATACAGGGCGCTACTTCCGCCCTTTTTCTCTTGGATTTCATGCCACCATGGCACTTGCGCCATGTATTTCTTGCTACAGGATTGCTGCTCTCCCCTCAATACTGTTTTGCGACCAGCGCCCTGTTTCCAGCAAGTCACGGCAGGCATAGTGACCCTTCGTTTTTGCCAAGGAGGTTCAGATGTCATCACCCGTGATTGTGATTGCCCAGCTTGAAGCCAAACCCGAATTCGCCCCCCAGTTTCGCGCCGCCCTTGAGCCACTGATTGCGGCCACCTTGCAAGAGGCGGGTTGCCAGCGCTATCAGCTACATCAGGACTTGGACAATCCACACAGCTGGATGCTCTACGAGGTGTGGGAGAGCGAAGCGGCCCTCACCGCCCATCAGGGCCAACCCCACTTTACCGAGTTTGTCGCCAAGGCCGAGCCCTGGTTTGCCAGCAGCACCATTCGCCGCTATCAGCCACTGGGCGCCTGACTGGCCCTAGAGCCTGTTTCTGTTCAGCCCATCAAGGGCCAACCACCACCCCATTGAGGAACAAGATGATCAATATGCCACCCATGGGTCTGGGCACCTTCCGCCTGAAGGGCGAGCCGCTGCTTGCCACCCTGACCAACGGTCTGGAGCTGGGCTATCGCCATATCGATACCGCCCAGATCTATGACAACGAAGCCGAGGTCGGCGCCGTGCTGACCCGCAGTGCCATTGCCCGTCACGAGATCTACCTGACCACCAAGGTGTGGACCAGCGAGTTTGGCCCGGGCAAGCTGATCCCGAGCCTTGAGGTGAGCCTGGAAAAACTGGGCACCGACTATCTGGATCTGGCGCTGATCCACTGGCCCTCCCCCAAGGATGAGGTGCCGATGGCAGTCTATCTGGAGCAGTTGGCCGAGGCCAAGGCCCGGGGCCTGAGCCGGGAGATCGGGGTCTCCAACTTCACCGTGGCCCAGCTCAAACAGGCTATCGAGATTTTGGGGCCTGGGGCCATCGCCCACCAGCAGATCGAGGTTCATCCACTGCTGCAAAACCGCAAGGTGGTCGAGTTCTGCAAAGCCCAGGGTATCGCCGTCACCGCCTATATGCCGCTCGCCTATGGCAAGGTGCTGAGCGAGCCGCTGCTGATGGAGATTGGCCAGCGCCACGGGGTATCGGCGGCACAGGTGTCGCTAGCCTGGCTGCTGGCGCAGGGCATGACAGTGATCCCGAGCTCCACCAAGCGGGAGAATCAGGCTGCCAATCTGGCCGCTCTTGATATCACTTTGAGCTGCGAGGAGATGTCCGCCATCGCCACGCTGGATCGGGGCGAGCGCTGCGCCAATCCCGACTTTGCCCCCGCATGGGACTGACGCGAAAGACGTGAGACTAACGCGAAAGAAAGGCCGGCTCTGCCAGCAAGCCAGATAAAACAGGGAGAGCATCATGCTCTCCCTGTCTCTTTTCTTGCCTCACGCTTTGCCGCGCTTGCTGAACGTCCAGTCGCCATATTGATGCCAGATGCAGCGCCGCAATCAGGGCGCGTTCTGGCAAAGGGCGGGATCGAACACTTGCTTCCAGTCTGATTTCATATCGACCACCACCCAGCCCCGCGCTTTTGCCTGCGCCAGCCCGTCGATCAGCTTGCCGCTGACTGGCGGATGACTGTCGTAGGCGTATTCGCGCTTGGCATCGGTGTGGTGCACCAGCAGGCCGAAGGTGTGGTAATCCGGGTTGGTCGAGGTGTATTGCAGCATGGGCACGTCGCCATCGCTGTTGCCAAAGGCGCCGACCGGACGCTGCCCCATAAAGAGGTGAATGGCGGCCGGTTTCGCCTTGCTGTCATCGAAATAGGCGCCGTTCATGGTCTTGCGGATCTCGCTGCCCTCCCCGGTCAAGGCAAACTCGCCGAGGGTAAAGGAGCCAATCACCTGCTGGGGCGGGATGCCATACATCTGCTCGGACATCACCCGCATAAAATCGATGCCACCGCCGGAGACAATCCAGGTCTGGAAGCCATTATCCCGCAGATACCCCAACAGCTGCTTCATCGGCAGATAACCGAGCTGATCGTAGTGGCAGCCAAAACGGGGATCCTTGCTGCTGTTGATCCAGCGAGTGACCCGCTCGGCAAACTCGGTGGTAGTCATGCCGCTGTGGGTCAGTCCCACCAACTTGGCGAGCCCCTTCTCCCCCGATTTGGCCACGGCTTTGAGGTCGTTGTTCAGCACTGCCGCGACGATGGGGTCAGCCTTCCACTCCGGGTGTTCCGGCGCCAGGCGCTTGATCTCGTCCATCGCAAACTGCAGCTGATAGGTCATGGGCGCTTCCGGCCAGAGGGTGCCGTCATTGTCAAACACCACATGGCGCTTCTCTGGCGGAATAAAAGTGGCCTGCTGCTGATCGGTGGCATTGGTCACCCAGCGGGTAATCGCCTGCTTGGCCGCCGTGTCATTCCAGGCAGAGAGGGGATCGCTCTGGCCAGCCTGTACCGCAAAGGCGCCGCACAGCAGCAAAAGAGAGGAGAGTCGATTCAATATCATCATGTTACCTGTCAGCTGGATATTGCCTGTCGATGAAAACGCACGGCCATCACACCACCGGCGCACATGGGTTCAACACACACGGGTTTCACAGGGAAAATCCTATGGCGGCCAGCTTGTACTGGAGCTTAAGCAAGCTCAGAAAAGGAGCAGCGGTCATCCCGTTCTGCGAGGCAGATCACTGCGTTGCGCTCACGCCGCGGGCAACACAACCCCCTCCCACTCATCGCCATTGCTGCTTATTTGGCAAAAGTAATTTGATGTCACCGTCATTTTTGCCAACAAAACCCATCGGCATACTGGCGCCATTCTCCCGTCGGGAGTCCCAAACCAAGGAGTTGTTATGCCACTGGCGTTATTTGCCCTTACCCTGAGTGCCTTTGCGATCGGCACCACCGAATTTGTGATCGTGGGGCTTATCCCTACCATCGCCGAGCAGCTCAATGTCTCGCTCCCCTCCGCGGGCCTGTTGGTCAGCCTCTATGCCCTTGGGGTAGCCATCGGCGCCCCTGTGCTCACGGCGCTGACCGGCAAAGTGCCGCGCAAGTGGCTGCTGGTAGGGCTGATGGCGCTCTTTACCGCCGGCAACCTGCTGGCCTGGCAGGCCCCCGGTTACGAGAGCCTGATTGTGGCCCGCATCCTGACCGGATTGGCGCACGGGGTCTTCTTCTCGGTGGGCAGCACCATCGCCACGGGTCTTGTGGCCAAAGAGAAGGCGGCAAGCGCCATCGCCATCATGTTCAGCGGCCTCACCGTGGCGCTGGTGACCGGCGTACCGCTCGGCACCTGGATTGGTCAGGTCTTTGGCTGGCGTGAAACCTTTCTGGTGGTAAGCCTGCTCGGTTTGGTCGCCATGGTGGGTAGCCTGCTGCTGATCCCGAACAACCTGCCCAAGGGGGCAGCCTCAACCATCCGCGAGCAACTCTCGGTACTGACCCAAAAGCCGCTGCTGCTGGTCTACGCCAAAACCGCCCTCGGTTATGGCGGCGCCTTCACCGCTTTTACCTTCCTCGCCCCCATCCTGCAGCAGGTGAGCGGCTTTAGCGCCAGTGCGGTGAGCCTGATCCTGCTGGTCTACGGGGTATCGGTTGCCGTCGGCAATATCTGGGGTGGCAAGCTGGCCGACAAGATGGGCCCCCTGCCTGCACTGAAGCTGCTGTTTGCCGGTCTGGCGCTGGTGCTGCTGGCCCTCACCTTCACCGCACCCCATCCGGTGCTGGCGGTGCTCACCGTGCTGGTGTGGGGCGCCTTTGCCTTCGGCAACGTGCCGGGTCTGCAGGTACTGGTGGTGAAGCAGGCCGAGCTGCACACCCCCAAGGCGGTGGATGTGGCATCGGGCCTCAATATTGCCGCCTTCAACGTCGGCATTGCGCTCGGCTCCGTGGTCGGTGGCTTGGTGGTAGAGCACCTCGGCCTGATGCACACCCCCTGGATCGGCGCCCTTATCGTGCTGCTGGCCTACGGGTTGACCCATGTCAGCGAGCGCCGCGAAGCCCTCCGGCTCGCCGCCTGTCAGGCATAAGCTGCGCCAGCAGGCGTCACGCAAGGGCGTGGCGCCTGCTGCAATCGGCGCGGCAGGCTTCTATGCTGTGACACAGCGACAACCCGGCAACCATTTCAGCAACTGTTTCAGTAACCAAGCCTGCCCCCTAGCATCATTTGCCACGGAGTCTGTTATGAAGGTGCTTATCGTCTATGCCCATCCCGAACCCAAAAGTTTCAACGGTGCCCTCTTCTGTCACGCCATCAAGGCGCTGGAGCAGGCGGGCCACACGGTGATGACCAGCGATCTCTATGCCATGGTCTTTGATCCCGTCTCGGATCGGCGCAACTTCACCGCCGCCAGCGATCCCGATTTTCTCAAGCTGCAGCTTGAAGAGCTGGCTGCCACCGAGCAGGGCAGCTTCGCCCCGCAGCTGGAGCAGGAGATGCAAAAGCTGGAGGCGGCCGATCTGCTGATCTTCCAGTTCCCGCTCTGGTGGTTTGGCCTGCCCGCCATCCTCAAGGGGTGGGTGGATAGAGTCTTTGCCATGGGACGGGTCTACGGTCAGGGCCATATCTACGAGAGCGGCAAGTTTCGCGGCAAGCGGGCGTTGCTGAGCCTCACCACCGGCGGCCCTGCCGAGACCTATCTGCCCGACGGCTTCAACGGCGATATCGACGGGGTGCTGCGCCCTATCCAACGCGGGATCCTGCAATTTGTCGGCTTCGATGTGCTGCGCCCCCATATCTGCTATGCCCCGGTGCGGGTCTCGCAAGAAGAGCGGGAAGCCTGGCTCGCCCAGTGGGCCGAGCGCCTTGGCCAGATTGAGCAGGAGTCCCCCATCGCGGTCGGCCGCTACCAGTAACGGCTGCCCCCCAAAAGCACAAAAACAGCGAGCGGCACCCGGCCGCTCGCTGTTTTTCACGCTCTGTCGTTATGGTTTTTGTTATCCGTTAGCGGGCCTTATGCCGCCTGTTGCACGCCGGCTTTGCCGGTCACGGCACGTTTGAGCCAGTAGTCGAGGCTGACGTAGCGACCACCGCCGTAAACCAGCAGCACCAGCAGCATCACAAAGTAGGTGGCGGCAAACTCCATCCCGTTGTTGAGCATCACGGGATCCCCGAGCTCGGTGATGTAGTTGTAGCGACCGGGGAAGTTGGCAGCCAGCCACTCGATAAAGCCGTTGAGGCGCAAGGTGGCCTCCATGCTGCCGGTGGCGATGGCGTCCCAGCCGTGCTTCCAGTGCACCATGGCGCTCGCCACACTCATCAGGAAGATGGTGGGAATGGCCATGATGCGGGTAAAGAGGCCAAGGGCGATGCAGATGCAGCCCAGCACCTCGGTGCCCGCCGCCAGAAAGGCGAGCAGGGTCGGGAACGGCAGGTTGAGCCCCCCTTCCGAGACTGGCGCGCCAAACCAGGCAACCGTGCCGGCAAAGCCCACCACCTTGGAGTGGGCCCCCACATAGATGACCGGAATGAGATAGAGGCGAATGGCCAGCAGGGCCAGAAAATCGAGCCGCTTGCACTGGGCCACCGCCCGCTCGTACCACTGGATCAGGGTGTTGTTCATGGGAATTCTCCTTGGTGTTTGCTAAATGGGTGCAAGGGGGCGCCGGGCTGGCGCTCACCGACGGGCAGGATCAACAGACCCAGCCGGTGAAAATGGCGCGCCCACTCGCTCAGATCAAAATCACTGCGAACCTGTTGCACCTGTTGCTGGAACGCGGCTTGGGTGATCCCAGGCTGCTGTTGCAGCAACTGGATCAGGGCCACGTCCCATTCGCGCAACCGCTGGGTCACCACCTGATGATCCGGGCTGCGAAAAAGGCCATAGAAGTGGCTGCCCTGCCGGGTCGGCACCACGCCGCTGCGACGAATGGCAAAGGGGAGCTCAAGCAGTTGCAGGGTAGGATTGAGCACAAACGAACTCTCCGCCGTCACCTCAACCCCCGATATAACTTGCGGCACTACCCCTTCATCAATCTCGACACAGAGGCAGGCCCACTCGTACTCCAACAGTGCCAGCCGCTGCCAGGGCCAGTTGAGAGAGCCCTCGCCGTGGCGATGCTGCACATAGCGGACAAACTCGGTGGCGATATGGTGAAACTCGGGGGCCTCGGCGCCGTGCGCGATGACAAAGCCCTCCACCAGTTGCCACCTGTCCACCGGCGCCCAGTGAGCGTGGGTGAGCGGAAAAGCGCTCTCCAGCACCGACGCCACATTGGCGCGCACGCTGCGGGCATAGTGGCTGGCGATGCCATCCTGCGGCAGCCGCACCCGGCTCGCCAGCCAGGCGGTCTGCTGCTGCATCCGCTGCGGCGCCGTTTTGGACGATGTGATCAGAGATAACCGTCTATCCATAGCGCACCTCCCGCACCTGATGGTCGAGCGCCTCGCAACAGGCGCCGTGCACCCGTGCCAGCTCGGCCTCCAGCTCTGCCAGCGGTGGCAGATGGTGATCCCGCTCCAGCAACAGGGGGCGCAGGCCGTGGGTCTGCACCGTATAACGGGCCAGCGCCACCACCTCCTCGCACACCGGTTTGCCATGGGTATCCAATAAAGTGCCGTCCGCCTCTTCCAGATGACCGGCGATATGGAAATAGCGGATCGCATTGCTCGGCAGTCCGGCGATCATCCGTTTGGGGCAGTAACCGTGGTTGCGGCTGTTCACAAAGACGTTGTTGATATCGAGCAGCAGCTCGCAGCCGCTGCGCGCCACCAGCTCGGCGAGAAAATCCTCCTCCGGCATCTCGTGGTCATAGCCGTGGTAGTAGGAGATATTTTCCAGCACCAGCGGACGGGCCAGCGCCTCCTGCACCTGCGCGATCCGCTCGGCCAGATAGGGGATGTTCTCCCACTGGCGCGGCACCGGTAAAAGCTCGTAAAGATACCCCTGCTGGTCGCGGGAAAAGCTCAGGTGCTCGCTGTAGATCCCGATGCCGAACTCGTCCAGAAAGGTGCGGATCTGGCTGAGCAAAGTGCGATTGAGGGGCTGACAATCGCCGAGGGAGAGGCTGAGACCGTGGGCCACCAGCGGGTAACGCTCGGCCAGCTGATGCAGCTGCGCCCGCTTGGCGCCGCCGATGGCCATCCAGTTCTCCGGCGCCAGCTCGAGAAAGTCGATGCCGGGGCGGACGGGGCCGGAGCAGAGCGCATCCAGATGCTCCTGGCGCAGCCCGATCCCGCGACTGCGGGAGCTTATTGGCCGCATACCCCCTCCGTCATCTTGCTGCCGTTGCTGGAGCTGTCGCCATCAATCCCCTCGCCCGCCACGCCGCACTTGCCATCGCGGGCGCGCACCAGCCGCCCCTGCGGATCACTGTCGAGGGCTTGCTTCTCGAAGCGCTTCTCGGTGCCGCACTTGCCCGCCGCACACTTGCCACCGTGCTGTTCGCTGGGGGCGGCCTTGACTGGGGCATCGCTCGGGGTGGCCGCCAGCGCCAGCCCCGGAGTCAGGGCAATCAGGCTGGTCATGGCGATGGAGAGGGTCAGTTTGCCGGTGGTTTTGTTGCTGCTTGAGTTACTCATGGGCGGACTCCTTGACGGATGAAACGGGGTAGCTGGAGAGATCGCGGGCGGCCACGATCTGGCCGTGGAACTGCTGTTTGACGATGGCCATCGCCTCTTTCTTGTGATTGAGGCCAACCCCCATCCAGTGGTTGAGCACCAGCAACTTGGGGTTCACCTCGGCGGCAATCTTGGCCACCACCGATGGCTTGGCATGAAGCGAGGCCGAAACCGGGTCGGCCCCCTCGTGGATGGCGAGCGGCATCACCAGAATGTCGGCCCCCTTGGCAAACGGCACAAAGGCCGGGTTGCTGCCGTTCTGATCCGCCGAGATAACGATGGTTCCCTCGGCGCTCTCGATGCGATAGGCCAGACAGGGCACGTCACCGTGAGGGATACCGAGCGCGGTGATGGTCAGCCCATCCTGCTGATAGACGGTGTGGGGCTGCAGGCTCTGGTAGGGCACATCGTGCAAAGTGATGGGGAAGAGGCCATCGGTGCCATCCTTGAAGCCGCTCAGGTAGGCATAAGCGCCCTTGTCCTTGTTGAAGAGGGCATCAAAGTAGCCGCTCATGCTGGGGAAGGCCGAGCCGGCTTGCGGCCCCGCCAGATCCAGCGGATCGCTGCGCTCGAAGAAGTAGGCCCCCTTGAGCAGGGCGGGCAGGTCAGTCACATGGTCGGTGTGGAAGTGGGTGATGCCGATAAAATCGACCTCTTCGAGCTTGGCCCCCGCCTGGCCGAAGCGCAGGTAGACGCCGCCACCGGCATCGATCAGGATGCGGGATTTCCCCTTCCACCAGATCACCTCGCTGGAGGAGGCGCGAAGGTCGTCGGAGATGGGGCCGCCACTGCCGAGCACCTGCAGGGTGAAGGTTTTATCCAGTGGTGTCAGTTGTACCGGCTCGGCACAGGCCGGGGCGACGGTGAGCGCGCACCCGATGGCCAGCGCCACCGCTTTCAATCTCTGTTTCATCACAATTACCTGTCGGTTGGTTGTCGGTTGAAAGTGTGTCGTTTAAAGAGGGGGAGAGAGGGGCCGATGGCGACGTATGAACGCCAACCACCGGCCGTGGCGGGGCGCGAGCCCCCCGCCGTCAGTTACCGTCCCGTTCGTCCGCCTGCCAGCGCGCTTCCAGCCAGAGCAGGTTGCACAGGCCCAGCAGCAGGGCGAATCCGAGGCCCAAAATCCAGGTGAAGTACCACATAGCAGATCCCTTGAGGTCAGTAGAGTTGATGGCTGTCGCGCTTGATGCGGGCACGGTCGAGCTTGCCGCGCACCACCCGATAGACCCAGCCGGTGTAGCCCAGGTTGACCGGCATCAGCACCAGCACGAGGCCGAACATGATGGCCAGGGTCTTGTAACTGGAGGTGCTGTCCCACAGGGTCAGGCTGCTGACCGCATCGAGGGATGAGGGCAGCACGAAGGGGAACAGGGCGATGGCCACCGAGCAGAGCATGGCGGCGCAGGCGATGGCGCTGGCCAGCAGCGCAATCCGGCCCCGCTCCAGCCAGGAGGCAATCCCGCTCACCAGCGGCGCCAGCGTCCCGATGATCGGCACCAGCCACAGCAGCGGATAGTCAAAGTAGTTGCGCAGCCAGCCTCCGGCGTGGGGGATCACCCCCTTCATCAGCGGGCTGATGGCGGCATTCGGGTCAAAGGGTTGTGTGCCGACACCGGTCAGCTGAAACCCTTGCAGATCCACCAGATGCCAACCAGCCAGCAGGTAGCAGAGGCTCACCAGCGGGGCCAGCAGGATGGCGATCCCCCGTGCGCGCAGCGCAGGAGTGCCGGTCACCTTGGCTTGTAGAAAACCGGCGCCGTGCAGCAGCAACAGGCTGATGGCAGTGGCCAGCACCGAGAGCAGCCAGCCCCAGTGGAAGTCGAACGCGCCATAGTGCAGACGCAGCGCCGTGTCGAAGCGAAACGGCAGCCCTTCCATCACCAGACCGATAGCCGCACCGAGGATGAGCGCCGGTATCAGGCCACCGGCCACCAGCGCCCGATCCCACCAGCGGCGCCACACCGGATCGGCCAGCTTGCTGCGATAGTCAAAACCGACCGGACGCAAAAATAGCCCGAGCAGCAGCACCACCATGGGGATGTAGAGCCCCGAGAAGGCGGCGGCATAGACCAACGGCCAGGCGGCGAACAGGGCACCGGCACCGGCAATCAGCCACACCTGATTGCCCTCCCAAACCGGCCCCACGCTGTTGATCACCAGACGGCGGTCGTCGTCATCTTTCGACACCACCGGCAGCAGCATGGCGATGCCGAGATCGAAGCCATCCATCACGATAAAACCGACCATCATGAAGAGCACCAGCGCCCACCAGATGAGTTTCAGGGTTGCGTAATCCATCAGGCGATCCTCGCAAGTTCGGGTTGTTCACCGCAGTAGCGGCCGGTATGGAGAATGGCGGGCCCCTTGCGGATCACATGGCGCAACAGGAACAGCTCCACCACCAGCAGCAGGGTGTAGATGGAACAGATGGCGATGAGACTGAACCAGAGCTGGCCCGGCTGAAGCAAAGAGACCGAGGCCGAGACCGGCAGCACGTCGCTGATGGTCCAGGGTTGACGGCCGAGCTCGGCCACCAGCCAGCCCGCCTCGATGGCAATCCAGGGCAGCGGAATGCTCCAGAGCAGGGTCTTGAGCAGGCGCGGTGAGTCTTGCAGCCGGTTGCGGCAGAGCTGAACAAAGCTCACCACCATCAGCCCCAGCATGGTGACGCCAAGCCCCACCATCACCCGAAAGCCCCAGAACAGTGGCGCCACCGGCGGGATGGAGTCATCGACCGCCTTGGCAATCTCTGCCTCACCGGCCTTGGCGATATTGCTGGCATAGGGGGTGAGCAGCATGCCGTAGCCGAGATCCTTGCCATGCTGCTCGAAGCGAGCGCGGTTGGCCGGGGTGTCATCGCCCTGCCGGATCTGCTCGAGGGCCTCTGCCGCTACCATGCCGCTGCGAATGCGCGCCTCGTTCTGCACCTTGATATCCTTGAGGCCGGTCACCGCCTCGTCGATGGAGCGGGTGGCGATGATCCCCATCAGATACGGGATCTTGATGGCGGCATGGGTGGTTTCCGCCTGCTGATCCGGGAAGCCGAACAGGGTGAATGACGCAGGGGCCGGCTCGGTCTCCCACTCCGCCTCGATGGCGGCGAGCTTGACCTTCTGCACCTCGCCGGTGCGATAGCCCGACTCATCCCCGAGCACGATGACCGAGAGGATGGCCGCCAGCCCGAAGCCGGAGGCAATGGCGAAGGAGCGCAGGGCAAACTGCACCTCGGTTTTGCGCAGCAGATACCAGCTGCTCACCCCCATCACGAACATGGAGGCCGCCACATAGCCCGCCGCAACGGTGTGAACAAACTTCACCTGCGCCACCGGGTTAAAGAGCACGGCGGCGATATCCACCAGCTCCATGCGCTGGGTCAGCAGGTTGAACTCGGCCCCCACCGGGTTTTGCATCCAGCCGTTGCCGATCAGGATCCACAGTGCCGAGAGGTTGGAGCCGAGCGCCACCAGCATGGTCACCAGCAGGTGTTTGCCGCGGGAGAGCTTGTCCCAGCCGAAGAAGAAGAGCCCCACCAGGGTCGATTCGAGGAAGAAGGCCATCAGCCCCTCGATGGCCAGCGGAGTACCGAAGATGTCCCCCACATAGTGGGAGTAGTAAGCCCAGTTGGTGCCGAACTGAAACTCCATGGTGATCCCCGTGGTGACCCCCATGACGAAGTTGATGCCAAACAGTTTGCCCCAGAAGCGGGTGATGTCCTGATAGATCACCTTGCCGGTCATCACATAAGCCGACTCGGCGATCACCAGGATCCAGGACAGCCCCAGCGTGAGGGGCACAAACAGGAAGTGGAACAGGGCCGTGGCGCCAAATTGCAGGCGAGACAGGCTGACCACGTCATCCGGATTGATCATGCGTCACTCTCTTTTGTTGTATTTGCCTTGCACGTTTCGTGCATGACAAGTACATCACGGAGCATGACACCTATAACAGATGCAGTTATATTGAATTACACCTATAACAGTTGATCCAGATCATGTCCCTTTACCAGCAGTTGGCCGACCGCCTGCAAAGCCAGATCGACGATGGCATCTGGCAACCGGGGGAGCGTATCCCCTCCATTCGCCAGAGCTGCAAGACCCATGGGCTCAGCCCCATGACAGTGTTGCAGGCCTATCAACTGCTCGAAAGTCAGGGGCGGATCCTCGCCCGCCCCCAGTCCGGCTACTACGTCAAAGCCGCCTCACCACAGGTCGTGCAGCACACGCCGAGCCAGACCCACTACAGCGGCTCGGTGGATATCAACGATCTGGTGTTCGAGGTGTTGCAGGCGAGCAAATCGCGGGATCTGGTGCCCCTTGGCATGTCGGTAGCAGACCCGACCCTGTTCCCCCATCCCCAGCTCGGGCGGGCGCTGGCCAGCTGCATGCGCAAGCTCGATCCCTTCAGCACGGTGGCCGACCTGCCCCCCGGCAACGAGGCGCTGCGCCGTGCCATCGCCCAGCGCTACGCCAGCGACGGGGTGGCGGTCAATCCGCAGGAGATCATCATCACCACAGGCGCCATGGAGGCGCTCTCCCTCAGCCTGCAGGTGCTGACCGAGCCCGGTGACTGGGTGGTGGTGGAGTCCCCCACCTTCTATGGCGCCCTGCAGGCCATCGAGCGGCTGAAACTCAAGGCGGTGGAGATCCCGGTCATTCCGGGGGTGGGCATCGATCTCGACCTGCTGGCCGACGCCCTCAGCCAGATGCCGATCAAGGCGTGCTGGCTGATGGGCAATGTGCAGCACCCGCTGGGCCACACCATGCCCGATGCGCACAAACAGGGGCTGATGGCACTGCTCAACGCCCACAAGGTGCCGCTGGTGGAGGATGACGTCTATGCCGAGGTCTACTTTGGCCGCGAGCGCCCCAAGCCGATCCGCCACTGGGATCAGCGTGGCGACAGCCTGCTCTGCAGCTCCTTTTCCAAATGCTTGGCGCCGGGTTTTCGGGTCGGCTGGGTGGTAGCGGGGCCCCATGCCGAGCGGGTTCAGCGGCTGCAGCTGATGTCCACCCTCTCCACCAATGTACCGAGCCAGCTGGCGCTGGCCGAGATGCTGCGCCAGGGCGGGGTCGATGCCCACTTTCGCCGCCTGCGCCACACCCTGGCCCAGCGCCAGCAGCAGATGCGGGCGGCCCTGCAACGGCTGTTGCCGGACGAGGTACGGATCTCCTCCCCCGATGGCGGCTACTTTCTCTGGCTGGCGCTGCCTGCCCATTTCGACAGCCGCACCCTGCACGCCAAGGCTCTGGGCAGCGGTTTTTCAGTAGCCCCCGGCGCGCTCTTTTCCAGTCAGGGACAACACAACCACTGCCTGCGCCTCAACAGCTCCCATCCCTGGAGCGAACAGCTGGAGCAGGCCCTCACCCGGCTGGCGGCGCTGATTGCCGCGCAACTCGGCGAAAAGTAACGAGGCAAAGAGCCGCTGGCGAAACGAACAAAGGCCCGCAACGGGCCTTTGTGGTTGGGGAGTGACGCACCTTGGCTCGCCATAAAAAACTGATCATCTGGCCATGATCTGCGACTGCACCTTGAAGCCCAGCGACGCGTAGAGGGCTTTGGCGCGCTCGTTGAAGGCCATCACCTCCAGCCGGATTTGCTGAGCATCACGGGCCTTGGCCCACTTACCGCAATGGGCGATCAGCGCCTTGCCAATCCCGCGAGAACGGTGCTGCTCCTCCACCACCACCGAGCCGATCCGGCAAATCGGCGCACGGGTGAGAAACGGCACGCTCTCATTGATGTCGATCCGCGCAGTCAAAAATCCCACCACCATACCATCCTGCTCGGCAACGCAGAACAGACGCCCTTCTGCGGCAATGGCATCGAGCAAAAATGCCCGCTCCTCTGGCGAAGGGGGGCAGAACACTTCGGGATAGTGCTGATGGTGGATCTCTCCTATCTGCCGGTTCAGCTCGACAATGGCATCGATATCCAGTTCGCTTGCCTTGCGTATCTCCAACGGTTGCTCCTTGCAAAAATCGTGATGGTCCTGCGCCATCTTAGGGGCTGTGCCCCGCAATCCAAATAGCCTCATCCGTATCTTTTGACGGGCAACAGAAACAACAACGCCCCTTGAGCGGGGCGTTATCGGCAATCCATGGCGGTGAGGGGTATCAGGCGGGGGCGTTAAGCTGGGCCACCTGCCGCTCGATGCTCCCTTTGAGGTTGTCATCGAGTTTGAGGGCGCGCGCCAGTTCGTCGAGATAACCGCGCTCCATAAAGTGATCCACCTCGATGGCGAGCAGGGAGGCGAGATAGACCTCGGTGGCCAGCTCCATGTCGGTCACTTCCCGCGCCAGCGCGTGGGGGTCGAGGGGGCGGGCCAGCTCGGCGTCAATCCAACGGGCGACATCGCTCTGGCCCTGTTCGGTCAGGTACTCCTGAATTTTCTGGCGCTCGGCGCCGTCGATATGGCCATCGGCCCGGGCCGCAGCCACCATGGCGCGCACCAAAAGCGCCGCGCGGGCATCCAGCGCATTGCCTTCCAGCCCGCTGATGGGATGGGTAGGCTGGGCCGGTGCCGCCTGCTGGGCCTGCCAATCCTGATAGAGCTTGTAGGCCAGCCCGCCAAGGGCCGCAGCGCCGCCCACGGCAGCGGCCTTGCCACCATATTTGCGCACTTTTTTATTGCCCAGCAGCAGACCGAGCGCACCGCCGGCCAGCGCCCCCTGCATCTGCCCCTTGCGCTTGTCTCCGCCTTCGTTGAGCCAGCCTTTGCCAGCCCCCAGCAACTGTTCCAGCATCTGTTTCATGGTGTCACTCCTGCGGCTATGTTCCCGTCGATAGAGCAAGATAGTGACCCCGCCCCCCTGAATCGGGGATGAACCCTTGACCGGGCAGGCCGATGGGGCAAAGCTCAGGGAAACCCTTCAGGCAATAAGGATGTAACTGTGCCCAATCGCGAACTGACCCTGCAATTTCTGGCCGAACCCTCCGACGTCAATTTCGGCGGCAAGGTACACGGCGGCATGGTGATGAAGTGGATCGATCAGGCGGGCTATGCCTGCGCCGCTGGCTGGTGTGGCGGCTATGCGGTGACCGTCTATGTGGGGGGGATCCGCTTTTTGCGTCCCATCCAGATTGGCCAGCTGGTGGAGGTTCACGCCCAGGTGATCCACACCGGCACCACCAGCATGCATCTGGCGGTGGATGTCTACAGCCGCCACCCCACCGAGACCGAGCGCCACAAGACCACCCACTGCATCATCATCTTTGTGGCGATGGATGAGCAGGGCAAACCGACCCCGGTGCCCCAGTGGCAACCACTGAGCGAAAGCGATCTGCAGTTGCAGCAGTACGCCAAAAAGCTGATCGCCCTGCGCGAGGAGATCGACAAGGAGATGCGCCAGCACCTCTGACCTTCATGCCTCACAGCCCGACAGAGCGGGCGCTTTCGGCCAACGGCGGCGCCCCTGTATAATCCCCCCTCTTCCCGCAACCGGAACCCTGCCCATGTCACTGGAAACTGCCCCGCCCGAGGTAAAACTCGCGGTGGATCTGATTGAACTGCTGGAAACCAATGAGCTGGCCCCCGAGCTGGTGCTGGCGGCGCTGACCATCGTAAAAAATGACTACGAGCGCAAGCTGATACAGGAGTCCGACCGCCATAACACATTGAGCGACACAAAGGGGTGACCAAACACCTCTGGCATGCAACAATTTCGTTTCTTTTTTGTTGCATCAAGGTGCGGTAATGGATAATTCGACATGTATTGAACAAGCAGGCTCCCGAAGTATCGCCACACGCATCATGACGCTGGCCTGTCTTATTGTCTTTATGGCCCAGATGGCCACCACCGTTTACCTCCCTTCTCTGCCCGTAGTGATGACAGATCTCGCCATGACCCGACAGGGGGCTGAATTATCTATCTCCCTGTTCATCATTGGGGCCGCCCTGCCTTTGCTGTTTTGGGGTGCCGCCGCCGATCGCTACGGCCGTCGCTTGCCCCTCGCCCTGTCACTTCTGCTGTTTGTCGGCCTCAGCCTGCTGCTGGCCACCACCAGTCAGGGGCCACTGCTGCTGATCCTGCGAACCCTGCAAGGAGTAGCCGCTGGGGGGGCAACCATCATTGCCCGCATTCTGGTGCGGGATCACTGGCAGGGGGCTGAGCTGGCGCGCCGCCTCTCGGTACTCTCCATCGCCTTCATCACTGCGCTGGGCGGCGGTCAGTGGATTGGTGGCATCATCAGCCGCTATGCCCACTGGCAGTTGGGATTCGTTCTGATGGCCGGGATCGGCGTGCTGGCACTGGTGCTGATGAGCAGCCTACCACTGCAGGGCCCCAATCCGGCAGCCATCGGCAGCGGCATGTGGTCACGTTATGCCAGTCTGCTGCGCCGCCCCGGTTTTCTCTGGCCAGCCTGTGCTGGCGGGATCGGCTTTGCCATCACGGTCACTCTGCAAGAGGTAAGCCCCTTCGTTTTGCAACAAGGGTTCGGGCTTGAGGTCACCACCTTCGGTAGTCTGGGGCTGCTTATCGGGGTAGCCTATTTTGCCGGTGCAATGACAGTCAACCGGCGAGTCGCCCGGGTGGGTGGACGCCAGCTGATGCATCAGGGCGCCACGCTCATTCTGCTGGCCGCAGGCGTAGTCCTGCTGCTCTGGTCTATGGGAGCATTGCAAGGCAGCGCTGGGCTGGTAGCGATGATGGCTTGTTACTGCCTCATCATTTTCGGTCAGGCAATACTCTTTCCCAACAGCATGGCGTTGGCGGTGAGCGATGGCAGAGAGCATGGTGCCTATGCCATGGCCCTGTGCGGTTTCTTGCAGCAAAGCCTTGCTGGCGTCGCTGCTGCCGCTGCCACGCTGATCAGCCATCACGGAGCCTGGGCCCCGCTCATCTTCACGCTGGCGATCCTCACCCTGCTCATCGTGAGGCATAAGGTGCGCTAGCGCTGCGCCCCCTTCTTTACGTTACTGCGGCCCCATCACCTCGTCACAGAGGGCGATCAGGGCCGAACTCAGGCGGCTGAGCGGCTCGCCCCCATCCTTTGCCGCATGGAGCGCCAGCTCCACCGATGCCACCTTGGGCCACTGGGTCAGGGCCAGCTGATCGGCGGGCATCAGCCGTTTGGGCAGCAAGCTCACGCCAATGCCTGCGCTCACCGCCCCCTGCAAACTGGCGAGACTGGCGCTGACATAGGCGATACGCCAGCGCCGACCCAGACCATCGAGCGCCTCGGTCATCTGCTGGCGATAGAGCCCTTCGCTCGGAAAGGCGACCAGCGGCAGCGGATCACGCCCCTTCGCTGGCCAGTCGCGGCTATCTACCCACACCAGCGGCTCACTCCAGCTGGCGAGCGGCGAGCCCTGTCCGCGCACCTGCTTGACCAGCGCCAGATCCAGCTCCCCCGCTGCGAAGCGCTGCCAGATGTGGTGGCTCAGGCCGCTCTCCACCTCCAGCCGCACCTCGGGGTAGTCGCGGGCAAAGGCGGCCAGCACCGGGGTGATGGCACCGGCGGCGAAATCCTCCGGCACCCCGAGGCTGAGGGATATGCTCCCCTCGCTCATCTGCTCCTCGGCCTGCGCCAGCAGCGCCAGAATGCGGCGGGCCAGCCCCAGCAATTTTTCCCCCTCAGCAGTCGCCACCACCTGACGGCCAGCGCGATCGAGTAGCGGGCAGCCGAGCTGTTGCTCAAGGCGGCGGATCTGCTGGCTGATGGTGGATTGGGTCAGATGGACCCGTTCACCGGCGCGGGTAAAGCTGCCGGTGTCGATAATGGCGATAAAACTGCGCAGTAACAG
The DNA here is from genome assembly GCF_040907785.1 of Aeromonas sp. s8. Lineage (NCBI taxonomy): Bacteria > Pseudomonadati > Pseudomonadota > Gammaproteobacteria > Aeromonadales > Aeromonadaceae > Aeromonas > Aeromonas sp. s8. Next base: position 57,295 of record NZ_JBFOCL010000015.1, read on the forward strand.
GGGATCCAGCATGGGGCACTCCATTTACAAAACCACTGAAGCCCATTCTATCATTTAATTTCCAAATGACTTTCGCCCCCGCTAGGCTGGCGCTTTTGCCTCCTTTGACGGTGATCTGCCATGTTCAGCCCCGATGACTCCGCGTCCCGAATGCCCCCTGTTTCTCCCAGAACCGGAAACAGCACCCGATGAATCAACGAAATGCGGATCAACCCGCAGGCCAGACCGCCCTGCTGGTGCTGGTGATCCTGATTGGCCTGAACCTGCGCCCCTTTCTTACCGCCATCGGCCCGCTGAGCGGCGAGATTGGCCGCACCCTGTCGCTGGGGATGGATACCCTCGCCTGGCTTACCCTGTTGCCGCTGTGGCTCATCGGGATTGGTGTGCTGCTCACCCCCAGCCTGCGTAGACGCGCCAGTGTGTGCCAACTATTGGGGGCGGCCCTGCTGCTGCTCGGCATTGGCAGCGCAATGCGCTTCGATGCCCAAAGTGGTGCCTTGCTGATCGCCAGCGCGGCGCTTTGTGGATTGGGGTCGGCACTGGTGCAGGGAGTGCTGCCCGCCCTTATCAAGCAGGCCTTCGCCCGCAAGGTGCCGCTGGTGATGGGGATCTTCTCTGCCTGCATGATGGGAGGTGGCGCGCTCGGAGCCAGCCTTACCCCAAGGCTGGCGGCCAGCCTCGACTGGTCGCGCGCGCTGGCACTCTGGAGCGTACCGGTGCTGCTGGCCCTCGTCTGGCTAGGGTGGAAAGTGCGTCTGCCACGGGCCGCCGCGGTCGCCATTCTCCACGGCGAACAGCGGCTGATCACCCTGCCCCGCAGCTGGTTGCTGATCGTCTGCTTTGGCATCATCAACAGCGGCTACGGCATCGTCGTGGCCTGGCTGGCCCCCGCCTATATGGCGCAGGGCTGGAGCGCCGCACAGGCGGGCGAGCTGGTCGCCTGGCTGGCGCTGGCCCAGACTGCCAGCGGCCTCGGCCTGCCGCTGCTGGCCGCCCGCAATCTGGATCGGCGACCGTGGATGGGGCTTGCCATTGCCATACAGCTGGCGGGATTTGCCGGCCTCTGGCTGGCGCCGGCCAGTGCCCCCATTCTCTGGTGCATGCTGTGCGGTGCCGGTCTTGGCGGCAGTTTTTCCCTCATCATGGTGATTGCGCTCGATCACCTGCCCGACCCGCGCCGCGCCGGCACCCTGAGCGCCCTGATGCAGGGATTCGGCTTTATGCTGGCCGCCACCGGCCCTTGGGTGGCGGCGCGGCTCTATCACTTGTTCGGCGACTTCGCCGCCGCCTGGCAGTGGCAGCTGGGAGGATTGCTGCTGATGAGCCTGCTGGTAGTGCGCCTCGACCCGCGCCACTACCCCTGCGTCATGCGGTTACCGACCGCCAGAGAGCCGACCATCTCGGCGCCCCTCCCAACCAGCTCTGCTGCCCAAAACAACACACCGGCCTGAGGCCGGTGTGTTGGGGATAACTGTGTTCGGGATGACAAGGTAGGCTGACGCCACTCAGGGGAGCAACTCAGCGCCCCTTCTTCTGCCGTCCGCTGTTAGCGGTGCGCGGCTTGCCAGCGGCCGGTTTGCCCCCCTTGGGAGCCCCTTTGCCAGCACCACCTTTATTGGCAGCACCTTTGCCCGCGCCACCCTTGCCCACCGGCAGCTTCTTCTCGAAGGCTTCCGGGCCCGGCACATTGGGACGCCCGCCAATCTCGTGATCGTCATCGCGGCGCGGCTTCTTGCCCTGCCCCGGTTTGGTGCTTTGCGCCGCAGGGGCCTTGGCCGCCTTCGGTTTGTCGCCTTTAGCCGGTTTCACCTCAGAGGAGGAGTCCTCAATCAGCTTGAACAGATCGATAAGCTCGTCGTCGGTGAGATCGCGCCACTCGCCCACCGGCAGCCCCTTGAGGCTGACGTTCATGATGCGGATGCGCTCGAGCTTGGTCACTTCAAAACCGAAGTGCTCGCACATGCGGCGGATCTGGCGGTTAAGCCCCTGCACTAGCGTGATGCGAAAGACGAACGGCGCCTCTTTCTTCACCTTGCACTTCTTGGTCACAGTACCGAGGATCGGCACCCCGGCCGCCATGCCGCGCACAAACTCGTCGGTCACCGGCTTGTCGACGGTCACCAGATACTCTTTCTCGTGATCGTTGCCCGCCCGCAGGATCTTGTTGACCAGATCGCCGTGGTTGGTGAGGAAAATCAGCCCCTGCGAATCCTTGTCGAGCCGCCCGATGGGGAAGACCCGGGTGCTGTGGTTGACGAAATCGACGATGTTGTCCTTCTCGCCCGCCTCTGTGGTACTGACGATGCCCACCGGCTTGTTGAGGGCGATCAGCACCAGACTGTCCGCCTCGCGCGGCTCGATCACCTGACCGTTGACCTTGACCAGATCGCCAACCTGCACCTGATCACCAATCCCGGCCCGCTTGCCGTTGATAAAAACGTGGCCCTGCTCGATAAAGCGGTCGGCCTCGCGGCGCGAGCAGATGCCGCTCTCGCTGATGTATTTGTTCAGGCGCATGGATTCGTTAGCCAGCATGGGTCACCTGCCACAGGGTCTGGGCCGCGCCCGGTTGTGCCATCGCCTGTTCCGGCTGCGCCGGGGAGGCTGTCTGCTGCATCAGCCAATTCACTACGTCAAAGTTCTGCATACCATTCCATCTTCAAAAAAGGCCAATGCCAGCTTATCCATCAAAAAACGCCGCTACAGTAGCATAATTGCCCTCTTTCAGGGGCAGATAGTTGCAAGTTCGCAGCACCCAAGCGGGCATCCGCGGATAAGTTCACGCCGCCAGATGGCCCGCGATGCAACCTTCGAACGGCCAGCCTGATGCCAACGGCGGGATCAGGCGCCCACAGCCAGCGCGGCCGAACGCCATCAACTATACATATCACCTTGTTTCCATTAGGCTTTAAGCCGGTTGGCCGCGCCCAATGTGCTGCACCAAACTCGCCCGCCCAGAGGCGGCTCCACCTCTATTGCCAAGGATTGCACCATGCTGGCTCACACTCGCCGCCTTGTTCGCCGTGCTCTGCTGACCCTGTTGCTGCTGTTGCTGACCGCATGGGCGGTGATCGCCTACTTCGCCTGGCAGGCAGCGCCGCTGCAGCTGTGGCACACAGTGGTGCCCCCCGAACTCAGCGCCGAGGAGCTCGACCACAGCGACTGGCAAGCCTATCTGACCCGCGAAGCAGAACTGTTCGAGCTGGTGGCCACCGAGGTGGTCGCCAAGACGCCGCCGGAGCAGCAACTGGCCAGCAATCGCTACTATCAGGACTCCCCCATCAACCCCGCCCGCTTTCCGCAGAACTGGAACCGCTCCTACCTGCTGCGCCCCGAGGGGGACGTCAAAGGGGTGGCGGTGCTGCTGCACGGCCTGACCGACTCCCCCTATAGCCTGCGCCATCTGGCCAGACGTTATCAGCAGCAGGGCTTTATTGCGCTGGGGCTGCGGATCCCCGGCCACGGCACCGTGCCCGCTGGCCTCGTGGATGTGGATTGGGAGACCTGGCTGGCCGCTACCCGATTGGCGGTGCGGGAGGCCAGATTGCTGGCACCGGGCAAGCGGCCGCTGCATCTGGTGGGCTTTTCCAACGGCGGCGCGCTGGCGGTGAAATATGCGCTCGATGCGCTGGCTGACCCGAGCGGCACGCTGGCAAAACCGGATCGGCTGGTGCTGATCTCCCCGATGATCGGGGTGACCCGCTTTGCCCGCTTCGCCGGGCTCAAGGCCGTGCCTGCCCTGCTGCCCGCCTTTGCCAACGCCGCCTGGCTCGACACCATGCCGGAGTTCAACCCGTTCAAATACAACTCGTTTCCGGTCAACGGGGCGCGCCAGTCCTATCGCCTGACTCACGCCATCCAGCAGCAGGTACGCCAGCTGGCCGCCAGTGGCGAGCTGGCGGCGTTTCCCCCCGCCCTCACCTTCCAGTCGGTGATGGACTACACCGTCAGCACCCGCTCCATCATTGCCGATCTCTACCACTACCTGCCGGCCAACGGCAGCGAACTGGTGCTGTTTGATATCAACCGCAGCACCCTGTTTGGCCCGCTGATGAGCTCGGCCTCAGAGCTGGCGCTGCACAGCTTGCTGCCAAACGCCCTCGGGCACTATCGCCTCACCGTGGTGGGCAATGTCGAGCCAACCTCCCCCGCGACGCAGGCCAAAACGCTGGCCAGCGCAGACCAGCCTGAGCAGCTCCGCCCGCTGGGTATCGATTATCCCAAGGAGATCTACTCCCTCTCCCACGTGGCGCTCCCCTTCCCGATGGACGACCCCCTCTATGGTATGGCGGCGCGCCCGGAGCAGCGGGAGCAATATGGCATCAATCTCGGCGGTCTGGCCCTGCGTGGTGAGCGCGGCGTGCTGATCGTCAACCCCGGCGCCCTCACCCGCACCTCCTCCAACCCCTTCTACCCCTATCTGCAGCAGCGCGTGATGGAGACCCTCACCGCCCCTCCCGTCGCCCGACCTGCCGCCGTAATCCCTGCCAGCAGCGGTCAACCTGATGCGGTCTATCAGGCAGAGGTGGAGCAGTTTTTACAGGAGAGCGACGAGAGCAGCGCGCCTTTCTAGGCTATATACTTACAGTGATGAAGATATAATCTCAAATTTTCTCAACAGTTTAAGACCAGTGCAGTGTCCCGTCGTTACCAGTTGACCGATGCACAATGGGGCTTATCGAGCCCCTTTTTCTATGCCGCCGCATAAGAGGACGCCCTACTCGTGAGCCACGCCAAGTGCTTGATGGCATTCTCTGGATACTTCACACCGGCGCACCTTGACGAGATCTGTCATACAACACCTTTCGACGTTGGCTGAGTACAGGTCGTATCGATATCATCCTTGCTGCGCTGCAACTGCATCTCAATGAAGAAGGGCTTATCGACTTCGACCTGTGGTGCATTGACGGCTCCAATGTCAGAGCATCCAAAGATGCTGCCGGAGCGCGTAAAAAAACACTCTGGTGAATCAAGCTCTTGGTAGCTCTCGTGGTGGTTTTGGCAGCAAAGTTCACTTGGTCACTGATAGTAATGATTTGCCGTTTGGGTTCTGCTTTTCAGCGGCAATCAGATATGCGACAAGTGCGTTGGCTATGACAAGGATTCCGACCTCATCAGGCCGTTATCGCACGCGGCCAGCAGCGATACCATAAGGAACTTCCGCTGGTATTAGACAAAGCTCGTTATCGTAGGCGAAATGTGGTCGAGCGGTGCTTCTGATGGCTGAAGAAGTTTCGCGGATCCTCAATGAGATATGAAAAGCTGGCTTTCTGCCTTTGTAACTCACGGGAACTATTGGTGGACAGACAACCAGCATTTGGAGAACACCGCCTAGCAAGGAGGTGATGAGCGCAGCAGGAAGAAGTTGGAGAGTTGCACAAACTGGGTGGCACTTCTGGCGTGGAAAAAATCGAGAGCCTGCACAATACACATTAAAAATCCGAAACCAATTAACAGGTTTCGGATTTTTTATTGAAAGTGAAAAACACGCTTACGGGCGGTACACCTTGACGTTGTCAAAGCCCTTCTCTTTAAGATAGAGCGCCTGCAGCTTGCTCATCACACCGCGATCGCAGTAGAGCAGGTAGGTCTTCTCCTTGGGCAGATCGCCAAAGGCGGTGGCCAGCTTGAAGAAGGGGATATGCAGCACTTCACGATTTTCCACCACCAGCGGTTTCTCGTCGTGTTCATCGGCAGAGCGGATATCCAGGATCACCTCGTCAGCGCCCAGCACCTGAGTCGTTTCCACCTCTTGCACTTCAGCGGCAGTCTCTTCACCGATACGGCGGATATCGAGGTAACGGGCCTCTGAGACCACCTTGTCCAGAATGGAGAAGTCAAAATTGGCCTCTTCCTCTTCAATGCGGGAGAGCTCGGCCTTCACGGTCGGCTTTTTGGAGATGACTCCACAGTACTCCGGCATGGTCTCGGCAAACTCCAAAGTGCCGATGCGGCGGGCTTCACTGATGATATCCGGCTTGTCCCAAGTGATAAGCGGGCGCAGGATCACCTTGTCGGTGACCCGGTCAATCACGTTCAGGTTGGTGAGGGTCTGGCTGGATACCTGACCCACACACTCACCGGTCACCAGCGCCGGGATCTGGAACTCGTCGGCCACCTTGGCGGCAGCACGCATCATCATTCTCTTGAGCACCACGCCCATCTGACCGTTGTCGATCTTCTCGAGGATCTCGGCAACCACCGGCTCGAAGTCCACAGCGGTGAAACGTACCCGGTGGGAGGAGCCGAAACGGTTCCACAGGTGGTAGGCCACCTGCTTGACGCCGATTTCGTGGGCAGCACCGCCCAGATTGAAGAAGCAGTAGTGCACACGGCAGCCGCGCTTGATGAACTGGAACGACGCCACGCCGGAGTCAAAACCGCCGGAGAGCAGGCTCAGCACATCTTCCTGGGTCGCGATGGGCATGCCGCTCAGGCCCTGATGGATGGCGCTGACGATAAAGAGCTCCTCACCGTCGATCTCGAGGTTGATCTTCACATCCGGGTTCTTGAGGCGCACACCATTGCTTTCGCAGTGCTGATTCAATCCACCGCCCACGTAACGCTCAACCTCGAGGGAGGAGAACTCATGCTTGCCGTGGCGCTTGGCGCGCACGCAGAAGGTTTTGCCCTTGAGCTGGTCGCCCCATACGGCTTTCACCTGCTCGAAGATGTCGTGCAGATCGGTAAACTTGCTGGCCTGAACCTCGAGGAAGGCCTGAATGCCCGGAATACAGGCCAGGGCTTCGATAGCCTGCTCGCGGAACTGGTCATTGCGGGAGCTCACAATCAGCTTGTCCCAATCCATCCGTACGCGGGCATCGTCGTCGAAGCGGCGCAGGACATTGCGGATATTGCCCTGCAGGATCTTGATAAAGCGCTGGCGAACCGACTTGCTCTTGATGGTGATTTCCGGGAACAGCTTGATAATGAACTTCATGGTGATGACTCGGGTGACCTTGATTTAAGGGCGCGAATTATATCAGAACTTTGTGGCCAGCGCCTACTGGATGAGCGTTTGCTCACATTACCCCACGCAGTGTTTGCCGTGCAGCGCCAATCTTGCGTATATTCCCGACCCTGCGCCTCGCCAGATTTTTGACAACAGACTGATCCGATGAAGACCTACATCTACTACCCCGGCATGGAGGTACGCGACGAGCTCTGGCTCAAATTTGCCCTGCTCTATCTGGAGCGGCTCGCCTTCGTCTTCACCGTCAGCGAAAAGAGCGGCCTCACCGCCCTGCTCGATACCCTTCAACAGCAGACCGATCTGCTGGCCGAGCGGCCCGATGCCGCCTTCTTTGCCGCCATTACCCCGCAACTGGAGAGCCAGATAAGCGGCCTGGTGGCCCCCGATTTCGTCCGCCACAAGGTGTTTGGCAACAAGGAGCTGATTGGTCGCTGGCGTCAGGAGGCCAACCACGACTGCTTCTGCCCGGATCAGGTGGGGCTGGAGCGGCTGCACGGCTTTTGCCTTACTCACGGCTTTGCGACCCGGGATGAGGGGGGGATCAGAATGGCGCGACGCTTTGCCAACCTGATCTCCATGCGCCTTGCCCGTGAGTGGGCACTCGCCAATGACGGGGCGCTTATTACCGATCACGACTATCTCGACCGCCTGCTCCATCTGCTCGAATCCCGCTACCACAATCGCGGCGGTCAGGATTGCTTCCTCCTCGAGATCCCGTTGCAAGTGCCCACTCACCTGGCCGACATTCCGTTTGCAGAGCTGATTGCCCTGCGCGGGCGCAGCGGCTTTCGCCAGCAGTTGGCCGAATTTCATCTGGCCCTCGACAACCTGCTCACCATGCTGGGTAGCGGCTATGCCGACCCGGCGGCCCTGACCCGCTTCGAGCAGGCTCAGCAAGGGCTCAATCAACTGCTCGGGCCCGAGACCCTCAGCATGCCACTCACCACCCTGGTCAGCACCAGCCTGCCCGCCGTAGCCATGCTCCACCAGTTAAAAGCAAGCCATCCCGAAAGCAACCTCATCTTCCATCCCATCAAGAAGAGCCACTTTCACCAGCGCAAGAGCCAGCACTTCTTCACCCGGCTCGGTCATCTGCGCCAACAGGGCTGAATGGGCGGAATGAAAAAGGGGTTGGCATCTGCCAACCCCTCTCGTTATCTGCGGCCTACCAATCATCACCACGATGATTGGCCTGCTCTTGCGCCTGCCTGCGCGCCTCCATCGCCCTGTCACGGCGGATATTGGCAGGGGTACAGGCAAACTGTTTCTGATAGCAACGCGCAAAACTCTCGGAAGCAGATTCGAAAGGTGAATAGAACCCGGTACGTTCAGGAGAAACATGGTGATCACCATGATTGGTTGTGGCACAACCCGAACTCATCAGCACCAGCAAGGGACACAGAACACGCAGCAAAAGAGAACTCCCGAATGGATTTGAATGAATTCGTAATTATTCACAAATTAATTCATCCAATCAAATATTGATGCATTTAAAATGGTTAATTACATTCACCTCAATGGCTGTTGGCAAAACGCTCAACGGGTGATGGTGCCGGCATCACCGTCAGGATGCACCACGCGAAACTCGATGCGATCGCTGTTTCCTGCTTCATCGACCACCACCAACTGGTAGCGCCTCGCCACGCTCAGCACCTGATCCCCGTCCCAGCGCAGCCGCTGGCCGTTGAGAAACCAGGCTGGCTTGCCAACACCGCCCAGCACCTTGGGTTGCAACCGGTAACGCTGACTGCGGATAAGGTTGCCCTCCCCCAGCGCCACGATGCGAATGGGGGCCTGCAGCTCGGCGCTCTGCCCCTCCCCTGCACAACCGCTGGCGAGCAGCGCCTGCCGCCGCTCGCCGGGGGACCGCCAAGGCTCCAACGACAACGGCCAGAGTGCCCGAAAACCGGATTGTGCCGCATCGGGGCAACGGGTCAGCGTCGGCTTGCCTTCGGCAGTGAGTGCAACTTGCCGCAGCGGCGAGGGCCAGTCCATGGGATCCGGCAAGGTGGGAGGATCGCGCCCTTCCAGCAACCAGGCGCTCTGGCGCTGCAAACAGGCTTCAGGCAGGGTCGCGTTCGCCTTGCGCCCCAGCGGCCAGCAAATCTCGGCCTCGCTCACCGTGTTGGGCTGTGCCGGCAGAGGGCTGTTGTCAGCCAGTCGCGAGTAGACCGAAAGCAGCAGCGGCACCGCCGCGCTCTGGCCGTAAAAACCGGGCATAGGGGTACCGTCGGGGCGCCCCAGCCAGACGCCGATGGTCCAGCGACCGGAGACCCCCATCGCCCAGCTGTCGCGATAGCCGTAGCTGGTACCGGTCTTCCAAGCCAGCCTGTTGACCCGGCCGGTCGCCTCGCTGGCAAAGGGTTGGTCCGCCCGTCCCTGCGCGCTCAATATCTGCCAGATGATCCAGGCCGCTCCCGGGCTCAGCAAGGGGCGTGACACCGCCTGCTGCCCCGCCAGCCAGACCGGCATTGCCACCTGCCCCTGCCGGGTCAGCGCGCTGTAGAGCGCCACCAGCTGCTCGAGTCGAATGCCCACCGCCCCCAGCGCAATGGCCGGATTGGGTTTGTCGGAGAGCGCCAGCCGCACCCCGGCGTTGTCGAGGCGGCTGACCAGCTTGTCGGGCCCGAGCGCCTCCAGCACCTGCACCGCCGGCACGTTGAGGGATTGCTGCAGCGCCTGAGCGAGGGTCACCGGCCCCTGAAAGGCGCCGGAAAAGTTGGCGGGTCTGTAATCCGAGCCGAGCCTCGGCGCATCGGAGAGCAGGGAGGCCGAGTGCACCAGCCCCTCATCCATCGCCAGACCGTAGATAAAGGGCTTGAGGGTGGAGCCGGGAGAGCGGATTGCCTGCACCATGTCGAGATAACCGTGGCGGCGCAAATTGCCATACTCGGCGCTGCCCACATAGGCACGCACCGCCATGGTTTTGTTATCTACCAAGAGCAACGCCGCTGAGGTCTGCTCGGGGAAACGGCGAATGTAGCTCGCCACCCGTCCCTCCAGCCAGCGCTGCAGATCCCCGTCTATGGTGGTGTGCACCAGGGCTCCGGCCTGATGGTCGGCGGCGAGGCGGGCAAAGAGCGGCGCCTCCATCGGCGTGAAGTGACCGCGGGCCAGCACCGGCTCGATACGTCCCTCCAACCACACCTGTTCGGGCCAGACACCCTGAGCCACCAGCCGCTGCATTACCTTGTCACGGGCGGCGCGGGCCCGCTCGGGATGCCGGTCCGGCCGGTTGCGGCTGGGAGCCTGCGGCAGCACCGCCAACAACGCTGCCTCGGCATAGGTCAGCTTGGCCGCACTCTTACCGAGATAGGCAAAACTTGCCGCCTGCACCCCCTCCAGGTTGCCGCCAAACGGCGCCCGATTGAGGTAGACGGTGAGCAGGGTGCGCTTGTCATAGTGCCACTCCAGTTGCAGCGCACGCACCATCTGGCGCAGCTTGCCGGGCACGCTCCGGTGGTAGGGCTCGATAAGACGCGCCACCTGCATGGTAAGGGTCGAGCCGCCCGACACGGCACGCCCATAGCGCAGCCACTGCCAGACCCCGCGCACCATGGCCACCGGATTGACCCCGGGATGACGCCAGAAGTAGCGATCCTCGTAGCCCAGCAGCGCCTCGATATAGCGGGGGGAGACCTGCTCCAGGGTCACGGGATAGCGCCACACGCCGCTGGTATCGGCAAAGGCGCGCAGCGGCCGCCCCTTCATGTCGAGCACCACCCGTGCGTAGGCAGGGTCGAGTGGCGGCAGCGGGAAAATCCGATCCAGCACCAGCAATGACAGCAGCAGTGCGACAACTCCCAGCACCGAAAAGCGCAGCCAGCGCGGCAGACCGCCCAGCCAGCACCAGCCTGCGCGGCCACTGCGACCCAATTTCAGCCAGCCGCGCTGCCAGAAAGTGAGCGGGCGAACCCGCTCAAGGGAGGGTTTGTTACTCAGAAATACGCACCTCGTGGATATCCTCACCCACAGCCCGTATCTCGGGCCGGTACATATCCTCCACCTGGGTCGGTGGCACCTGATAGCGACCCGGCGTCACTGCACGCATCAGGTAGACCAGTTGCTGGTTGCTCCCCTCGCTCAGATCCAGCGCTGCCGTGTAGCGGTCATCGCGAAACTCCTGATGCTTGAGATAGTCGTTCCACTCGCTCTGCCACGCCGGTTTCCCCTCAATGGAGAGCTCTTCCAGCTTGATGCTGTTGCCAAGGGCCGGGTTCTCCAGCTCGAAGCCAGCGGGCACCATCTCCACCAGCAGGGCATCGGGCACCGCCGATTCACTGCTGACATTGAGCCGCACCACCACCAGATCGCCCACCTTCACCTTGGCGGGATCAAACGGCTGACCGTCGCTGTTGAACCAGCTGCGGGTCACACTCATCCCCTTGCTAATCCGTGCTGGCGCCTGTTCGGGGTAGCCGATGAGGGTGCGCTGCACATAGAGGGATCCCTTGCCCTCGTTGGTGACGGTGCTGGCGGCCAGTGCCTCGGGGGCACCCTGCTGCAGCGGAGCCGAACCGCTCAGGGATCCACTGCCAAGAGAGGAAGTTACCTTGGCCTGCCAGTCGACGGCCGGGTCGAAGCGGGCGAGTCGCAGCAGGGCGAGCCGTTCCTGAGTGCTGAGCCACTGACGATGGGCCAGGGTATCGGCCACCTTGGCACTGAGGGCCGGCCAGCGCTCCGCAGCCAGCTTGTGCTGACGCAGCAAGGAGAGCTCAAGAGCTTCATCGCGCAACTGTGAGCCGTAATCACCCAGATAGTCATCACCGCGCTCGGTCGCCAATGCCCGGCTGAGGGCCTTGGCGGCGTTCTGCTCATCCCCCATGGCCGAGAGGGCCAGCGAGAGGTGGAGCTGCGGCAAACCTGAGCGGGCGTGATCAGCTTGCTGCTCCCAGATAAGGCGCAGGGTAGCGAGCGGCGCCTTGCCCACCCGGGCCAGCACATAGGCGCTGTAGGCCTGATAGGCCAGCCGGCTGTGCTCGGGGGCACTGCTCCAGCGCTCGCCGTACTGGCTGTCGGTGAGATAGCTTTGCAACCGGTTCAGCGCCTGATTGAGCATTGCCTCCGGCACGGCATCGCCCGCCTCCTTGCGCGCCAGCAGGTAGTCGGCGGCATAGGCGGTGAGCCATTGCTCCTCGTCGGAGCGACCATCCCACAGACCAAAGCCACCGCTTGGCAGTTGCAATCGCTGCAGCCGTTGCAGCAGGGCGCGCTGCACATCCGCCTCACTCGCCGCTTTCTTGCCCTCTGCGGGTTTGCTCCAGGCGGCCCGCTCATCGGCCGTGGTCAGCAAGTAAGGCCAGGCACGGGACAAGGTCTGCTCCAGACAGGCATAGGGGTAATCGGCCAGCGCCTGCCACTGGGCTGCCGGATCCCAGGGCGGAGTGCCGGAAAGGCTGAGCAGCCCCTGCAGGTTGGCACGATCCAGCCCGGCCAGCTCAGCTGGCGCAAAGCTCATCTGCTGACCGGAGGCCAGCATCTGGTAGCGCTGGCGAGTCTCGGCCGGCCAGGGGGAGCGCAGCGGCAGAGTCCAGTCGCGGCTGATGGCAAAATCCTTGCCGCTGGCAGCCAACTGCAGGCTTGCCACGCCGCTCGCCCCGGTAACGGTGAGCGGCAGGGTCAGCCACTGCTCCTCGCCATTTTTAAGGGAAAGGGTGCCGGGCAGCTCACCGTTTGCTTTCAGCCCGCCATTGAGGGTCCAGGCAAGGGAGAGGGTCTGATCCTCGCCGCTCATGTTGCGCAGCTGCACCAGCGCCCGGGTCTCATCCCCTCTGGCGCCAAAGCGCGGCCAGCCAATCTCGGCCACCAAGGGCGCCACCACCTTGACTGCGCGCTCGGCCTCCCCGACTTGCTGTTCGTTCCAGGCCAGCGCCATCAGCGCCAACTCGCCATTGAAGTTGGGCAGATCGAGCGGGATCACCGCCTTGCCCTGCTCGTCAAAACTCACCTCGCCGCTCCAGAGTGCAGCTATCTCGACCCGGCTCTCCAGCGCGCCGCCCTTTTTCAGCGGCGCCCGATCGCCCCCATAGTTGAGGCGGGCCAGCTTGCCATCCTGCGGCGGGATCACCTGGCCGTAGTTGTCGAACAAATCTTGGGCGAAGCGCTTGCGACCAAAGAAGATCTCGAACGGGTCGAGCGGCTGGTAGTCGCTGATATTGAGCACGCCCCGATCCACCGCCGCCAGCACCACGCGCCCCTGACTGTTAGGGGTGGAGGTAGCGGTCACCTCCAGTCGGGTGAGCGGCACCGCTTTATCGGGCGCGCTCAGGGTAAGCGGCAGACGGCGCGCTTCCCGGTCCAGGGTGAGCGGCACCAGCCCGACCGAGCGCAGGCTCTGCCCCTGCTGCTTGCCAGCCGGTTTGGAGGCGCTGTCTGGCGCGGCGATCTGGGCCGAGATATGCAAGTCATGGCGCTGCCACTCGGGACTGACCGGGATCTCGAACTCGCCGCGGGCATCCTTGGCATCACCGCCGGCCCCCTTGAGCTCGATACGCTGCCACCAGCGCAGGCCATCGCCATCTTCCACCAGCAACAACCCCTTGCCGGGGCGCGGGGCCACCAGCGTCACTTTGGCCTTGTCGCCCGCCTGATAGGCGCGCTTGTCGAGGGTGATGGCAATCTTGTCAGGCCGCGCCTGCTCGCCACCGCCGCCCCAGGCGTAACTGCCGATCTCCACCCGCTGGCTCGATTGATGGCCCTGACTGTTCTCCACCTCCAATCGATACCAGCCCGCGGCGAGTTGCAAGCTTAGGGGGGTCGGCCCCTTGCCATCCAGCTGCAGGGTCTGCTCCTGCTCCAGATAAGGCTGGCTGTTGAACTCGTACTTCCACCCCTCGCCATCGGCGTAGTGCCAGTAGTAGTCGCGGTACTCGTTGATAAGGCGCACCTTCACCGCCCCCGCCACCGGTTGACCTTGCTCATCGAGATTGAGGATCTGGAAGGGCAGAGGCTTGCCCCCCTCTACCCGATCCGCCACGAAGTCGGCCTTGAGCGCCGGCCACTGACTGCCTGCGGGCCAGCCATACTGGGTGCGGCTGCGATTGACGGCGCGGCCACCGGGTTCGGAGAGCGATACCCGATAGGCCACCTCCAGCGGCCCGAGGGCACGCACCCCGTCGAGCTCATCAGCAAGCGAAAAAGTCCCCTGCCCCTGCGCATCGAGGGTGAGACTGCGCGCCTCGAGCTCCTTGGCCTGCTCGGCGAGCAGCACATCCCCCAAAGTGAACTCCTGCCACTGGGTAAAGGGCATGGTGGCGCGGCTGATCTTCACCTCTGCCTTGGCCTTGGTGGCGCTCGCCGGTGCACCGTAGAGATAGTCCCCTTGCAGCGGCAGGGTGAGGGAGGCGTCCAGATCCGTCACTTCACCATCCGGCCCCTTGCCAAGCTGCAGTTTGAGCCGCTCCGGCAAAAACTCCTCCACCAAAAAGGGCCACTCGAATCGACTACCAGCGGCGGTCTTGAGGTTAATGGTCCAGCGCCCGAGCGGCGCATCGTCCGGCAGGCGCAGACCGTAGTGGGCCGCGCCAAGATTGTCCGGTAGCAGCCGCTTTTGTTCGAGCAGCTTGCCATCCGGCTGTTTCACCTCCAGCTCCACCGCCATCCCCGGCAGCAACTGGCCATCCTGCCCCTTGAGCAGGATCTCGCTGTCGAGCCGCTCGCCGGGGCGATAGAGATCGCGCCCACTGAACAGATACAACTGCTGGGCCTGCCAGGGCTGGGTACCGAGATCGAAGGTGGAGAGATCGAGCGCCGCCCCATCGAGGCGCAGCACCGCCAGATGGTAGCCCTGTTCGGCCAGCAGCAGGCGAGCCCCCTGCACCTGATCGAAGCGGCGATGGCCCTGCGGATCCGTGGTTTGCACTTGCAGCCGGTTGCCCTTCTCGTCGAGCAGGGAGAGTTGCACATCCTTGAGCGGGTCGGCGCTGGCCAGGGAGCTGACGAACACCTCCAGCTGATCGCGATAACGGCGGGCACTGAGCCCCATGTCGCTCACCGCGAAATAGGTGGTCTCCTTGCGCCAGTCATAGTTGCCAAGGGGCGACATCACCGCAAAGTAGACGCCAGCCTCGGCCAGCTGCGGCTCCTTCACATTGATAAGGCGGGTCTCGCGCCGGTTGGCATCAAGCTCCAGCGCATAGCGGCCGCTGAACACCCGCTTGGCCCGCTTGGTGATCTGTTCAAGCTCCCAGTTGCCCATGCCGGCACCGGGGCGATACTCGGCCAGGAAACGGGGCAGGTATTCGGCATCGACCCGAAAGAAGTCGATATTGACCTCATCCACATTGACCGCGCTGATGGGCAAGCGAAGTTCCTGACGCAGCGGCAATACCATGCCGCTGGCGGTAAACGAAGCCCCCGCCTCCAGCGGCCGGGTCTTGAGGGTCCAGCTCTGGGGGGATGGACCCAGCCCCGCCTTGAGGCTCACTTCATAGCTTTTATCGGGCTGAACGTTCGGGAAATAGAGGGTGCGACCATCGTCGGCGAGGATCCACTCCCCCTGCACCTGCTTGCCCCCCTCACTGACCCCGAGCCAGCTCTGCCAGTTTGCCTTCGGCGCCAGGGGGCCGGAGAAGACCAGCGCCAGTGCCGGCGCATCGCGATATTGGCGGGCATTGGCCTGCACTACAGAAGTTGGCGCCCCGGCCTCCTGCTGCGCTGTAGATTCTGTGGTCGGTACTTGGCTGGCGGGCTTGTCAGGGCCGCAACCAGACAGCAAACCGACCACCCCGCAAAGCAGCAGGGCCGAGCAGCGGCGGCGCAGAGCGCCGGTTCCAGCGGTAGAGCGGTGAAAAGCAGAGGGAGAGTCAAAGAGGCGCATAGGTTCCATCCCGAGTTGGAGCGCTGCAAACGCAGCGTGGCTGGAAACAGGATAAGGCATCCTGCTCACCCGACACAAAGCTCATTACCCGAATGGGCACAATTCCGCGCCCTGCAGCACGAGAACCCCCTTGCCCACTGATTCCGTGCGGCAAGGGTTGTCATCTAGTCGTGGCTGGTCTCGTTTTTTGCTCCGCCTTTGAACCAGCGAAACAGGATGGCCATGACGGCCGCCAGAAACAGCACCAGCGAGGTAATCAGCAGGGCCCGGGTCAACAGTTCGCTGTGGTGGAGGAAGAAGGGGGTATTCATCGCCAGCTTGCCCACCAAACTGAGGCAGAGCGCCCACATAAAGGCACTGGCAAAGCTGGCCACGCACATCCGCAGCACGCTCAGGCGGCCAATCCCCATCAACATGGGGGTCAGCACCCGCACAAACGGGATAAAACGGGAGGAGAACATCGCCAGAAAACCGTACGTTTTCAGCAGCCGGGTCGCCTTGGGCAGGCTGTCGGGAGGCAACATCCGTTCGATATGATCCATAAAGCGGGTGCGCTGCAGGGCCCGTCCCTGCCAGTAGGCGAGCACGGAACCTATGCCTGCAGCCAACGGCAGATAGACAAGAGTCACTTCGGGGCCAAACACCCCCATGCCAACCAACCCACCGGCCAGCAGTACCAGGCTGTCCCCCGGCAGGGGCAGGAAGACGAATGCGGACTCCAGCAGCAGTACCAGCATCAGGCAACTGATCAGCAGGGGTACCGCCTGCATCTGAACCAGGGCGTCAAAATCCTGATGCCAAATGGCCATCAGCATATCCAGCATGTCACTCTCCCTACTACACGGTTCATCATGAACGAGGCAGGGGTTATAGCACCCATCCCCTGAACAAAACGTTAATTTTGTCCGGCACAGGAAATAAAGTGTGTCGAAATATTGCTGCAATTAGGGAATGCAAGGAGGGCGAAAAGCAGAAACAAAAAGCCCCTCATCTTGCACGCACAAGGGAGAGGGGCAAACAGGCACAGAAATAAAACGGTTACTCGGCGGTGGCCATCTGCCAGGTTTTGAAGCCGCCGGAGAGATTCTTCACTTTAAAGCCGTGCTGGCTCAGCAAGCGGCAGGCGACATGGCCGCGCAGCCCAACCTGACAGCTGATCAGCAGCTCTTTCTCTTTGGGCAACTCATGGAGGCGACCACGCAACTCGTCGAGGGGGATATGCAGCGCCCCCGGAATGCGACCCAGCTTGTCGAGCTCCGGGCCATTGCGCACATCCACCACCAGCTGATGGGGGTTACGAGCCTGCACCTCGGCCACGTGGCAGAGCAGGGTGTCCCCCTTCAGGTGGTTGCTCGCCACAAAGCCCGCCATGTTGATCACATCCTTGGCCGATCCAAAGGGCGGCGCATAGGTGAGCTCCAGATCCTGCAGATCAAACACGGTGAGACCGGCACGCTGGGCCACCGCCAGCACATCGATGCGCTTGTCGATGCCATCCTTGCCGATGGCCTGGGCGCCATAAATCTTGCCATCCGGGGCAAACAGCAGCTTGAGGCTGACCGGATGGGCGCCGGGGTAGTAACCGGCGTGGCTGCCCGGGTGGACATAAACCTTCTCGAACGGCAATCCCAGTTGCACCAGTCG
Organism: Aeromonas sp. s8; assembly: GCF_040907785.1. NCBI lineage: Bacteria > Pseudomonadati > Pseudomonadota > Gammaproteobacteria > Aeromonadales > Aeromonadaceae > Aeromonas > Aeromonas sp. s8. Next base: position 74,730 of record NZ_JBFOCL010000015.1, read on the forward strand.
CTTCTCGTTCAGCCCCGTGCTGGCCACCGCCAGATCGAACAGCTTGCAGATGGCGGTCCCTTGGGTCTTCTTGTAGGTTTCGCTTCGGCCCAGCATATTGTCGGCGGCGATGCGCCCCTGCCGGTTGGCCGGGCCCGCCAGCGGGATCAGCACAGATTCGCCGGTGACGAAATCTATCTCTTCCACCGCATCCCCCACCGCGTAGATAAAGGGATCCGAGGTACGCATCCCGGCATCCACCTTGATGCCGCCCCGTGGGCCCAGCTCCAGCCCCGCTTTGGCGGCGAGCAGAGTTTCCGGCTTGACGCCGATGGCGAGGATCAAGAGACCGGTATCAAGATGGGAACCGTCATTGAGAGTCAGGCGCAGGCCACCGCTTTTGGCGGTCGGCACGGCGGAGGTCTTCTCGGCAGGCAGATCCAGACTCTCGATGGCGGTGAGGCCGGTGCGCAGGCGCAGGTCGATCCCCTCTTCCCGGATGCGGGCATGGAGCATGTTGGCCATCTCCTTGTCCACCGGCGCCATCACCTGATCGGCCAGCTCCAGCAGGGTGACATCCAGCTTGCGCTGATGCAGCGCCTCCATCATCTCCAGCCCGATAAAGCCGCCGCCCACCACAGTGACGTGGCGCGGCTGATCGTGATGCAGGGCCGCCAGAATGCGATCCATGTCCGGGATGTTGCGCAGGGTATAAACATGGGGGCTGTCGATACCGGGGAAGGGAGGACGGATCGGCGCCGCCCCCGGGCTCAGCAGCAGCACATCGTAATGCTCGCGCAGCTCTTCACCGGTTTGCAGGTTGCGCACCAGCAAGGTCTTGCCCGCCTTGTCTATCTCAATCACATCGTGGAAGACCCGCACATCGACGTTGAAACGGCGCTTGAAGCTCTGGGGAGTCTGCAGCAGCAAGGCATCCCGGTCGGGGATATCGCCCCCGATGTGATAGGGCAGACCGCAGTTGGCGAAGCTGACAAACTCGCCCCGCTCGAACATCACGATCTCTGCCTCTTCACTCAAACGACGAGCGCGAGCCGCCGCCGATGCGCCCCCCGCGACACCACCGATAATCAGGATCCGTTTCATCTGCAAGACTCCTCATACATGATAATGGGCAATAAATTAGACTTTCCTAATTTAGAATTCAATGAAATTTTGTTTCACACCATTTTGCAGTATTCTTGCAACCCCGACGGTTGCTTAACAGGATGTTGTTTGTTCATGTCGTCTACCGCACTCAGTCATCTACCTCCTGCCCTCCAGACGCCGCTCTTTTTCCGTCTGGATCTGCGCAGTCAACGGCTGGTCGCCCTGACCGACGTGATGCAAACCCCGCTCTACTGGCTCGACGAACCGCGCGCCCCCTGGCCTGCCCAGCTGCCCGATGCCCTGCGCCTGCCCATCGAACAACTGTTGGCCAACGGCCATGGCGGCAAGATCACCGTGCGCTTTGCCAGCCAGCTCTGGCATATCGCCCTCGCCCACGAGCAGGATGGCTTCTGGCTCATCTGTCTGCAGAACCTTCGCCAGGAGCCCATCGCCGACCTGGCATTGCAACTGCCGCGCCTCAGCCAGATGGCGAGCCAGCAACAGTATGCGCCCCTGCTCGAGGCCCTTAAAGAGAGTTTGGGGGCCGATCGGCTCATCCTCTGGCACTATCAGGCCAACGGCGATCTCGGCAGCGAGCAACTCACCCCGGTGTTCACCCTGGGGGTCGAGGCGCTCTACCCCATTCGTGGTGACAGCCGCTATATCCGCGCCCTGCGTACCCGCAAATCGTTGAGTTTCTCGGAGGCGGCCCACCAGCCGATGCTGAGCAATCACCTCTATCTGACCAGTGCCGGTGTGCGCTCACGCCTCGATGGTGCCCTGCTGGAGCAGGACAAGCTGTTCGGGGTGCTGAGTCTGGAATATCTCGATCCCACCCCGCTTAGCGAGGAGATGTTGCAGCTGGTGCGCAGCAGCGCCCAGCTGCTCGGCCACTGGCAACCGCAACCGGAAGAGCACCGCGCCGAGCTGGCCCTCCCGCCCGAACTGCACCAACAGACCGGCATCGACTACTGCAAGACGCTGGTAAGCTGGGCCATGAGCGCCAGCGGTGCCCGGGTGGGCTGGATCGGCGAGTTCCAGCCCCGTGGTCAGGATCTCTGGATCATCCCCCGCTGCGTCATCAACGAAGAGATCTGCTCCACCCTCAAGCCCATCCAGCTCGACCCCGGCCCCGCTCAGGAGCTGTTCCAGCATGGTCAGGCCATCTATGTGGAAGATCTGCCCGTGCGCTATCCCAAAGCGACCCGGCTGCTCGCCCTCAATGCCAGCGCCTACATCGGCATTCCGCTCCATGGCCAGAGCGGCGCCCCCATTGGCCAGATCACCCTGCTGCTCGATACCCCCCTTGAGGAGCCCGAACAGCTTCTGGATCTATTGAGCAGCCAGCACGAGCGGGCCGCCATCGAACTCAAGCGCCTCGCAACCGACGATGCCCTGCGGCTGGCCGAGGTAGCCTTTAATACCCACGATGGACTGATTGTGATGGATCACAACGGCATCATCCTCAAGGTCAACCACTCCTTCAGCCGGATCACCGGATTTGGCGAGGTAGAGGTGATCGGTCACTCCATTCGCAAGCTGCGTCCCACCTACTACGGGGATCATCTCAAGGAAGATGTCAGCCGCACCGTCAACGAGCAGGAGTTCTGGCTCGGGGAAGAGCGCTGCCTGCACAAGGATGGTCACCTCTTTCCGGTGCGCTTGATGGTGAACGGCGTCAAGGATGAGCAGGGAGAACTGAGCCACTTTATCTGCAGCTTCTACGACATCACCCAGGAAAAAGAGGCGGCCAGACATATCGAGCAGCTCGCCTACTACGACGATCTCTGCGGTCTGCACAACCGCCGCAGCCTCAACCATATTTTGCAGCAGACCCTGAGCGCCTCCAACGGCCAGTGGGGCGCCCTGCTGCTGGTGGATCTCGACAACTTCAAGTCGATCAACGACTCCCTCGGTCACGCCTGCGGCGATCTGCTGCTGCAGGCCGTGGTGCAGCGTTTCAGGGAGCTGCCCCAGGACAATCTGGTGCAGGCGCGCATCTCGGGGGATGAGTTTGCCCTGCTCTTTACCCAGCTGGGACAAGGGGAAGTCACCGCCAAAATTCTGGCAGAGCACTTCGCCCGCGAGCTGATGGGGCTGTTTCGCACCCCGTTCGACATCGGCGATCACAAACTGCACTGCAGCGCCTCGGTGGGGATCAGCCTCTTCTCCGGCAACGAGACGGATCATCTGGTCCTGATGCAACAGGCCGACACCGCAACCCACATGGCCAAGCGCGCCGGTCAGGGCCACTACGTCTTCTTTACCGAGGCGATGGCCCAGCATGAGAAGAACCGGCTGACCCTTACCAATGAGCTGCGCGATGCCCTGCGTCACCACGAGCTGCAACTCCACTACCAACCGCAATACCGGGTCGACAATGGCTCGCTGTCGGGTATCGAGGCGCTGCTGCGCTGGCAGCGCAGCGACGGCACCATGGTACCGCCCGGGGAGTTTATCCCCATCGCCGAAGAGACCAGCCTGATCCTCGAAATCGGCTACTGGGTGATGAAGACCGCCTGCGCCCAATACAGCTTCTGGCTCAACCGTGGCCTGCAGATCCCCCATCTGTCGGTCAACGTCAGTGCCCGCCAGTTCCACACCCAGGGCTTCGTACAACAGGTGGAGTACATCTTGCGCGACACCGGTGTGCCCCCCTCCCGCCTGCTGCTGGAGGTGACCGAATCGGTAGTCTTGGAGAATCGGCAGGAGAGTATTGCCAGAATGCGCCAGCTCAAGGAGCTCGGCATCCTCATCTCCATCGATGACTTCGGTACCGGCTACTCGTCGCTGGCCTATCTGCGGGATCTGCCCGCCGATGAGGTGAAGCTGGACAGAAGCTTCATTCAGACCCTGGTACACAGCGAACAGGACAGAGCCATCGTCAAGGCGATACTCGATCTGGCCCAGGTCTTCCGTTTTACCGTCACCGCCGAAGGGGTGGAAGAGGAAGCGCAGCTGGCCATCCTCAAAGCGCTGGGATGCCAGCATTATCAAGGGTTTCTCACCAGTCGGCCGCTCACCGTCAAGGGGCTGGAGCAGCTGCTTGGCAGCCGGGCGCCGGACTAAAGGTGTAGGATCAATAGGGGTTTATGTAATAAAATAACGGCCTGCTCGAATCGTTGGAGTTGTTTATGTCTGTCATTAATCGGATCCCTGCCGTTGAAATCAGCCAGCCAGCCGGAGCTCACGGCACCGTTGGCCGGATCCATTCCGTCGAAACCTGCGGCACTGTCGATGGCCCGGGAATACGCTTTATCGTATTCATGCAAGGCTGCCTGATGCGCTGCAAGTACTGCCACAACCGCGATACCTGGGATACCGAAGGTGGCCGCGAAGTGACCGTACCGGAGTTGATGAGTGACATCACCAGCTATCGCCACTTCATGAATGCCTCCGGCGGTGGCGTGACAGCGTCCGGCGGTGAAGCCATGCTGCAACCGGCTTTCATTACCGAACTCTTTACCGCCTGCAAAGAGAAAGGGATCCACACCTGTCTCGACACCAACGGCTTCGTCCGTCATCTCGACGAACAGGTGGACAAGCTGCTCGACCAGACCGATCTGGTGCTGCTCGACATCAAACAGATCAATGACGAGAAACACATTCCGCTGACCCACGTCAGCAACAGATACACCCTGGAGTTTGCCCGCTATCTGGCAGCCAAAGGCAAGACCATGTGGATCCGCTACGTGGTGGTACCGACCTGGAGCGACGACGACGAGAGCGCCGAAGGCCTGGGCCAGTTTATCGCCGAGCTGGGCGAGAGCGTGGAGAAGGTGGAGCTGCTCCCCTACCATGAGCTCGGCAAACACAAGTGGGACGTACTGGGCGATCCGTACGAGCTGAGCGAGATCAAGCCCCCCAGCAAGGAGACCATGGAACGGGTCAAGGGCATCCTCGGCAAGTACCACAACAACGTCAAATATTGATGGTAAAAGCAGGCTGACTCGTCAGCCTGCTCTGCTATGGGCGGTCGGGAAGGCCGCCCGGACTCTACTGCATGAATGGACGACAAGATGAGTGAAGGACAACTCGCCACCCTCCTGATCTGGCTGGTACTGCTGGCCTTCAGCCTGCGCCGCTCCCTGTGGCAAACCCTCCATGACAACCCCCTCTATCAACACCTGCTGCTGGGCAGTGCCATCGCGCTGGTGCCGCTCTGGTATCTAAGGGCCGGTCTGCATGAGGGGCTGGAGGTCCATTTTCTCGGGCTCACCTCCCTCACCCTGCTGCTGGGCTGGCGGCTGGCACTGCTCGCCCCCTGCCTGACCCTGCTGGTGCTCGGTTACTTCGGCGTCACCAATCTGGCCGATTTTGGCTGGCAAGCGCTGGTTGGCATCGCCCTGCCGGTAGCCACCAGCTGGCTGCTGTTTCTGGCCAGCTGGGCCTGGCTGCCGCGCCATCTCTTTGTCTATATCTTCGTGGCCGCCTTTCTCGGCGGCGCCATCACCATCTCGGTCAAGGTGGCCGCCAGCGCATTGCTGATGGGGCTGAGCGACAGCTACCCCTGGCACACCATCACGGCGGATTACCTCTCCATCTGGCCACTGCTGCTGTTTCCCGAAGCCCTGCTCAACGGCATGGCGATGACGGTGCTGGCCATCTACCGCCCCCACTGGGTCAATACCTTCTTCGACCGCACCTATCTGGGCAAGTAACGCTCTCTTTCCTGATCTGCGCCCATAAAAAAGGAGAGGCCATCGCCTCTCCTTTTGGTATTCAACATGTTGCCAAATCCCGGCTTAGTGCAGCTTCAGGGTCGGGCGCAGTACCCGGTTGATGCGACCCACCAGCATGATGAGGCCGGTCTTGACGTAGCCGTGCAGGGCGATCTGGTGCATCCGGTAGAGGGAGATGTAAACCAGACGGGCAATGTAGCCCTCCACCATCATGGAGCCGCGCATCAGGTTGCCCATCAGGCTACCCACGGTGGAGAAGCGGCTGAGGGAGACCAGCGAACCGTGGTCGTGGTAGAGGTAGGGCTTCATCTCGCCGCCGTTCATCTTGGCCAGGATGTTCTTGAACGCCTGGCTGGCCATCTGGTGGGCAGACTGGGCGCGCGGCGGCACGAACTTGCCATCCGGCTGCGGGCAGGCTGCGCAGTCACCGATAACGAAGATGTTCTCGTCACGGGTAGTCTGCAGGGTCTCTTTCACCACCAACTGGTTGATGCGGTTGGTCTCAAGGCCGGCGATATCCTTCATGAAGTCAGGTGCCTTGATACCGGCCGCCCACACCATCAGGTCAGCTTCAATCAGCTCGCCATCCTTGGTATGCAGACCGTCGCTGGTCGCTTCGGTGATCATGGTGGCGGTACGCACATCCACACCCAGCTTGACCAGCTCCTGATGGGCGGCGCCGCTGATGCGCTCCGGCAGAGCCGGTAGAATGCGCGGGCCCGCTTCCACCAGGGTAACCTTCAGGCTGTCGGTGGTGAGATTCTTGAAGCCGTAGGCGTAGAGCTGCTCGACCGCGTTGTAGAGCTCGGCAGAGAGCTCGACGCCGGTGGCGCCGCCGCCGACGATGGCAATCTTCACCTTGTCGCCCGGCTTATATTCAGTGGCGAACTGCAAGAAGCGGTTCATCATGCTGTTGTGGAAACGGTGCGCCTGGGAGGGGCTATCGAGGAAAATACAGTTATCCTTGATGCCCTTGGTGTTGAAGTCGTTGGAGACAGAACCGATGGCCATCACCAGATAGTCGTAGGGCAGTTCGCGCTCGTTGACCACGATGTCGCCATTGTCGTCGTGGATCGGGGCCAGCACGATGCGTTTATCGTCACGCTTGATGTCGGTCAGGGTGCCGAGCTGGAAGTCGAAACCGTGGTTCTTGGCGTGAGACTGGTAGCTCAGAGCATCGATGCCCGCGTCCATGGAGCCGGTGGCCACTTCGTGCAGCAGGGGTTTCCACAGGTGGGTGCGGTTGCGATCGACCAGAGTGATCTTGGCCTTGTTCTTCTTGCCAAGCTTGCGACCCAGACTGGTGGCCAGCTCCAGGCCACCGGCGCCGCCGCCTACAACGACAATATTCATCATGATGATTTTCCTCGGTTCCTCAAAACGAAAGGGAGCCATTGGCTCCCTAAAACGAAATCGGTCGACGTGATGGATCAGGCTTCTTTGAAGGCCTTCATCCGCTGCAGATGATGCGAGATATTTTTGAACTTATGAGTCTCGCGCTCATCCCACACGATGTCGTAATAGTTCTTCAATTCACGTTCAGTGTCCCGATTATCGCGCACTTCATCCTGAACGGAAAGGATACACAGGCAGTTTCCTGAATTTTTCTTACGAAATTCAGTTACACACTTGGTACCGATATCGTCATATTCTTCCGGCCGGTCGATCTTGCCCTGCATGTTCTCTTCCGGATGGAGGTTGGGGTTGAAGATCACTTGGCGAATGCCGCACAGAAAGCCGATCCGCTCGCTCCAGTAGCCACCAAGACCCACGCCGCAGATCAGCGGTTTGGGATCGGTACTCATATCGAGCTGTTTTTTCACTTCCTTGAGCAGATGGCTCATATCATGACGGGGGTGAACCGTGCTGTAGTGCACGAAACGCACATCATCATCAATAAACTGCAACTGCAGCACTTTCTCGTGATTGCCGGGGCTGGTGGCATCAAAGCCATGCAGATAGATGATCATGGATAAGACCTCAGGATCTGTGTCGGTTTTATCGAAACTACCCCAGCGGCGGCCCCGTGCGCCACCAAAACATCCAACTTTCTTGCTTTGGATCACGCCCCCGCCCCCGATTGCGCCCTGCGGCCCGCGAGCGCCGTCACATGCAGAGGGGCGCATTGCGAGCAACGTTATGGTGCCCGGCTATCAAAGTGAGATCGCCAGACCGATAATGATAAACCCCTTACCAATCTGAGATGCCCTCACCTCCTTCCCCTGCCAGCAGCCGGGCACTTATCTGGCCGGTATGTGACTCATCCCGCAAAAACAAGGCGTTATCGCCAAACGTTTTCTCTCGTGAGTGGCGTTGTGCATGTTTTGTGCACTGACCCGTGCTGCACCGGATCCCTCTCACTACTGCCGAGGGATCTGGCACCTCTGTCAATACACGAGATCAATGACCGGGAAAGCTGCGGCTTTCACTATCTTGCCTGTAGCAGTTACGCGGGCTTCAAGGAGTGATCTGTTCATGAACGAGACCAATCCCCCCTCCCCCCGACCGGGTGCGCGCAAGCGCCCGGTGGATGAAGTGGAGCGCATGCTCCCCATGGGCCAACTCTTTACCCTGGGCCTGCAACATGTGCTGGTGATGTACGCCGGCGCCGTGGCGGTGCCATTGGTGATTGGCGGCAGTCTGGGGCTGCCCAAGGATCAAATCTCCTACCTTATCAGTTCGGACCTCTTCTGTTGCGGCATTGTCACCCTGCTGCAATGTGTCGGGATTGGCCGCTTTGCCGGGATCCGGCTCCCGGTCATCATGTCGGTCACCTTTGCCGCCGTGATGCCCATGCTGGCCATCGGAGCCAACCCGGATCTGGGGCTGACGGGCATCTTCGGCGCCACCATCGCCGCCGGTATCATCTCGACCCTGCTGGTGCCGCTGATAGGTCGGCTGATGCCGCTCTTCCCCACCGTCGTCACTGGGGTGGTTATCACCTCCATCGGGATCAGCATCATGCAGGTGGGGATCGACTGGATGGCAGGGGGGAAGGGCAATCCGGAATATGGCAGCCTGCGCTATATCGGCACCAGCTTTCTGGTGCTCGTCTTTATCCTGCTGGTGACCCGCTTCACCAAGGGCTTTTTCAGCAATATCTCGGTGCTGCTCGGGATCATCTTCGGTTTCGTGGTGGCCATCGCCATGGGCGAAGTAAGCCTCGATGGCCTCGGCGAGGCAGCCTGGTTTGCCCCCATAGTGCCCTTCGCCTTCGGCTGGCCCACCTTCGATCCCATCTCCATCGCCACCCTGACGGTGATCATGCTGATCACCTTTATCGAATCCATGGGGATGTTTCTGGCCCTTGGCGACATCGTCGGCCATCCGGCCAGGCGCGGTGATATCGTGCGCGGGCTGCGGGTGGATGGCATCGGCACCATTATTGGTGGGATATTCAACAGCTTCCCCCACACCTCCTTCTCCCAGAATATCGGTCTGGTGAGCGTGACCGGGGTGTCGAGTCGCTGGGTCTGCGTGATGTCAGGAGGGATCCTGCTCGCCTTTGGCCTCATCCCCAAGATGTCGGTACTGGTCGCCTCCATCCCGCCCTTCGTGCTGGGGGGCGCCGGTATCGTGATGTTCGGTATGGTGCTGGCCACCGGCATTCGCATCCTGGCGCGCACCGATTACAACAGCAACCGTCACAACCTCTATATCGTCGCCATCAGCCTCGGAATTGGCATGATCCCGACGGTCTCCGGGAATTTTTTCCAACAGCTTCCGGCGCAGCTACAACCGCTTTTTCATAGCGGTATCCTGCTGGCCACCATCAGCTCGGTGCTGCTCAACCTCTTCTTCAACGGCTATCAGCCGGACCTGACTCACCAGACCCGTCCTCTGTTCGTTGGCCCCATCAAACCGCAGCAAGAGCAGGCATAACAAACAGGCCCCGGACTGCGAGACTGTCCGGGGGCCTGTTGTTCATATCACCGCTGACCCAATCAGGCAGGCAACTGCGCGAAGCGCTCTACCGCCTGCTCTACTTGTGCCAGACTCCCCTGCCAGAAGGCGGCCTCACGGATATCCTGCCCCAGATGCTTGGCTACCAAGTCTTCGGCGCTCATACGGCCGGTATCGCGCAACAAGGCGCGATACGCCTCGGCCACTCCCGCTTCCCCCGCCGCTTTGCGGCTCGTCAACTGCTGATAGACCCCGAGGCTGAACAGATAACCGAACAGATAGGGGTAGTTGTAAAAACCCAGCCCCGCGATGGAGAAGTGCGCCTTGGCCGCCCAGAACATGGGGTGATAGCGGGTCAGGCTCCCCTCATACCAGCGTCCCCACGCCTCGTCAGTCAACGCCTTGAGCCGCTCTGCCGACACATAACCCTGCGCCCGCTCGGCCACCAAGGCCTGCTCGAAATCGAAGCGAGCCGGGATATTGACCAGGAAGGTGGCTGCGCCGTCGGCCTCGGCCCAGATGATCGCCAGCTGCTCTTCCGGGCTTTGCGCCTGCTCGAACAGGGCGCTGCGCACCAGGGTTTCGGCGAAGATGGAGGCGGTCTCCGCCAGCGTCATGGGGTAGCTGCGCTGACTCATCGGCAGATCGCGGATCACCCAGTTGTGCCAGGCGTGACCCAGCTCATGGGCCAGCGTAATGACATTGTCCATGGTGCCGGCATAGGTAACGAAGACCCGCGGTTCGACCGGTTCGGCAAACTTGGTGCAGTAGGCGCCGGTGCGGCGATTTGGCGTGGGCGCCGCATCAATCCACCCCTTCTCGGCCATCATGCGGGCAAACGCCCCCATCTCGGGATCGAATCGGCTAAAGGCATCGGCAATCAACTCGATCGCCTCATCAAAAGGAATGTCACGGCTGCAGGAAGCTGGCGGCGGCGCAAAGAGATCCTCCGGCCCCAAATCGTCGAGACCAAGGCGCTCGGCCATCAGCTCCAGCGCCCGCTGGCCCAACCCACGGGCTCGCCAGGTTTCGCTCATCAGAGCATCGAGGGTGGCTCGCTCGATATGACTCTGGTGGCAGGAGAGATCCAGCGCATCGAGCACACGGGTTTTACCGCGCTGACGGGCCAGTTCCAGCCGCCAGCCGTTGAGGGCATTGAGGATAGCGGCGACCGTCTCCTGCTCCCCTTCCCAACCGGCGCTGATGGCATCAAAGGCTTCTAAACGCAGCGCACGTATCGGGCTGGAGAGCAGATTGCTCGCCTCGGCCAGCCCCATCTCGCGGCCATCAATGGTCAAGCGGATCTTGCCCACCAGATCGTTATAGAGGTTGCCCCAGGCGTGCAGACCATCGGTGCCCAGACCAATCACCAGCTGCTCCGCCGCCACCGGCAGGCGCTGATCCTGCAAACGACGCTCATGGCCCAAGCGGTACGCCTCCTCGCCGAGCAGCGGATCACTCATCAGCGCGGCAAATTCATCTTCCGGCAGCGCCAACATCAGATCTTCCACCGGCGCCAGGGTCTTGAACAGATCGGCGTTGAGGGCGCGGGCACGGGACGCCAGCTGTTTGGCCTGCGGATCCCGCGCATCCTGACTGCCGCGGCATGCGGCCAGAATGGCGACGTTCCAGCCGATATGGCGAATATCACGGGCGCGCAGCCGCACTTCCCGCAAGAAATCCTGCAGCGCAGCGCCATCGCCGCGCACCCCGTCCAGACCCGCCATATAGCTGGCCAGCTCTTCCAGCGCGTGGCGGGCTGCGCGCATGTCCGCTTCCAGCTCGGTGCTGTCGAGGCCCGGGTAGATATGGTCGTTATTCCACTGTTGTTGATACATAACTTCTCGCAAAGGCCTTTATCGGGAGGCGCTGCAGACCTGCGGGCAGCAAGTCAGAGACCGAGCGTCCCGCTGGCCAAAAAATGAAGAGAGGAAAAAAGAGAAAATGGCCCGCAAGCTCGCTTATCCCTTGGCCGGGGCAAGACGGCTCACCAGCGTCATCACGGCAACCAGCAGCAGACCCGCCACCACACCGGCCACGGCGTTGAGCAGCGTCGGCGTCACCGCCGCCAGTACGGCCCCCACTGTGGGCAGGGTGGCGACCAGAGCCAGCAGGTGCATCAGACGGGGCGCCGTCACCAACAGTCCCTGCCCCACCGCGCGGCGCAGGGCGCTGCCATCGGGCTTTTGCAGCAGATGCAGACCGATGTCATCGAGCTTGACGATCAGCCCCACCAACCCGTAGACCCCGATGGTCATCAGCAGGGCGATGCCAGCCACTACCGAGAGCTGCAGCGCGAGGCTTGCTCCCTGTACCGTGCCAAGGGCGATAACGATGATCTCGGCAGAGAGAATAAAATCGGTGCGGATCGCTCCCTTCACCTTCTGCTGCTCGAAGGCCACCAGATCATCGGGAATGAGGGCTGTATGTGCCTCCCCCTCGCTCACTTCATGAGACAGGAACTTGTGGGCCAGCTTCTCGGCCCCCTCAAAGCAGAGGTAGGCACCTCCCAGCATCAAGAGCGGCGTGATAAGCCAGGGCACCAGGGCACTGATGGCGATGGCGGCGGGCACCAAAATAAGCTTGTTGCGAAATGACCCCTTAGCCACCGCCCACACCACCGGCAACTCCCGCTCGGCGCGCACCCCGGAGACCTGCTCCGCGTTGAGGGCCAGATCATCACCCAACACCCCGGCGGTCTTCTTGGCCGCCATCTTGGTCATCAGTGCCACGTCATCGAGCACGCTGGCGATATCATCGAGCAGGGCCAACAAACTGGTTCCGGCCATATCAAAGATTCCTTATATCAGTGAGAACAACACCGCGAGAGAGATGTACATCCCGATAACCACCAGGGTCAACAGGACCACCTCATGGCGATCGCAGGCCATCATCGGCCGAGCCAAAAATCCGGCGCTCGCCATCGGGGGGTTACGTCTTTCGGGCAAAAGATGGCACAGTGTAACGAGAAGCCGCCGTTTCGGCAGCACCCCTGAGCCATTTGTTCCTGGTTCCCTCTGAATCACCTCAAGGAGTTCCCATGCAACCCTGGCAACCTCTGCTCGCTTTCTGGTTTGGCGACGAAGCCGATGATGTCCTGCGGGCCACACGGCAAGCCCCGCTCTGGTGGGGAAAAAGCAGCGAAACGGATGCCCTGCTGGCCAGCCGCTTTGGCGAGCTGGCAGAGGCGGCAGCCAAGGGCAGCCTCGCCCACTGGGCCGATGCTCCCAGCGGTCGGCTGGCGCTGATCCTGCTGCTTGACCAGCTGCCCCGCAATATCCATCGCGGCACGCCTGCGGCCTTTGCCCAGGATCCGCAGGCACGGGATCTCTGCCTGAAAGGGCTATCCATCGGGGCGGACAAATCCCTCTCGCCACTGGAGCGGGTCTTCTTCTATCTGCCGCTGGAGCATGCCGAATCCCGCGAACAACAGGCCAGAAGTGTGGCCCTGTTCGAGGCACTCGCTGCCGAGCAGGCTGGCACACCGGCGCAGGCGACCTTTGCCGGATTTGCCGACTTTGCCCGCCGCCATCAGGTGATCATCGAACGCTTTGGCCGCTTCCCCCACCGCAACGACATACTGGGTCGCACCAGCACACCGGAAGAGGTAGCATTTTTGCAGCAACCGGGCTCAGGCTTCTAAGCAAGCCATATAAAAAATCCCCGCCAGCTGGCGGGGATAGCAGATGGATAACAACCGTCGGCGTTACTGAATACGGTAGCGGGATATCTGCTGGTGGATGCTCTCGGTGGTGACATTGAGCTCCTCGGCTGCGGCTGAGGTCTCCTCCGCTGTGCTGCTGGTTTGCTGCACGACCTGAGCAATCTGCTCAACCTGATGGGCGATCGACTCGGCGGCCGAACTCTGCTCGCGGATGGCATTGGTGATCTCGCCCACCTGCTCCATCACCCGGTGCGACGCACTGCGGATTTCGGCAATAATGGCGCCACTCTCGGTCGCCATGGTGACCCCCTGGCTCACCTTCTCCTCCACCAGATGCATGCGGGAGACCGTATTGTTCGACTCCTGCTGGATCGCCTCTACGGTGGCGGAGATCTCCTGGGTGGATTGGGCTGTGCGCTCAGCCAGTTTGCGCACCTCATCCGCCACCACCGCAAAGCCACGGCCGGACTCTCCGGCCCTCGCCGCTTCAATGGCCGCGTTCAAGGCCAGCAAGTTGGTCTGCCCCGCGACATCACGGATCACGTTGACCACACCGCCAATGCGCGAAATGCCCTCACCCAGCGCAATGACCTCGGCCGAGGCCTGCCGGATCGAGTCGGCGATCTCGTTGATAGCATGAACGGTGCGCTCTATGGTCCGGCCCCCTTCGGTCGCCAGCTGCCCCGACTCGTTGGTGATGCGGCTCGTCTCCTGAGTGCGCTGGGAGATATCTGTGATGCTGACCGTCATCTCTTCGACACCGGCGGCTATCAGACTGGTGGCATCATTGGCCTGATTAGCCGAGCTGGCCAAGTGTTGCGCTGCCTGAGAGAGGGATTCGGCAGTGCTCTTGATCTGCAAGCTGCCGACGGAAAATTCGGTAAATGTCTGTTGCAGCGTATCGAGCAGCCGGTTGACCGCATTGAGGGTCAGGCCAATCTCATCCTGCTGTTTCACATCAGCTCTCAGGGTAAAGTTGAGGTCGCGCTGGATCCGGGTCAGGGTATCCATGGCGGTGCGAAGGGGATTGGCCACCTGATTGAACAACCAGACAAACAGCCCCATCGTCAGTACGGTGGCACCACCGGCGATAAACAACAGGGTTTGCAGGCTGCTGTCGTAGTTCTCCTGGCCCTGCTTCTTGAGCGCCAGTCCCAAATCCATATTGAAGTTGACGTGAAGCTCGATTGCCTTGGCAAACTGCTGGAACAATCCGTATGCCTCTCCCGCCAGCATGTCTCTGGCTTCATCGTTCTTGTTTTGGCGGGAGAGCTGCAGAACCTTGTCTATCTCCTGATAATATTGCGCGACAATACGTTGATCATCGTCGGTCAGGCGCCGATCTTCATCATTGGAGAGCATCTCTGCCTTATATTTGTCGAGCAGCGAATTGATCTGTCCCCGTATCTCGGTGATACCCGTTTCAATCTGCTGCATCTTGCTTGAGTCGGTATTGAGCACATGTGTTTGCACCAGCGAGTGCAATTCATAGAAATCGGCCTGTACCTCCTTGATCAGCGCAATACTGGGCACCGTATTGTCCGTCACATAGCTCAAATCACGGTTGCCTGCCCCAAGGCGATTGATACTGAACCAACTGAGAAAAATGAGCGTCAGCATCACCAGCAGCGCTATCAGTTGCAGTCGACGAGCAATATTCATAACCGTACACTCCAGATGGAAACTATCTAGCAGTGTAGACGAGCCATAAACAACAACGGCCCGCATTGGCGGGCCGTTGTTGTTTATTTTTCATGGCGTTGTGATCAGGCTTTGGCTGGCTCACTCTCGCCCAGCGCGACGGTTTCACCCAGACTGTCTTCGGTCTTGGCAACCACACTGGCGGCGATGGCGTTGCCCAGCACGTTGGTGGCTGAGCGGCCCATGTCGAGGAAGTGGTCGATCCCCAGCAGCAGCAGGATGCCCGCTTCCGGAATATGGAACTGGTTCAGGGTGGCGGCAATCACCACCAGAGAGGCGCGCGGTACCCCGGCCATCCCCTTGGAGGTGACCATCAACAGCAGCAGCATGGTGATCTGCTGGGCCATGGAGAGCTCGATGCCATACGCCTGGGCGATGAACATTACCGCGAAGGTGCAGTACATCATGGAGCCGTCGAGGTTGAAGGAGTAACCCATCGGCAGCACGAAGCTGGCGATGCGCTTGTCACAACCGAACTTCTCCAGACGGTCCAGGGTCTTCGGATAGGCCGCTTCGGAGCTGGCGGTCGAGAAGGCCAGCAGGATGGGTTCGCGGATCATCGCCAGCAGCTTGATGACACGGCCACGCAGGAAGACGCTGCCCATGGCGATCAGCAGCAGCCAGAGGCAGGCCAGCGCGATGTAGAACTGGGCCATAAAGCTGCCGTAGGTAACCAGAATACCCAGCCCCTCTTTGGCCACCATGGCGGCGATGGCACCAAACACCGCGAACGGCGCAAAGTTCATCACGTAGCCGGTCACTTTCAGCATGATCTCGGCAGCGCTGGCCATCAGCACCACTACCGGCTTGGCCAGATCGCCGAGCGCGGCGGCAGCCAGACCGAAGAAGAGGGAGAAGACCACGATCTGCAGGATCTCGTTGGTGGCCATCGCCTCGACCACGCTCTTGGGGATAGCGTGGGTCACAAAATCTTTCAGGGTAATGGCACCGGCAGCAATGCCCGAGCTGGCGGTGTCATTGGGCAGGGAGAGCGAGAGACCCACACCCGGCTGCATCAGGGTCACCATCACCAGACCCAGGCTCAGGGACATCAGGGAGGCCAGCATGAACCAGCCGAGGGTCTTGGCACCGATACGCCCCACGGTGCGTGTGTCGCCCATCTTGGCGATACCGACCACCAGGGTAGTGAAGACCAGGGGAGCGATGATCATCTTGATCAGGCGCAGGAAGATATCGGTCAGGATCGTGATGTTATTGGCGAAATCCGCAGCCTGATCTGCGGCAAACATCCGATAGCCCTGGCCGGTGAGGATGCCAAACATCATGGAGATGAGGATGGCGACCGTCAGTTTATTCATTTTCATGGGGGAGTCCCGGTTTTGATTGGTGCAAGCCGTAAACAGTGGCGTGGGAGCCACTACAGTCCGTTTTTGTGATCCGAGCCGTTGATTCCTGGCGGCTGGTATGCTGGGAGAATGCCTAAAAGCAGGGGGTAAATCTAGAGGCTTTCTCCAGAATTTTATCCTGCCATTAGGTGTATGTGATATGGATCTTGCAAACCACCAATATTAATCACTGTTTATTTTGATTTCGGCGAGATATTTCGCATCCAGAGTTCGCTCATCGAGTGCCCGTGGCAACAGGCGAAAAGTGAGCAGCGCCGAGATGGTATGCTGCACCTGCATCTGGGCCATAAAGAGATCCGGTTCATCCTCGTCAAAGCCGAAGATCGGCCGTGATGGGGTCACCCTGACGGCATCACGGTTAATGGTCAGCTCATCGACCTTGAGCCAGGAGTAACCCTCTGCCAGTGCCAGCTCCCCTGCCCGCTTGAGCACATATTTGCGGGCGGTCTCCCTGTCCACCAGATCGTTGCCGACAAACTCCAGTTGCCACTTGTCCGGGCCAAGCCGGGTCTGGGAGAAACCGGTCTGGCCATTCCAGAACGACTTTTCACTCTCGTAAGGGGTGGCGCAGCCCACCAGCAGCAGGGTGAGCATCAGCAGACAACAGGGTTTAGATACGGATGCAGACACGAGAGGCCTCGCCAGGCAAATGAGCAACAGAGTTGTTACTACACCATAAAGCGCGGTGGCTGCACAATCCGCTCGCGCCAACAGCGACCAGCGTGCATCACCACTGGCTTCGCGCCTGTGCGGCAAATCGCAGGCAAAAGAAAAGGCCTTGTCGTTTGACAAGGCCTTTACCGGGGAATTTGGTCGGTGTGAGAGGATTCGAACCTCCGACCCTCTACACCCCATGCAGATGCGCTACCTGGCTGCGCTACACACCGACGGAGTCAGCTCGGCTGACGGGGGCAGAGTTTATGGAGATGACCCTGCCCTGTCAACAGGGAAACGCCGCCAATTCCTAAGCCACGGTTCGTTCGCCTGCTTTGCGAACAATCAGCGGTTAAACGTCAGCCGCTTGCCCAGGATCTGGTCAGTCACCTGCCCGTTTTGCCAGGCGATCTGGCCGTTCACCAGCGTCATCTCCACCGTGCTGTGGAAGCGGTAGCCGTTGAAGGGCGACCAGCCACAGTGGTAGAGGATGTTGTCATCGTTGACCACATAGGGCTTGCCCAGATCCAGCAGCACCAGATCGGCGAAGTAGCCCTCGCGGATATAACCGCGATCCTGCACCTGGAAGCGCTCGGCCACCGCGTGGGAGGTCTTCTTGACGATAGTCTCCAGGGTAAACACGCCGTTGTGGTAGAGCTCCAGCAGCGCCTG
Organism: Aeromonas sp. s8; assembly: GCF_040907785.1. Taxonomy (NCBI): domain Bacteria; kingdom Pseudomonadati; phylum Pseudomonadota; class Gammaproteobacteria; order Aeromonadales; family Aeromonadaceae; genus Aeromonas; species Aeromonas sp. s8. The sequence goes on from NZ_JBFOCL010000015.1 coordinate 92,459, forward strand.
CAAAGAGTGCTGCACCAGCGGCACGCCAGACGGCGCCTTGAAGTAGCTGTTCTGCTTCTCTTCCCAGGTGTGGGGCGCGTGGTCGGTGGCGATGATGTCGAGCACATCGTTGCGTACCGCATCCAGCAGCGCCTGCTGGTCGGCAGCACTCTTCACCGCAGGGTTGCACTTGATCAGGCTGCCCTGGGTCTCGTAATCGGCTTCATTGAAGAAGAGGTGGTGAACACACACCTCGGCGGTGATGTTCTTGTCCTTCAGCTCGCTCAGGTCGTGGCTGGCGGTAAACAGCGACAGCTCCTTGGCCGAGGTCAGATGCAGCACGTGCAGCTTGGCACCGTACTGCTTGGCCAACGCCACCGCCATGCTGGAGGATTTGTAGCACGCTTCGTCGCTGCGAATGCGGCCGTGCTCGCCCATCGGCACATTCTCGCCCCACTTGGCCCGCGCCGCCTCTTCGGCCTTGGCGATGGTCGGAGTGTCTTCGCAGTGGGTGACGATCATCACCGGACTTTCGCGGAAGATGGCCGCCAGGGTCTCCTGATTGTCCACCAGCATGTTGCCGGTCGAAGAGCCCATAAACACTTTGACCCCGCAGGACTGCTTGGGGTCGAGACGTTTGATCTCTTCAAGGTTGTCGTTGGTGGCGCCGAGATAGAAGCTGTAGTTGGCGACGGAGGAGTTGGCGGCGATCTGGTATTTGGCTTCGAGGGCGTCGAGAGTGGTGGTCTGGGGATTGACGTTGGGCATTTCCATGAAACTGGTGGTGCCACCGGCGACGGCGGCGCGGGATTCGCTGGCAATAGTCCCCTTGTGGGTCAATCCCGGCTCCCGGAAGTGGACCTGATCATCGATCATTCCGGGGATGAGATGGCGACCTGCGGCATCGATAACCAGTGCATCGGGCGCCTCGATATCCGGGGCGATGCGGGCAATCCGTTCCCCCTCGATCAACACATCGGAGGCATAGATGCGGCCTTCGTTGACCAAGGTGGCATTCTTGATAAGCAGTTTGTTCATGGGGGGTTCCAGTTCCTTTGCCGATAATCGCGGGTCATAATAGCGCAAAACTGCCCTTTCTCTGTAGCAAGGCCTGACTGATGAAGTTATTTGTAAGAGATTTGACCGTGATCGACTCCAGCTACCTGTGCGAACGCCGCGGCATGGTGGGCGAGAGCTGGCTGGTAGATATCGAAATGAGCGGTGAGCTCAACGAAATGAGCATGCTGCTGGACTTTGGCCGGGTAAAGAAGCTGATCAAGTCGATCATCGATGAAGAGGTGGACCACAAGCTGCTGGTGCCGACCGAGTGCCCGCTGATCCACGTCGAGACACTGGATGGTGACGAAAGCACAGTGGATCTGCTGCGCCCGGGGCGCTCCATCCATCTGCGCTGCCCATCCCAGGGCTTCGCCTTTATCCCGGCCCCGCAAGTTGATAAAGAGTCGGTGACCCGCTACCTGCTGGCGGTACTGGCCAAACGGCTGCCGGGCAATATCAAGGATCTCTCCCTGACCCTGCGTCAGGAGGCGATCACCGGCGCCTTCTACCACTACAGCCATGGCCTGAAAAAGCACGATGGCAACTGCCAGCGTATCGCCCACGGCCACCGCTCTCCCATCGAGATCCACGTCGATGGCGAGCGCGACCAGGAGCTTGAGCTCAACTGGGCCGAGCGCTGGGGCGATATCTACCTCGGCACCGAGGAGGACAAGGTGGCGCTGACCGAGCTCGCTTTGAGCCCTCGCGCCAATGCCCAGCTTGGTGAGCATCACTGCGGCTTCAAATATGTGGCGCCCCAGGGGCTGTTCCAGCTGGCCATCCCCAGCGCCGAGGTGGAGATGATCGACACTGACACCACAGTTGAGCTGCTGGCCTGCTATATCGCCCGCGAAGTGAAGAAGATGGTGGGCGACAAGTTCGTCAAGATTGTCGCCTATGAAGGGGTCGGCAAGGGTGCGATTGCCTACGCCTGATCCCCTTGTCGCTGCCGCAATAAAGAGAAGGCCCCGCATCTGCGGGGCCTTGTTGTTTCAACTTTCGACCATCAGGCGCTGAGGCGGAAGCTCTTGACCAGGCTCTCCTGCTGCTCGGCGAGGGAGTCCAGCTGCTGGCTGGTCTCGGCCACCCGCTCGATCCCCTGATAGTTGAGATCCGAGATATCGGAGATGCGGTTGAGGTTGGTGGCGATATCGGCGCTGGTGGCCTGCTGCTGCTCGGCGGCAGAGGCGATCTGGCTCGACATGTCGCTGATCAGCACCACAATCCCCTGCACCTCCTCCATGGCGTTGTTGGCGTGAGAGCTCTGATCCACGCAGCTGTCCATCTCGCGAGAGCACTCCTGCATCACGGTCACCGCCTTGGCTACCCCCTGCTGCAGGTTCTCGATCATGGTCTGGATTTCGCTGGTGGACTGGGCGGTACGGCCCGCCAGACTGCGCACCTCATCGGCCACCACCGCAAATCCGCGCCCCTGCTCGCCGGCCCGCGCCGCTTCGATGGCGGCGTTGAGGGCCAGCAGATTGGTCTGCTCGGCGATGCCGCGAATGACATCGAGGATATTGCCGATCTGGCTGCTCATGGCGCTCACATCACCAATCACCTTGCCGGTCTGTTGCAGCTTGCCCGCCAGTTGATGAGTGGTGGTGATATTGCCTGCCATCACCTTGCGCCCCATCTCGGAGGCCTTCTCCACATCCTGCACCCGCTCCAGGGTCTGGTTGGCAGCCTGCGCCACCTCCCGCACCGAGGCCTCCATCTGGGTCATGGCGGCGGCGACCGAGGCGGTCTCCTGCCGCTGTTTTTCCAGATCCGCCCGCACCGATTCGGTGGTGTGGCGATTGCAGTGGGCGGCATCGTTAAGCTGGGCAGACGCTTGTGAAAGCTGCGCCAGCACCTCCCCCATCTGGGCAATCAGCAGGTTGATCTGGCTGCCCAGCTGACCAAATTCGTTCTTGCTCTGAAAACCGATGCGCTGGGTCATGTCGCCCTGAGTCACTTCGGTCAGCACCCGCAGCAGTTCCCTGAGCGGACGGCGAATGGCCTTGCCCAGGGTATAAGCCACCATCATGGCGATCAGGATGGCGACGACTATGCTGGTTCCCTGTGTCAGGGTGCTCTGGCTCTGTGTGGCTTTGGCTTGCAGAATGCTTTGACTCATCAGCTGCTGACTCTGGCCGGTGATCCGCTCAAGCCGGTTCTGGATCTCGACGATGAGGGCGCTCGCCTGCTTGCTCTTCTCCCGCATCTGTTCCTGCTGCTTCATCAGCGCCAGATACTGGGAGAGCACGCCTTCGCTTGCGGTGGTGTCGCGCACGAAGCCGTGAACATAGTGGCCCATGTCGTTCTCGAAGTTCTTCAGCTCCCCCTGCAGATCCTTGATGGTGCTGTTGAACCCCTCGATCTGCATCTTGTTGCGCTTGAGCGCCCCTTCGATGGGGGCCGGAATGGTCTGATTGAGGGCGTCCATGGTGGAGAGTTCGATAGCGGAAAGCTTGGTGGTCAGGGTCTCGGAGAGCATCTTGATAAAGCTGTCGTCGATGGTGACCATCATGTCACCCAGACTCTTCTTGAACTGGGGCAGACTGACCTGAAACTGCCCCTTGGCCAGATTGACCTTGTGCAGCCGGGTGAGCAGCGCCTCGTGTTCGCCGGGCAGGGTATCGGTCAGTTGCAGGTAGCTGTCGACCTGCTGGCTGAGGCTGCTCATCTCCCCTTGCAGTTCGGGGTGGTGGGCCACCTGCTGGCGCAAGACGTCAAGGCTCTTGCCCACCGCGGCCTTGGCCTGTTTCAGTTCGGCCACTTCGGCTGGCAGCTGTTTGGGGTCCTGCTCGGTGAGCACATCCCCCAGCCACTTGTTGGCGCTGAGCAGGGTGATCTGGGTCTGGCTGCTGGCAATCACCAGCGGCATAGACTGCTGGGTAACCTGCTCCAGTGCGTTCCCCAGAGTCTCCTGACTACGAAATGTAAGCAGTGAACTGGCCACCATCACGGCCACCAGGATCGCGAAGCCAAGGTAGACTCGCTGCAAGATGGAGAGATCCGACATTGTTTGTTTCATTATTGTCCCGCTGTATATGCAAAAGTCCCTTGCCTGAGTACCCCGTCCTTTTGATACCCTGCAGACCACCCTGAACAGGCGCTGCAGATGACGTCCCTCTGGCTATCGGTATTTTTAACAATAACTGAAGGGAATGGGACATCAGCTGTGTCAAATGTCGGCTTGTGTCACACTTGGCGTGCTGCTCGCCCCCCTTTCGGGAGCCGCTTGGGGTTCTAGTTCAATTTTCTGTTTCATATAAGGGAGTTAGCCATGGCGCAAGAAACCATTTTCAGCAAAATCATCCGTAAAGAGATCCCCGCCGACATCCTTTATCAAGACGATCTGGTCACCGCATTCCGGGATATCCAGCCCAAGGCCAAGACCCATATTCTGATCATCCCCAATGTACTGATCCCCACCGTCAATGACGTGGAAGCCGAACATGAACTGGCCCTTGGCCGGATGTTCACCGTGGCCCGCAAGCTGGCAAGCGAGGCGGGCATCGCCGAAGATGGCTACCGCCTCATCATGAACTGCAACCGCCACGGCGGGCAGGAGGTCTACCACATCCACATGCATCTGGTCGGTGGCCAGCCGCTGGGACCGCTGCTCAGCCTGTAATGAATCGCAACGCCTCAACCTGCCGCAGCGCCCTGTTGCTCTGCGGCGCCCTGCTGTTGCTGGGAGGCTGCGCCTCCCGCTGGCAGGATATGTTCGTCTCCTACTCCGATCAGATGGTGCCCCTGCGCAACCAGCTGCTGCTGGGCCATGCCGCCGAGGCTCTGCCCGAAGTGCGCGACTCCACCCTTGGGGATGACACCTTTGTGCTGGATCGGCTCGAACAGGGGCGCATTGCCTGGCTCGCCGGTCAGGATGCGGGCAGCAAGCAGGCGTTCACCGCCGCCGACAGCCGCCTTCAGTGGGAAGACAATCAGGCCGAATACCGGCTGAGCCACGGTCTGGATCAGGTGGGCAGTCTGCTCACCAACGATCAGTCGATGGCCTATCGTACTCCCGATTACGAACGCACCATGCTGCATCACTATCTGGCCCTCAACTATCTGCAACGGGGTGATGCCGATGGCGCCCTGGTAGAGGTGCGCCGGGCCAATCAGGTGCAGGAGCAGGCGCTTAAACGGCGAGCCGATGAGGTGCGCAAGGCGAAGGATGAGAGCGAAGAGGCCGAAGCAGAAGGCGAGATGCGCCAGCTGATGTCGCGCGGCGCACCGGATCTCGACCGGTTGATCGGCAAGGTCAAAAACGGTTTTCAGAACGCCTACACCTTCTATTTTTCCGCCGTGCTCTATGAGGCGGCCGGGGATCTCAACGATGCCTGGGTCGACTATCAACGCGGCTACCAGATAGCGCCGGACAACCGCAGCCTGCAAGATGCCTTGCTGCGTCTGGCGCAGCTGCGTGGCTCACCGGACGAGATCCGCGAGACCGAGAAAAAGATAGGCCGCAAAGCACCGCCGCTTGCAAAAGATCAAGGCCAACTGGTGGTGCTGTTTGAAGATGGTTTGATTCCGGCGCGGCGCGAACTGTTCCTGCCGCTGCCCATCTCCACCTCCCGCGGCGATTTTCGCACCTTTACCGTCGCCATCCCCTATTACGATAATCGGGCCAGCGACACCGGCCCGCTGACGGTGGAAGTCGGCAAGCGGGCCTGGCAGACCAGCGAGCTGGTCAGGCTGGAAGCGCTGGCCGCCAAAGATCTGCAGGAGCGGCTGCCCGGCATGCTGACCCGCCAGGCGCTGCGACTGGTGGCCAAGGAGCAGATGCGCCGCACCGCCGCCAAAGAGGGGGGCGATGTGGGCAATATTCTGGTGGGGATCTTCAACACCCTCTCCGAGCGGGCTGATACCCGCAGCTGGCTGACGCTGCCAGCTCAGGCATCGAGCTGGCAGGGGATGGTGCCGGCAGGTGACATCAATCTCACCCTGGGCGCAGGGACGGCGCAGCGGCAATTGCCGCTCACCATCCACAAGGGACGTACCACCCTGGTCTGGGTACAGCGCCTCGGCGCCGGTCTGACCACCCGGGTGATGCCGCTCTGAGCAGATGGCGAAGAGAGATGAGCAAGACAATTAACCGGGCAGGCTCACACGCGGCCCCACTCACCCCGATTAAGGAGAGCAAGATGAAAGCATACGGGTTGGCCCTCGGGCTCGCGCTGCTGCTGACCGGCTGTGCCACCAACACCTCCGGCGTGGCGCTCTATGGCCCGGCGGGCGGTGCACCCACGCTGGAGCAGCATCAAAACGTCAACGTCACCCTGACCGAGCTGAGCCGCCGCCAGCAAAATGGCCTGCTGCAAGTCAATGTGGCCGCCGCCAGCACCCAGCGCGGCGATAACAAGCTGCAATATATCTTCTATTGGTATGATGAGGCCGGTCAGGAGGTCGCCAGCGATGGCCGCGGCTGGACCCCCATCAAGCTGCATGGCTATCAGACCCGCACCCTCTCGGCCCTGGCGCCCAGCCCGGCGGCGCAGGGTTACCGGATTTACGTACGCGAAGTGATTGAGGAATCCTACTGATGAAAATGAATCATGCCCTGCTGATATTGACCTCTGCATTGCTCTTGGGCGGCTGCTCCAGCACCACCGTCAGCTATGGCGATCCGACCGAAACCGAAACCGTCACCGTCGATTACGGCTCAAGCGACCTGCAGGCCATCGCCGACAAGATGGCGGACTCCATGCTCGCCTCCCCCGCCACCAGCGAGATCACCGCTGGCGGTCGTCCGGTGATGTTTATGGACTCTATCCGCAACAAGACCTCCGAGCACATCGATACCGAAGCCATCACCGACACCATCCGCACCAAGTTGCTGCGGGCTGGCAAGTTCCGCTTCGTCGACATGAGCAAGGTGGCCGCCGTCAAGCAGCAGCTCGAATACCAGCAGAGCAGCGGCATGGTAGACCCGGCCTCCATGGTACGCCTGGGTAAGCAGACCGGTGCCCGCTACATGGTCTATGGCAACCTCGCCAGCATCGTCAAGGACAATGGCAAAGTGAAGGATGTCTACTACCAGATGACCATGAACCTGATGGATCTGCAAAACGGCGAACTGCTGTGGGCTGACCAGAAAGAGATCCGCAAGCAGGCGAAGAAGTCCACCTTTGGCTGGTAACCTGCTCCCGGTGACGGACAACTGTGATCCGCTGCTGACCAGCCTGCCCGCCCCCTGGCGGGAGGGGCAGCTAGAACCACTCGGGTTAGGTCTGACCAACTGCAACTATCGACTGCGCCTCCCCTCGGGGCGCAGTTACTTTTTGCGTCAGGGCCACTCCGACCCGGTGCGCCTTGGCATCGACCGTCCCACCGAGTGGCAGCTTTATCAGGGGGCGATGGCCGAAGGGTTGGCGCTGCCCTGCCACTATGGCGATCCCGCCAGCGGTCTGATGCTGCTCGAATGGTGCGATGAGCCAAACTGGGTGCACGCGGCGCCACCGGAAGCCGAGCAGCCCCGTCTGCTGGCAGAGGTGCTGCGCAAGCTCCATCGCCTGCCGCTACCTGCGGTGGTGATGGCGGTGCGGGCTCACGCCGCAGGCTATCGCGCTAGACTGGCCCACATCCCCTCCTGGCTGCCCGCCCTGGAGCGGAGCTTGCTCGCCAGCAGTGAGCCAAATGATTGCTGGCGCCCTTGCCACCATGATCTCAATCCGGCTAACTTGTTGGGAAGCAAACCCTGGGTCATCGACTGGGAGTATGGCGCGGCAGGTCACCCCGGCTTTGAGCTCGCCAGCATCCAGCGCACCCATGAGTGGCCCGCCGAGCGGCGCGACGAGCTGGAAGCGCACTATCTGCAGGCCGTGCCGCGCCACCAGTGGCCCGATTTTCAGAGCGAGGCATTTTTACCCTGGGTCGACTATATCGGCCTGCTCTGGGCCCTGCTGATGGCAGAGCAACAGCCCTCACTCGACTATGACACCCTGATCGCCATCAACCGGCAACGACTGGAGTAACAGATGATAAACAAGGTGCGCTGGCACAAGCCGAAAACCTGGGGTCTGCTGCTGATCGGCCTGCTGCTGACCGGCTGCTCCACCCGGGTGATCTACTACTGGCTCGATACCGCCATCATCTGGCAGCTGGATGACTACTTTGCCCTCTCCTATTCGCAGAAGGATCTGCTCAGCCGCGAAGTGAAGGGGCTGATGGCCTGGCATCGCCAGCACGAGCTGCCGCGCTACGCCAGGGATCTCGATGCACTGGCCAAGGCGGTGGCCAGCCCCATGACGCCGGAGCAGATCTCGACCAATCTCGATGCGGTGCAGCAGAGCCTGACCCGCACGCTGGAAAACACTATCCCCCGTGCGGTCAGGCTGGCGCGCACCCTGACCGACGAGCAGGTGGCCCGCTTTATGACCGATCGGGTCAAGCGGCAACAGGAGCGGCAAAAGGACTTTGCCACTGAGCCCAAAGAGCAGATGCTGGCGGAGTTTCGCGACAAGATGAACAAGCGGCTCGAGTTCTGGATTGGCGAGGTGAAACCGGCACAGGCGCCACTGGTGGCCCAGTGGGCCGAATGGCAATACGAGCTGATGCCCCCCTGGCTCGAGTTTCAGGAGTCCTGGACCCAGGAGCTGGACAGGCTGATGAAGCAGCGCCAGAGTCCCGACTTTACCCGCGAGCTGACTGACCTGCTGGCCGAGGGGGATGGGCTGATGGATGGCCGCTTTACCGGCTATACCGAGCAGTCACGCCAGCGTACCGTCAACTGGCTGAGCGCCATGAGCCAGTCGCTGGATATCTCCCAGCGGGCCCATCTCTACTCCCTGCTCAAGGGTTATGCCCGCGACTTCAAGCAGATGAGCGGCAGCTGACGAGCGGCATCGAATGGTGCCATGCGCCCGGGGCAACCTTGTTCAAACCGGGCGCGTGTGGTAGTTTGCCCTTTCTATTTATCGGGAATTAACTTTTTGCGCCTTATCGACAAAGTAAAACTGGTGCTGGTAACTCTGGTTATCGCCCTCACTCTGCTTTGTTCCATCGCCCGAATGGAAGGCCCGCTGCTACCCGCATCTCCCCAGAGTGAACAGCAGCAGACTCAGGTGTTCAATCAGCTTAGCGACAGCGATGATGGCATCATCAAGTTTGTCGGCAGCCATCAGAATCACCTGCTGCGTCTCGAACAATCCCTGCGCAGTGACAACCAGCCCAAGAGTGTGGTCTACGAGCTGATCCAGAGCTGGTCGGCTCAGGCCATCCTGCTATTGCTGCTCGGCTGGCTGATGCTGGCACCCGAGCTCTATCACAAACAGAGTTTTCGCGATCGCTTTGGCGCGATCCACCGGCGCCATCTACAGCGCCAACATCTGCAATACCGCTTCACCCAGAGCTATCTGAGCGCCTGACCCCGGAGGGGCTGGCACATCCACTGTTTGCTCATCTCCTCTTCCTGACGGATCCGGCAACTGCCTGATCCGCATCTGATGCATCCCATTTTTTGCGCCTTGCCGAGCCTTGTTGCTATCGGCCTAGGCACCATTCTCCTGACAGAGGCTTGTTTGCCATGAGAAAGAGCAATCGCACCGTTCTCAACCGCATGAGCAAGTGGCAGTACGCACTGCTGTTGTTGATGCTGTTGACCTTTACCTTTTACTCCCTGCCCACCTTTTTCGGTGAGCAGCCCTCCCTCGGCCTGCACGGACAGCCGCGCCTGACCACCCAGCAACAGATGCTGCTGAGCGACAAACACCTGACCCCGCTCAAGGTCATTGAGCAACCTGAGCGAGTCGAGCTGGTCTTTGCCAGCCAGGGTGAACTGCAGCGCGCCAAGCAGTTGCTGGAGCAGCAAGGGGTCGACAGTGCCGCCCTGACCCTGGAGTTTCACTCCAACGCACCGGCCTGGATCACCCGCCTTGGCGCCGACCCCATCAAGCTGGGGCTCGATCTGCGTGGCGGCTCCCAGCTGCTGATCGGGGTGGACGTGGACTTTGTCATCGACAATCAGACCAAGAATCTGGTGGATACCCTGCGCACCCGTTTCCGTGAAGCCAACCTGCGCGGCGCCAGCGTCACGCGCAGCGCACAGGGCGCCGTAGCCGTCACCCTGCCGGAGGTGGCCGAACAGGAGAGCTGGCTCGCCATCATCAAGGAGAGTGCCGGTACCCGTCAGGATCAGTGGAAGCTGACCCGCTCCGGCAATGATCTGAAACTGGTGCTGAGCGAGGCGGAGCGTACCCTGCTGGTCAACAACGCCGTGACCCAGAACCTGTCGATCCTGAAAAAACGGATCAACGAGCTCGGCATCGTCGAAGCCTCGGTGGTGCGTCAGGGGCAGGATGGTATCCGTATCGAACTGCCCGGGGTACATAACCCCAAGCAGGCGAAAGAGGTGATCGGCGCCACCGCCTCGCTGGCCTTCTACGAGGCCAAAGCCGACAGCCACTTCTATATCGCCGATCGCAACGGTCAGGCCGTCGGCATGGCGCGCAAGCCGGTACTCACCGGCGAGCACATCGTCGATGCCCGCGCCAACATGGGCGAGATGGGTCAACCCCAGGTCAATATCGTGCTCGATACCCTGGGTGGCAGCAAGATGAACCAGTTCAGCCGCCAGCATGTGGGCAAGCCGATGGCGACCGTCTTCACCGAGTACAAGACTAACGCCCAGGGCAAACTGCGCGCCCAAAGCGAAGTGATCAACGTCGCCACCATCCAGACCGCCCTTGGCAACCAGTTCCGCATCACCGGCATTGGTAGTCTGCCGGAAGCTCAGGAGCTGGCCATGCTGCTGCGTGCCGGCGCCCTCACCGCCCCCCTCAAGATCCTCGAGGAGCGCTCCATTGGCCCGACCCTGGGGATGCAGAATATCGAGGCGGGCTTCACCGCACTGGCCTTCGGTATGGCGGGCATGATGCTGTTTATGATGGCCTGGTATCGCAAGTTCGGCTGGGTTGCCATCACGGCGCTGGTCGCCAACCTGTTGATGCAGGTCGGCATGCTGGCAGTGCTGCCGGGCGCCGTGCTGACCCTGCCGGGGATCGCCGGTCTAGTGCTGACGGTGGGCATGGCGGTAGATACCCATGTGCTGATCTTCGAGCGGATCAGGGACCGTCTGCGAGAGGGTGGCTCACTGGCCAACGCCATCGACTTTGGCTATCGCTCGGCCTTCCACACCATTTTCGATGCCAACATCACTACGCTCATCTGCGCCGTGGTGCTCTACTCCATCGGCTCCGGGCCGCTGCAGGGCTTCTCCATCACCCTCATTCTGGGTCTGCTCTCCAGCATGATCACCGGGATCTGGGGGACACGCGCCATCATCAACCCCCTATGGGGACGCAGCAGCGAGCGCACGCTGAAGGTGTAACGGGACAGCAGTCCCTCTGATGAGCGGCTTTGGCTGCGCCATCGGCCATGGATATGGCCGGAGTGGCCAAAGCAGAACACTATTTCCCGGCGTGTCGCGACACGTCGTGATGGGCCAACAGCCTGATGCTGGCTGGCCAAGGAGAGAATTATGTTGAGAATGATCGTTGCCATGGGGCTGACCCGTTGGCGCTATATCGGCCTGTGGGCTTCCATCCTGCTGACCGTGGCCAGCGTCGCCATCTTGCTGGTGAACGGCCTGATACTGGGGCTCGATTTTACCGGCGGGATCCTGCTGGAGTTTCATATCCAGACCCTGAAAGAGGCCCATGAGCTCAATGCCATGCTGGTCTCCCCGCTGGCGGGAGCCGTTGAACTGAGCTCGGCCGGTATTCCCGGCGAGTGGCTGATCAAGCTGCCCCCCCACGAACTGCCCTGGCCCGCGGCGGATCTCGCCACCATGCTGACCCAACAGCTGGGGATGCCGGTCGAGTTGCTGCGCACCACCATCGTCGGCCCTCAGGTGGGTGCCGAACTGTTCCAGCAGGGGATGCTGGCGGTGCTGGTCGCTTCGCTGGCGATGTCGGCCTATCTGGCGTTTCGCTTCGAGTGGCGTCAGGCCATCGGCATCCTGCTCTCGGTGGTCCATGACGCCATCGTGGCGCTGGGGCTGCTGTCACTCTTTCAAATCGAATTCGATCTGAACATCATCGCCGGCTTGATGGCGGTGATCGGCTACTCCCTCAACGACAGCATCGTCATCTCGGACAGGCTGCGGGATCTGCTGAGCTCGCGTACCCAGATGGGGATCCACGAATGCTCCGATGTAGCCATCAAGGCGACCTTCAGTCGCACCATGATCACCTCGGGCACCACCCTGTTTACCGTGGGTGCGCTGCTGCTGTTTGGCGGTGACGCCCTCTACGGCTTCTCCTTCACCCTGTTTGCCGGGATCCTGGTGGGCACCGTCTCCTCCATCACCGTCGCCTCGACCGTGCAGGAGCTGCTTGGGCTCACCCCGCAGGCCTACCAGAAGAAGAGCGAGGAGCCACTGGCCAACGCAGCCTGAACCTTGTTAATCAGACCCGGCTCAGGGTCTCAACAAACCGGGCCCCTGCCAACCATTGGCAGGGGCTTTTTCATCCCTCCTCTCTCGCCGCCCATTTTGTCGTTCGGCTCGCCTCAATTGACAACTGACCATATTGAAAGCAATGACGGATCAACCCGTCATTTTTAATAACAAAAAGGTCATTTTATTACGTCGTAAACCATAAAATGTGACTGAAAGCACTTTCTTGAGGGCTCAAAGGAGGCAACATTGTAGTGATTTATCTACAAAGGGATATGAGATGTTGTTACAACCTGCCAATACAGCAAAATCCAGACAGTTGCTGAACGAGACCATGGCTTTGGTACTCGCAGGAGGGCGGGGTAGTCGCCTCAAACAGTTAACCGACAACCGTGCAAAACCTGCCGTTCATTTCGGCGGAAAATTCCGCATCATCGATTTCGTGCTCTCCAACTGCATCAACTCCGGCATTCGTCGGGTCGGTGTCGTGACCCAGTACAAATCCCACAGCCTGTTGCGCCATCTCCAATCGGGCTGGTCTTTCCTGCGCTACCAGATGAACGAGTTTATCGATCTGCTCCCTGCCCAGCAGCGGGTGGATGAGGTGAACTGGTATCGGGGTACCGCCGATGCGGTCTACCAGAATCTGGATATCATCCGCGATCACGCCCCCAAATATGTGGTGGTGCTGGCAGGCGATCACATCTACAAGATGGATTACGCCGCCATGCTGCTCGACCACGTCAATATGGGTGCCAAGGTGACCGTTGCCTGCATCGAGGTGCCACGCAGTGAAGCAAGCGCCTTCGGGGTAATGGCGGTGGATGATGATCGCAAGATCAATGCCTTCGTCGAAAAGCCTGCTAACCCGCCCGCCATGCCGGGCAAGGCCGACACCGCGCTGGCCTCCATGGGCGTCTATATCTTCGATGCCGAGTATCTCTATCAGTTGCTGGAAGAGGACATTGCCAACGAGCAGTCCCATCACGATTTCGGCATGGACGTGATCCCCCGCGTGGTGAAAGAGGGCACCGCATTCGCTCACCCGTTTGGCATGTCCTGTGTCGGCTGCTGTCCGGATCGCCGTCCCTACTGGCGCGATGTGGGCACTGTGGACTCCTTCTGGGAGGCCAATATGGATCTCGCTTCCGTCACGCCTGAGCTGGATATCTACGATCAGGACTGGCCCATCTGGACCAGTCAGAACATGACTCCTCCCGCCAAGTTCGTGCAGGACCGAAACGGCCAGCACGGCATGACCATCAACTCCATGTTTGCCGGGGGCACCATCGTCAGTGGCTCTTTCATCCTGAGTTCGGTGCTCTTTACCAATGTGCGGGTCGACTCCTTCTGCACCCTGGATCAGGCCGTTATCTTCCCGGGTGTGGAGATTGGTGCCGGTTGCCGACTGCGCCGGGTGGTGATCGACAAGGGGTGCAAACTGCCGGAAGGCACGGTGATCGGTGAAAACGCCGATGAAGATGCACGTCGCTTCCACCGCTCCGAGCAGGGCATAGTGCTGGTCACCCAGGGGATGCTCACTCGCCTGAACAAAGAGCTGCAGGGAAAACAAAAGCGCTGATCCGCAGCCAGACGGGATCCCCCTTCCTACCGCAAAGGGAGCCATCATGGCTCCCTCTTTCTATGGCTGACCAGATAGCCACCTCACACCATCATTGCCATCGCGTTGCAGTCTCCCAGAGATACCATTTACTGTGGGTTAACAGCTGGGCAACGCAGCCTTCACGCCCCTGAGCGTAAACATTAAATTACACAAAAACCATTAACCCTCCGAAAAAACCTCTGTATTATTCCTGTTCGCGCTATATAGCAGCTCCTTTATCTGACTTTTTAGCGGTAAACCCACTAGTTTCACTTGATTGTTTGTTTTTCCTTGGTAAGGTGATGGCGGTTGCGTAACAAAGCAGGTACCGGTGTAAATATATAGGTACAACCGCTTTTGGCTTAATACAGTAGAGAGAATGAAATCATGCAAAGAGACCCCCTGAACAACATCCATATCCAGTCCGAACAAGTGATGATCACGCCTGCCCAGCTCAAGGAGAAGTTACCCATCTCCGACAAGGCGCTGGCATTCGTGCAAGGGGCCCGCAATACCATCGCCGATATCATTCACCGCCGCGATCACCGGCTGCTGGTGATCTGTGGTCCCTGCTCCATCCACGACATGGACGCCGCCAAAGAGTACGCAACCAGACTCAAAGCGCTGCATGATGCCTATCAGGACTCTCTCTACATTGTCATGCGGGTCTACTTTGAGAAGCCGCGCACCACGGTCGGCTGGAAAGGCTTTATCAACGACCCCAATCTGGATGGCACCTTCGATGTGGAGCTGGGGCTGCACCGTGCCCGCGAGCTGCTCTGCTGGCTGGCGGAGCTGGAGTTGCCGCTGGCCACCGAAGCGCTCGACCCCATCAGCCCGCAATATCTGGCCGAGCTCTTCTCCTGGTCAGCCATCGGCGCCCGCACCACCGAATCCCAGACCCACAGGGAGATGGCGTCCGGCCTTTCCATGCCGGTCGGCTTCAAGAACGGCACCGACGGCAACCTGGGGACCGCCATCAATGCGCTGCAGGCGGCCTCCTCCCCTCACGCCTTTATGGGGATCAACCAGCAGGGCCAGGTTGCGCTGCTGCAGACCCAGGGCAACCCGGATGGCCACGTGATCCTGCGCGGCGGCAAACATCCCAACTATGACTCGGTCAACGTGTCGCTGGCGGAAGAGGCGCTGGAGAAAGCGGGCCTGCTGCCGAGCCTTGTGGTGGATTGCAGCCACGGCAACTCCAGCAAGAATCACCGTTTGCAGCCCAAGGTGGCCGACAACGTCATCCACCAGATCCAGGAGGGCAACCGCTCCATCATCGGGGTGATGCTCGAATCCAACCTGTTCGAGGGCAACCAGTCCAGCGAGCAGCCCAAGGAGCTGATGCGCTACGGGGTCTCCATCACTGATGCCTGCATCGACTGGGACACCACCGCCACCCTGCTGGCCCGCTGCCACAGCCAGCTGGCTGACCCTCTCAAGGGCAGAACCGCGCGGTAAGCCGTGGTATCTTGTCGTAACCTATTGAACAATCGAGGTATCACCGCTGGTGGCATCAAGCCGCTCACGCCGTGATACCTTACTTGCATCTTGAATTTCAGGGCGCCGCCGCTCGCGGCGCCAGCAGGGACTGGATATGGCTGAAGAGTTGAATGTACTCAGGGACAAGATAGATGCGGTGGACAAGCAGCTAATCGATCTGCTTGCCGCCCGTCTGGCCCTGGTGGGAGAAGTGGGTGAGGTAAAGAGCCGCCACGGCCTGCCCATCTATGCACCGGATCGGGAAGCGAGCATGCTGGCCCGCCGCCGCGCCGAGGCTGAGCAGTTGGGAGTGCCCGGCGATCTCATCGAAGACGTGCTGCGCCGGGTGATGCGTGAATCTTATGCCAGCGAGAAAGACACCGGCTTCAAGTGCATAAAGCCGGACCTTGGCAAGGTGGTCATCATCGGCGGTCAAGGCCAGCTTGGCCGCTTGTTTGGCCACATGTTCAGCCTCTCCGGCTATCGGGTCGAGACGCTGGAGCAAGCCGATTGGCCGCGCGCTGACGAGATCCTCGCCGGAGCAGGTCTGGTGATGGTGGCGGTGCCCATCGATATCACCTGCCAGATCATCGATCGCCTTGGCAACCTGCCCGCCCACTGCCTGCTGGTGGATGTCACCAGCGTGAAAGCGGCACCGCTCGAGCATATGCTGGCGGTGCACCAAGGGCCGGTACTGGGACTGCACCCCATGTTCGGACCGGATGTGGCGAGTCTCGCCAAGCAGGTGATCGTCTGCTGCCAGGGTCGTGACCCCGCCGCCAGCCAATGGCTGCTGGATCAGATGACCATCTGGGGCGCCCGCTTGCAACAGGTGGAAGCCAAGGCCCACGATGAGGCGATGACCCTCATTCAGGCACTGCGTCACTTCGCCACCTTTGCCTATGGCTGGCACCTCTCCCGGGAGCAGGCCAATCTGGATCGCCTGCTGAGTTTGAGCTCCCCCATCTACCGGCTGGAGCTCGCCATGGTGGGGCGGCTGTTCGCTCAGGATCCCCACCTCTATGCCGACATCATTTTGTCGTCACCGCAGAATCTGGCGATGATCCGTCGCTACTACCAGAACTTCGGTGAAGCGCTGGGGCTGCTGGAGCGGGGGGACAGGGACGGTTTCATCGAGGCCTTCTCGCAAGTCTCCGGTTTCTTCGGCGAACACGCCGACCAGTTCCTGCGTGAAAGCCGCATGCTACTGGCCCAAGCCAACGACCGCCGCCAACACGGCTGATCCCGCAAAAGTAGTAACAACTCATGCCACTCGGAAGGAGCCGCCACCGTTCATAACTGGCTGCGAGCCAAAGATCTCCATTGGAAGGGGCGATTAAGCGTGCGGGTTGCCATTAACAATGGCAACCCGCTTTGCAACTAGTCTCGCAGCAAACCCAGTCCTACCTAATCGTCGCCATCTGCCGCACACATCGCTGCTCTCTGTCATCCACCCGCTTGGCAAACCAGGCGGTGGTAAGGTTGCGGGTAATTTTCGGGCTCTTTAGCTGAATGCCGGGCAGGATGGCGCGGGGCAGTCGCTTGCCAGCTTGCTTGTCGGCCAGGGTAAAGATGCGATGGTAGAGATCGGTCTCGGCAAATTCGGCGGTATCCCCTTTGCGAAGGCTCTGGTGGATCGCCTGTTTGCTCATATTGACCCGGTTGGCGAGGGTGTAGACGGCCAGCTCGGTGTTGCCCGGCAGATCCGAGTCATAGCGGATCAGATCCCCGTCCAGCGCCAGAGTTTTGCCACTCAAACGGCTGACGGCAGCTTGAAAAGCGGCATTGCGACTGGCGTACCAGCCGGCGTTGAAATCGGCAAAGCGGTAGAGGGTATCCGGGTAGTCGACGGGATAACCGAAGATATGTTTGGTGCCAAACCAGATGCCGCCGCGACGGGTAAAAACTTCGTGGCGGATGGAATCCTTGATTGGATAGGGGTAGCCACGGGCGTTCGCCTCGGCAAAGGCGATGCTCACCTGCATCGGGCCACCGGTATGCACCGGGTTGAGGTTGCCAAACAGCGTCTTGCCCATCGGCAGCATGCTGATCATATCTTCGAAGATTTCACTCATCTCCCGCTCGGTTCGCAACTTGTCGATCCGCTCGGCATAGCTCTTGCCGGTGGGCGAGTTGATGGAGAGCGCGGCCCGCACCATAAATTCGGGGATCAGCAGCTTGGCTGCCCGTGAGTTGATCTCTTTCCAGGCGATCTTGCCAAGGCCCGGCACCACGGGGTCGGCCTGATAAGTGGCTTCCTGCTCCGCCACCGCCAGCACGCTACAGACATTGTGCTCATTGACCGTCACCCCCTGGGTGGTGAGCGCCGTCACCACGTCGTTGGCCCACCCCTGTTTGTCCGACACCTGACGGGGCAAGAAGCGCACGATGCGGCTCTTCATATCCGCCGGTTTGCGCGGCTGCATGGCAGGGGGCGTTTTGGGGTTGCTCACGCTCGCTTCTTTGGCAGGCGCGGAGGCGGGATCACTGGCACAACCGGCCAGCAACAAGGCAGAGCAGAAGGCAAGAAGACGACAGGAAGGCAAAGCGGTCATAAGCATGTCCATTTTTTGTAGGCCCTACAGGCAGCGCCGCTGGCACTGCTCTGACAAGCAAAGTGGGGCCATTGTAGAGGATTGCCTGCCGCAGTTGAAACCCGCGCTCGCAGCATCCCCTCCCCTTGCCAGCTTTTACCACCCCACGCGCCATCCGTTGTCTGCGATGCGGAACTCATGACCTTCCTCAATGGCTCACCCGCCCCGAGCCGTACGGTGAGCGCCTGATAAAAAGAAACCCCCGCCATCGCTGGCGGGGGTTGGTCGTCTGGCAAGTCGGGCTGATGCCCGCTGGAAACTCTTAGCGGTTTTTCACCTTCTGGTGCAACTCCTGCACCGAGTTGACGTTGGCGGTGGCATCCACACTGATGGCCATGCAGGTGGCAAATGCCTCATTCATGGTGGTGGTATACGCCACTTTGTTCTGCAAGGCGGCGCGACGCAGCTGCTTGGAGTCCTGGATCGCCACCCGCCCTTCGGCGGTGTTGACGATGTAGGTGTACTCGCCATTCTTGATGCGATCCAGAATGTGCGGGCGACCTTCGTGCACCTTGTTGACCAGACGCGGGTTGATGCTCGCCTCGCCCAGCGCGACCGCGGTGCCGTGAGTGGCGTCGAGCTCGTAGCCCAGCTCCAGCAGCTTGGCGGCCAAGTCGACTACCTGCGCCTTGTCACTGTGACGAACAGACAGCAGGGCACGCCCCTCTTTCGGTACGGCGTGGTTGGCCCCCAGCTGCGCCTTGGCATAGGCCTCGGCGAAGCTGCTGCCCACCCCCATCACCTCACCGGTAGAGCGCATCTCTGGCCCCAGCAGCGGGTCAACTCCCGGGAACTTGGCGAACGGCAGTACCACCTCTTTCACCGAGTAGTAGGGTGGGATGATCTCTTTGGTGAAGCCCTGCTCTTGCAGCGACTGACCGGCCATCACACGGGCGGCAATCTTGGCCAGCGGGGCGCCGGTCGCCTTGGAGACAAACGGCACGGTACGGGCGGCACGCGGGTTCACCTCGATGAGGTAGATGTCATCGCCCTTGACCGCGAACTGCACGTTCATCAGGCCGATAACGCCGAGCTCCAGCGCCAGCTTGCGCACCTGCTCGCGGATCTCGTCCTGAATTTTCTTGGACAAGGTATAGGGAGGCAGGGAGCAACCGGAGTCACCGGAGTGGATACCGGCCTGCTCGATGTGCTCCATGATGCCGCCGATGACCACATCGGTGCCGTCGCAGATAGCATCCACGTCCAGCTCGGTCGCATCGTCCAGGAAGCGGTCCAGCAGTACCGGCGATTCGTTGGAGACGCTCACCGCCTCGGCGAAGTAGCGACGCAGATCCTGCTCGTCATAGACGATTTCCATGGCGCGGCCACCCAGCACGTAGGAGGGGCGAACCACCAGCGGGTAGGTAATGCGCTCGGCCAGCAGCACGGCCTGCTCCAGCGCGGTGACGGTGCCGTTTTCCGGCTGCTTGAGGCCGAGGCGCTCGACGGCAGACTGGAAGCGCTCGCGGTCTTCGGCGCGGTCGATGGCATCCGGGCTGGTACCGATGATCGGCACACCGTTGGCTTCCAGTGCTCGGGCCAGTTTCAGCGGGGTCTGGCCACCGTACTGAACGATGACGCCCTTGGGTTTTTCGATGCGCACGATTTCCAGCACATCTTCCAGGGTCACCGGCTCGAAGTAGAGACGATCCGAGGTGTCGTAATCGGTAGAGACGGTCTCCGGGTTGCAGTTGACCATGATGGTCTCGTAACCGTCTTCGCGCAGGGCCAGCGCCGCGTGCACGCAGCAGTAGTCGAACTCGATACCCTGACCGATACGGTTCGGGCCGCCGCCGATGATCATGATCTTGTCGCGGTTGCTCGGGGCCGCTTCGCACTCCTCGTCATAGCTGGAGTACATGTAGGCGGTGTTGGTGGCGAACTCGGCGGCGCAGGTATCGACCCGCTTGTAGACCGGGAAGATGTTGTGGCGGGCGCGCAGTTTGCGCACTTCCCCTTCGGCCACACCGAGGATCTTGGCCAGACGGGCATCGGCAAAGCCTTTGCGCTTGAGGGCACGCAGGAAGTCGGCATCGAGACCGGCCATGCCGCGCTCTTTCACCTCTTCTTCCAGTTTCACCAGGTCTTCAATCTGTACCAGGAACCAGGGGTCAATCTTGGTCAGCTTGAAGATGCCATCCATGGAGAGACCGGCGCGGAATGCATCGGCGATGTAGAAGATACGGTCGCTACCTGCATCCTGCAGCTCGTGACGGATGCGGGTCAGGGAGTCCGGGGCATTGAGGTCAACCATGGGGTCGAAGCCAGTTTTGCCAGTTTCGAGGCTGCGCAGCGCCTTGTGCAGGGACTCCTGGAAGTTGCGGCCGATGGCCATCACTTCACCGACCGACTTCATCTGGGTCGTCAGACGGTCGTTGGCACCGGCGAATTTTTCAAAGTTGAAGCGCGGTACCTTGGTGACCACGTAGTCGATGGCCGGCTCGAAGGAGGCCGGAGTACGACCGCCGGTGATATCGTTCATCAGCTCGTCGAGGGTGTAACCGATGGCGAGCTTGGCGGCGATCTTGGCGATGGGGAAACCGGTCGCCTTGGAAGCCAGCGCGGAGGAACGCGACACCCGCGGGTTCATCTCGATGATGACCATGCGGCCATCTTTCGGGTTGATACCGAACTGGACGTTGGAGCCGCCGGTCTCGACACCGATTTCGCGCAGCACCGCCATGGAGGCGTTGCGCATCAGCTGGTACTCCTTGTCGGTCAGCGTCTGGGCTGGCGCGACCGTGATGGAGTCACCGGTGTGGATACCCATGGGGTCGAAGTTTTCGATGGCGCAGACGATGATGCAGTTGTCGTTGCGATCCCGCACCACTTCCATCTCGTACTCTTTCCAGCCGATCAGCGACTCGTCGATGAGCAGTTCTTTGGTCGGGGAGAGATCCAGACCGCGCTCGCAGATCTCGACGAACTCTTCGGTGTTGTAGGCGATGCCGCCACCCGAGCCACCCATGGTAAAGGAGGGACGGATGATGCAGGGGAAACCGACCATCTGCTGCACGCCCCACGCCTCTTCCATGTTGTGGGCGATGCCGGCACGCGGGCACTCGAGGCCAATGCTGCGCATCGCCTTGTCAAAGCGGGAGCGGTCTTCGGCCTTGTCGATGGCGTCGGCGGTGGCACCGATCATCTCGACACCGAATTCGGCCAGCACGCCATGCTTCTCCAGCGCCAGTGCGCAGTTAAGCGCAGTCTGGCCGCCCATGGTGGGCAGGATGGCGTCCGGGCGCTCTTTCTTGATGATTTCGCGCACTACTTCCCAGGTGATGGGCTCGATGTAGGTGGCGTCTGCCATCTCCGGGTCGGTCATGATGGTGGCCGGGTTGGAGTTGACCAGAATGACGCGGTAGCCCTCCTCGCGCAGGGCTTTGCACGCCTGGGCGCCGGAGTAGTCAAATTCGCAGGCTTGGCCGATGACGATGGGGCCGGCGCCGAGGATCAGGATGCTCTGAAGGTCATTACGTTTTGGCATGAAACTCTTTCCTCTATTTCTTAGGCGCGATACTGCTTAATCAATTCAATAAAGTGGTCAAAGAGACCGGCACAGTCGTGCGGGCCCGGGCTCGCTTCGGGGTGCCCCTGGAAGCTGAAGGCCGGACGGTCGGTGCGATGGATACCTTGCAGGGAACCATCGAACAGGGAGACGTGGGTGGCGCGCAGGCAATCCGGCAGGCTGTTCTCGTCTACCGCAAAGCCGTGGTTCTGAGCGGTGATCATGACGGTGTTGTCATCGAGGCTCTTCACCGGATGGTTGGCGCCGTGGTGGCCAAACTTCATCTTGACGGTCTTGGCACCGGAGGCCAGACCCAGCAGCTGGTGACCCAGACAGATGCCGAATACCGGCGTGTTGGTATTAAGGAAAGCCTTGATGGCCTCGATGGCGTAGTCGCACGGCTCGGGGTCGCCGGGGCCGTTGGAGAGGAAGATGCCATCCGGGTTCATTGCCAGTACCTCGGCGGCCGGAGTCTTGGCCGGTACCACGGTCAGGCGGCAGCCACGGTCAACCAGCATCCGCAGGATGTTGCGCTTGACGCCAAAGTCATAGGCCACCACGTGGTATTTCAGCTGGTCGGCATCCGGGGTGACGTGCCCCTTGCCAAGCTGCCAGCTCCCTTCGGTCCAGTTGTACGCCTCACCAACCGTCACCTCTTTGGCCAAGTCCATCCCCTTCAGACCGGGGAAGGCGCGGGCCTGTTCGAGAGCATAGGCTTCATCGACCTGTTTCCCGGCCAGAATGCAGCCAGCCTGAGCGCCTTTCTCGCGCAGGATGCGGGTCAGTTTACGGGTGTCGATGTCGGCGATGCCAACGATGTTGTGAGACTTGAGGTATTCGGAGAGGGATTGCTGATTGCGGAAATTGGAGGCAAGTATCGGAAGGTCCCGGATGATCAATCCCTGAGCATGGATCTGACTGGACTCTTCATCTTCGCTGTTGGTGCCGGTGTTGCCTATATGGGGGTAAGTGAGGGTGACTATCTGACGGGAATAAGAGGGATCGGTGAGGATTTCCTGATAGCCCGTCATCGACGTATTGAAAACCACTTCACCAACGGAACATCCCTCGGCGCCTATCGACACGCCTTTGAACACAGTTCCATCTTCCAGCACTAGCAATGCAGTGTGATTCAAGACAACCTCCAGTTATTTAGCTTTAAATTCAGCAATTTACCTGGGTGTTGCGGGCTCGGTTCCGGTCTTGGACAGGACTCGAACCCGGCAGATTTCTGGCAAATTGGGCGCATTCTACTTAAAAAAAGTGGCATTTCAACGTCTTTTCTCAGATGAAACGCATCTAAATTCAATAAAAAAGCAACATTACCCATTATCTATGCACTTAATCGCTTTGCAACCCCCTCCCGCGAAAGAAAAGGAAAAACCACCATCAAAAGATGCCACCAAGCCAGCAATAACGACAAAAACAAACAAAAAAACCAATTAAAACAATGGTGTTTATTTTTACACAAAAAACATTAATGACAAATTTAACGCTTTTGCGATGACAAGAGTGAACATGAAAAATGGAAAACGTTTTTCTGTGTTTGAATTTTTAGTCGCTTCCTGTCCGTGTAAAAAAATGGCTTTATCCGCCATAAAGATGCTCAAATCTGTTACCTGGTGATGACATTCAGGAAGGGAAAATCTGGCGGATAACGTAATAGTGTGATTTATAAGGAGTTCAGTTAAAAATTGCAGGCAGCGTGTCTTTTTACACAAAATCTGGCTGACTGACAGCAAAAACCCCGGCAAGCCGGGGTTTTTCACTGGGGTAGCAGTAGTACGAAAGTGCCGCTCAGAGGCATCACTTGAGATTGAGCACATCCTGCATGTCATAAAGACCGGCCCCCTGCTGACCAAGCCACTTGCCCGCCCGCACAGCACCGTTGGCGAAGGTCAGGCGGCTGGAGGCCTTGTGGCTGATCTCCACCCGCTCGCCGATATCGGCAAACATGACGGTATGCTCCCCCACCAGATCGCCGGCGCGAATGGTGGCAAAGCCGATAGTGTTGCGATCCCGCTCGCCAGTGATCCCCTCGCGACCATAGACGGCGCACTCCTTGAGATCCCGGCCCAGCGTTTTGGCGACCACTTCCCCCATGGAGAGCGCAGTACCGGATGGCGCATCCACCTTGTGGCGATGGTGGCCCTCGATGATCTCGATGTCGGTGTAATCCCCCATCACCTTGGCGGCCTGCTCCAGCAGCTTGAACACCAGGTTGACCCCGACCGAGTAGTTGGAGGCGAACACGATACCGATCTGCTTGCCCGCCTCTTTCAGGGCGGCCTTGCCTGCATCGTCAAAACCGGTGGTGCCGATCACCATCTGCTTGTGGTGGGCCAGCGCAAAGGCCAGATTGGCCAGGGTCACCTCGGGGCGGGTGAAGTCGATGATGAGATCAAACTCATCGCGCACCTTGTCCAGACTATCGCTGATGGCCACACCCAGATGGCCCAGCCCATTGAGCTCACCGGCATCAAGGCCGATCACCGCCGAACCCGGCCGCTCCAGCGCGGCACCGACCACTACGCCATCGGTGTTGGTGATGGCCTCCAGCAGCACCTTGCCCATACGACCATTACAGCCCATCACGGCCACACGGATCGGATTGTCCATCTCCACCCTCTCATCTCTTTTAATTATGGAAAGAGACCGTTTTACCAGCCCGCGCCGGGTTTGAAAAGCCATGATGCCACCACTCCTTGCTGCACTCGCCAACGGCAGCGCCCGCTGGCTGGCCAGGTACTTCCTTTTGGTCACAGGCCGTTTTTCATCGTCTCACTCCATCATTTGGCAGACCGGGTGCCATCTGATAGGTTCGAACGAGTGAAATGCCAGCATAAGCAAAATCAGGGCAACGCCCGTGTCGATATCAAACGAGGTGCAAGGATGAACGCAGGATTGCTGTTCGCAGTGGTGTTGGTATCACTGCCCCTGGTCATGCTGGCCGCGGCTCTGCTGTTTGGCGGGCCGAGCCCGGCACCGGCGATGGCCAGCATCAACGACCCTTTCAAGGGGAGTGACTGGAGCAACATGCCACCCCTCTCAAGATACCCGGCGCGTGACGGCACGAACTTGGCCTATCGGCACTATGGCGCAGAGGAGAATACGAACAACAACAAGGTCAAGGGCAGCGTGGTACTGGTTCACGGCTCTTCTGCCAGCAGTCAGAGCATGCACAAGATGGCGAGCGCCTTTTCGCAAGCGGGATACGACGCCTACGCCCTCGATATTCGCGGCCATGGCGCATCGGGCGACAAAGGCACCATTGCCTACATTGGCCAGCTTGAAGACGATCTGGAAGATTTCATCAAGTCGGTGGCCCCCGGCAAGCCTGCAACACTCGTCGGCTTCTCGTCAGGGGGTGGTTTTGTGCTGCGCGTTGCTGGCAGCACGCGACAAACCCTGTTCGAGAGCTATCTGCTGCTCTCCCCCTATCTTGGCCCCACCGCCGCCAACTACCGGCCCAACAGCGGTGGCTGGGTGCGTGTCGGCTTGCCTCGCCTCATCGCCCTGAGCATCCTCAACGGTTTCCATATTTCCGCACTCAACCATCTGACCGTGCTGAACTTTGCCCTCAATGATGAGGCGAAATCCCTGCTGACCCCCTCTTACTCCTTCAACCTTGCCTCTAACTTTCAGCCAGAGCGCGACTATCAGCAGAATTTACGCAATGTGCAACGCCCCTGCGCCGTGATCGCGGGCGCAAATGACGAAGCCTTTCAAACAGATCAACTTGAACCTGAGTTAAGACGTCTCGGCATCTCCTGGCCTGTCACCCTGCTGCCCGGAATTGGCCACATTCCGCTGACGCTGGAACAGGATGCTCTCGCGACAGCCGTTCAGGCGGTGGAGAAACTGGCACACTAACCTACTGTGCCCAGGTCTTGTGTCCACGCGTTCTGGAAATATCCGTACCATGCTCACGTAGAGATAGAGAGAGGTGCGGCTGACGTTTGGCAGCGGGATAAATCCCCAAGATGGCATGCAGAGATCTTATCGTTTACCTCTTTCCTTATTAAAGGCACGCGATACCCCCAGATACCCGCGGACTGCGCCAGAACAGTAATGAACAATAAACAGCACCAACTTCTTTTTCCGAATATTCTTTGGATATCTCAATAACACCAGAATCATAAAACAAAAACACCTATCCATCTGGACGGCTATCTTGACCTTGCGGGGTTGACTCACTACTGTGGGCACCCCAATGCGGCAGGATGCCCGCCCTGTTTTTCCCCTATCCCTATCCGATACAGGTACAAAGCAGTTCATGACAGGAGGTCATTGTTCAATTTCAGAGGAACACATGATCCAGACTCAACCCAGTGCCAGGGCCTTGCTGCCACTTCTGGTTTTTCTCGCACTCTTTATCGGTACCGGTACCTGGCTGACCCTGCAGGGGGTCGAGTTCGCTTTCTATCAGCTGCCCGCTCCGGTTGCTGCCCTGCCTGCGGTGATGCTCGCCCTGCTGCTTGGCAAAGAGAGCTTCAACAGCAATCTGGAGACCTTCTTCAAGGGGGTTGGCCACAGCAATATCATGGCGATGTGCCTTATCTATCTGCTGGCGGGTGCCTTTGCCAGCGTGGCCAAGGCCACCGGCGGGGTTGATGCCACCGTGGCGCTGGGCCTGTCGCTCATCCCTGGCTGGGCGCTGTTGCCCGGACTGTTCCTCATCTCTGCCTTTATTGCTACCGCCATGGGTACCTCCATGGGCACCATAGGTGCCGTGGCCCCCGTGGCGCTGGGCGTGGCGCAGGCAGCTGGCATCGATCCGGTGCTGATGGCAGGCACCATTCTCTCCGGCGCCATGTTTGGCGATAACCTCTCCATCATCTCCGACACCACCATAGCGGCCACCCGCAGTCAGGGGTGCGAGATGAAGGATAAGTTCCGCGAGAACTTCAAGATTGCCGCCCCTGCCGCCATCGCAGTGATCCTGCTCTATCTGACCCTGGGGTCAGTGGGTGAATCCCCTGCCAGCGGCAGCGCCATCGAGCTGTTCAAGGTGATGCCTTATCTGCTGATCCTGGGGCTGGCGCTCGCCGGAGTGAATGTGTTTGTGGTGCTGGGGATCGGCATTCTGGCCGCCGGAGTGGTAGGCATGATCAACGGCTACGCCATCGGTCAGTTCAGCAAGGATATCTATCAGGGCTTTACCGGCATGCAGGAGATCTTCCTGCTCTCCATGCTGATCGGCGGCCTCGGCGCCCTGATGGAGCGTCAGGGTGGTCTGGCCTGGATCAGTGAGCGCATCAGCGCCCTGATTGCCCGTTTCACTCGCGAGCACAATGGTGAACAGAACGAGAAAGCCGCCGAGCTCGGCATCGCCGGGGTGGTGAGCCTCACCAACCTCTGCACCGCCAACAATACGGTGGCTATTATCGTCGCCAGCAAGGTAGCCCGGGATCTGGCCGAACACCACGGTGTCACCCCGCGCCGCGCCGCCTCCATGCTCGATATTTTCTCCTGCGTGGTACAGGGTCTGATCCCCTGGGGCGCACAGGCGCTGCTACTGGGATCCATCTTCGCCCTGTCGCCGTTGGCGGTGGTGAGCATGAGTTTCTACCCGATGGCACTCGCGGTAGCGGCACTCATTGCAGTGTTTGTGAAGCACCAGATGCGCGGCAAGGCTGACAAGTAACTGACCAGAGTCTGGCGCGCCGACATGCTGTCAACAGGGGCCACACCCTGGCCCTTGTTGACTCACTAACTGATCAGCCAGCATTTATCCCACCGTTCCGGGCATCAGCCGTCCGGGGCGGGAGTTCCCCTGTCACCCCTTAACGTCAAGAGTGAATGTGCTAAGGTAGAGCGCGTTCAAGCCATCGATGCGCAGCTATACCAGAGGTTCCCCATGCATGAGTCCCAACCCGAACGTCAATCCCTGCGCCAACTGGTTCGTCAACGCCGCAAAAATCTGAGTCCGGCCGAGCAGCAAGCGGCAGCCCAACAGCTGCTGGCCCAGTTCAAGCAACACCCCGAGATCCTCGCCGCCAAACGCATTGCCCTCTATCTGGCCAATGACGGGGAGATCAATCCCTTGCCCACCATCCATTGGCTGTGGGCCCAGCACAAAGAGGTCTACCTGCCGGTGCTCCACCCCTTTACCCCGGGTCACCTGCTCTTTTTGCGCTATACCGCCACCAGCCCCATGGTACGCAACCGCTACGGCATCGAAGAGCCGGAGCTGGATATCCTGCAGGTGGTGCCCCACAGCACGCTCGATCTTATCTGCACCCCGCTGGTCGCCTTCGATGCCCAGGGTAATCGCCTTGGCATGGGGGGCGGCTACTACGATCGCACTCTCGCCATCTGGCATGAGCACAAGCTGGGGCCCAAGCCGCTCGGCATTGCCCACGACTGCCAGCAGGTGGATGCAGTCCCGCAAGAGGAGTGGGATGTGCCGCTGCCCCAGATCATCACCCCAAGCCACTGCTGGCGCTTCGAATAGGCTGTTTTTGGCAGGCAGCCCCTGCTTTGTGCGCGCAAACGCAGAATAAACAGGCAAACGATTTACAAAGTCCCTCTTTTTGCCCCGGAACGTGAGCAACAAGGTCGCGACGGGGTACCGGGTTGGATATAATGCGCCCGCTTTTTTCTTAAGGAACGATCATGACTCAAGATGAAATGAAGAAGGCGGCCGGTTGGGCTGCGCTCAAGTATGTGGTTCCCGGCACCATCGTCGGGGTGGGCACCGGCTCTACCGTCAACCACTTTATCGACGCGCTGGCGACCATGAAGGACGAGATCAAGGGGGCGGTATCCAGCTCAGTGGCCTCTACCGAGCGCCTCAAGGGCTTCGGCATCACCGTATATGATCTCAACGAGATCGACGCCCTCTCCGTCTATGTGGATGGCGCCGACGAGATCAACGCAACCCGCGACATGATCAAGGGCGGCGGCGCAGCCCTGACCCGCGAGAAGATCGTTGCCGCCGTCGCTGACAAGTTCATCTGCATCATCGACAACACCAAGACCGTCGACGTGCTGGGCCAGTTCCCGCTGCCGGTGGAAGTGATCCCGATGGCCCGCGAATACGTGGCCCGCGAAATTCGCAAACTGGGTGGCAACCCGGTGTGGCGTGAAGGCGTGGTCACCGACAACGGCAACCACATTCTGGATGTGAAAGGCATGGCCATTACCGACGCCAAGGCGCTGGAAGTACGACTGAACGCCATTGTTGGTGTGGTCACCAACGGCCTGTTCGCCGCGCGCGGCGCCGATGTTGTCCTGATCGGTACGCCGGACGGCGTGATTACCCAGTAATCCCGACACCGGTAGCACAGTGCAGCGGCATCCTCCCTCCCTCGCCAGCGCCACTCTGCAACCTCTGACGCAGCAGCGGCGTTGATTGAGCCCCGGGATGGGATATGACCCAAAACATTGCACTGTGAATAAATGACGGCGCCTGATGGCGCCGTTTTTATTTATCCCTCAACAAGTTGCATACGGATGTTTACAACATTCGTTGATAACTTCAAAGAATTTGACTTTCGTCACAAATATTCCCTCTCCCAAACGTTTTTGCTACTTTACGGTTTTCTTCGCACACCAAATCTGCACTTACGTTTGCACATACAGAGGGATCGTCATGACTGCCAAGTTTTCGTTGGACAAGGATAAAATCAAGGTTCTGCTGCTGGAGGGGGTTCACCCCAACACCGTAGAGACCTTTCGTGCCGCAGGTTACACCAGTGTGGAGTATCTCAAGACCTCGCTCTCCGAAGAGGAGCTGATCGAGCAGATCCGCGACGTCCATTTCATCGGGCTGCGCTCCCGCACCCAGATCACCGAGAAAGTCCTCGACGCCGCCAACAAGCTGGTCGCCATCGGCTGCTTCTGCATCGGTACCAACCAGGTCGAGCTGGAAGCGGCCCAGATCCGCGGTATTCCGGTCTTCAACGCCCCCTTCTCCAACACCCGTTCGGTCGCCGAGCTGGTACTGGGCGAGATCCTGCTGCTGCTGCGCGGCATCCCCGAGAAAAACGCCAAGTGCCATCGCGGCGTGTGGGAAAAACTGGCCAACCGCTCGGTGGAAGCGCGCGGCAAGAAGCTCGGCATCATCGGCTACGGCCACATCGGTACCCAGCTTGGCATCATCGCCGAGAGCATCGGCATGAAGGTTTATTACTACGATATCGAGAACAAGCTCTCGCTGGGTAACGCCATTCAGGTGCCGAGCATGGTCGAGCTGCTCAATATGTCTGACGTCATCAGCCTGCACGTGCCGGAGACAGCCTCCACCAAGAACATGATCGGTGCCGAGCAGCTGCGGATGATGAAACCGGGCGCCATCTTCATCAACGCCGCCCGCGGTACCGTGGTGGATATCGATGCGCTGGCTGACGTCATCAAGAGCGGCCATATTGCCGGTGCCGCCATCGACGTCTTCCCGGTCGAGCCCAAGTCCAATGACGAGGAGTTCCAAAGCCCGCTGCGTGGGCTGGAGAACGTCATCCTGACCCCGCACATCGGTGGCACCACCCATGAGGCGCAGGAGAACATCGGGCTGGAAGTAGCCAACAAGCTGGTCAAATACTCCGACAACGGCTCCACCCTCTCCGCCGTCAACTTCCCGGAAGTGTCGCTGCCGGGCCACAAGGGATCCAGCCGCCTGCTGCACATTCACCGCAACCAGCCGGGCGTGATGAACCAGATCAACCAGATCTTCGCCGAAGAGGGGATCAACATCGCCGGTCAATACCTGCAGACCAGCAGCCATATCGGTTACGTGGTGATCGACGTGGAGACCGAACACAGCGAGAAGGCGCTCGCGAAGCTCAAGGAGATCAACGGCACCATCCGTGCCCGCATCCTCCACTGATAGCCCCTTATCTGCGCAGCAAAAAGCCCGTCGTGATGACGGGCTTTTTTATGAAGCAGAACCTAAAGGCAGCGTAGTGGCTTACCACCATCCCAACAGGTTGCGGCCTACCAGCGCGCCCCACACCAGGGCATTGAGGGCCAACGCGATAAAGACGGCGGCAGAGCCCAGATCCTTGGCGCGGCCGGAGAGCTCATGATGCTCGGAGCCAACCCTGTCTACCACAGCTTCAATGGCGGAGTTGAGGATCTCGACGATCACCACCAGCCAGCTGATGACGATAAGCAGCAGGATCTGGTTGAGAGAATCCCCCAGCCAGAAGGCAAGCGGCATCAGCAACAGGATCAGCATCAGCTCCTGCCGAAACGCCGCCTCGTTAATCCAGGCTGACTTGAGCCCCTTCATGCTGTAACCGGTTGCGTTGATGATGCGGGTGACCCCGGTTGCCCCTGGCTTTGCCACGCTATCTACCTCATTTGGAATCGATTTTGGCCTCACATCCTATCAGAGCCCCCCAAGGTTTCAATCAGGGGACTTTTGCTTTATTTTATCTCTTTGCTTTTTCGCCCCTTGCGGCTGACACCACCCACTCGAGACTTGAGTTGTATGTCCATTCACACAGATGAATTGCGCACCCGTCGCCTGGAGTCACTGATCACTCCGAGCGAGCTTGCACACGCGTTTCCGATCACCGATACCATTGCCCAGAATCTGCTGGATGCCCGTCGCGAAGTGGAAGCCATTCTGGCCGGAGACGATCAGCGCCTGCTGGTCATTGTCGGCCCCTGCTCTATCCATGATCCCGCTGCTGCTCGCGAGTATGCCCAGCGCCTCAACGCCCTGCGCGAGCAGTATAAAGAGAGCCTCTGCATCGTGATGCGCACCTATTTCGAGAAGCCGCGCACCATCGTCGGCTGGAAAGGGCTGATCAACGATCCGCGCCTCGATGGCAGCTTCGACGTCAACGAAGGGCTGAAACTGGCGCGCAAACTGCTGGTCGACATCAACGAGATCGGCATGCCCACCGCCACCGAATTCCTCGATATGGTGACCGGCCAGTATATTGCCGACCTCATCACCTGGGGCGCTATCGGCGCTCGCACCACCGAATCCCAGGTACACCGCGAGATGGCTTCGGCCCTCTCCTGCCCGGTCGGCTTCAAGAACGGCACCGACGGCAATACCCGCATCGCCATCGATGCGGTGCGCGCCGCCCGTCACAGCCACATCTTCTATTCGCCGGACAAGGACGGCAAGATGACCATCTACCGCACCGCTGGTAACCCCTTTGGTCATGTGATCCTGCGTGGCGGCCACCGACCCAACTACGACACCGCCAGTGTCGATGAAGCCTGTGAAGCGTTGGCCGATGTGGGCCTGCCGGAGCGTCTGGTGGTCGATTTCAGCCATGGCAACAGCATGAAGGATCACCGCCGTCAGCTGCTGGTGGCGCAAGATATCTGCGATCAGCTGCGCCGCGGCCGTACCGGCATCGCCGGCATCATGGCCGAAAGCTTCCTGGTGGAAGGGCGTCAGGATGTGGAGAACGGCTGCGCCGCCACCTTCGGCCAGAGCATCACAGATGCCTGCCTGTCATGGAACGATACCGAAACCCTGCTGGCGATGCTGGCAGAGGCGGCACAGGTGCGCCTGAGCAAGCAAGCTCGCTAATCCCACGTTACCCGAGATGCCAAAAGGGCCGGATATCCGTGATATCCGGCCCTTTTCTTTACCTGCGAGTGACTGCCAACACGTGCTAGAGGCTCGGCATAAACCAGACCCGACCAGCCGCTTCGATGCGGTCGGTGCGGATCTGGAACACCTGCGCCAGCAGCGCCTCATCCACCAGCTCGACACCCCCTTCGCGCACCACCGCGCCCCCTTGCAGGCAGAGAATGCGGTCGGCCCAGTCGATGGCCAGATTGATATCGTGGATGGCGAGCACCACCAGCAAGCCCTGCCCGGCCAGGGTTTTCAGCAACCGCAACAGCGCCAGCTGGTGATGCAGGTCGAGCCCCGCCAGCGGCTCGTCCAGCAGCAGCACCTTGCCGGTCGGATTGAGGCTCGGCCACACCTGCAGCAGGGTGCGGGCAATCAGCACTCGCTGCTGCTCGCCCCCCGACAACCGGCTGAAGTCACGAGCCAGCAAAGCTTCCAGCTCCAATGCCTCGCACAATGCATTTATCGCCTCGTTCTGTCTGGCAGGTGCAACCATCTCATCGAGCCCCAGGCTCAACACCTGAAACACCGGAATATGAAACAGCTGGGGCTGACGCTGGGGCAGCATGGCGCGCCGTTTGGCAAGCTCGGGCCAACTCATGTCAGTAAGCACTTCCCCCCCCAGCAGCACTGTGCCATCGGCGGGTAAAATCCCCGCCAACGCCCCGAGCAGGGTCGACTTGCCGCTGCCATTGGGGCCAAGCAGCGCCACCAACTGGCCGCCATGCCAGCGGATATCCAGGGGAGAGAGCCGTCCGGCAATGGCGAGTGCGCGCGCCTCCAGCAGCGGTGCAGCAGCACGAGAAGAAACCAGCATGGGATCAGCGGGTGACATCGGCATCTTGCCTCAACAACGGGTAAATAAGGAGACTGCGCGCCCCGACCAAATCATGCAGATATTCATGCAGCACCATCGGCAGTTTGCCTCAATAGCAGGTAGATAAAGAGCGGCGCCCCCACCGAGGCGGTGATGACGCCGATAGGCAACTCCCCCGCGCTCAGGGTGGATCGAGCAACCAGATCGGCCGCCAGCAGCAGGGCCCCGCCGCCAAGCGCCGAAGCAGGCAGCAGAAAGCGCTGATCGCTGCCACCGCAGAGCCGCAGCAGATGGGGCACCACCAACCCAACAAAACCGATGACACCACACAACGACACCGCCACACCGGTCAGCAGACAGACCGCCAGCACCAGCCGCACCCGCATCTTGTCGACATCCATCCCCATCAGGCGGGCCTGGGTCTCCCCCAACAACAACTGTTGCAGCGCCTTGCCCTGCCAGCAGAGCCAGCCCAGGGTGAGCGGCAGCACCAGCCACCACCAGGCAAACTGCTGGCTGCCGTAAGAGAGGCTCCCCATCATCCAGAACATGAATTCACGCAAGGAGCCATCATCGGCAAAGTACATCAACCAGGTCATGGCGGCATTGGTGAGAATGCCGATGGCGACGCCAAACAACAGCAAGCGGGCATGACCGAGACGCGCCCGACGAGCCAGCCGAATGAGCAGCATGGTTACCAGCAGGGCGCCACCGAAGGCCGCCAGCGACAGCCCCCAGCCAGGCAGATAGAGGCCGAGGGACTTGGCCACCGCCATCGCCACCATGGCAGCCAGTCCTGCTCCGCTTGAAACGCCAAGCAGCCCGGGTTCGGCCACCGGGTTGTGCAGCATCACCTGCAATACGGCGCCGCCACAAGCGAGCGCGGCGCCAGCCAAGAGGGCCAGCAAGGCGCGGGGCAGGCGCAGCTCCAGCAGGATGCGCTGTTCGAGATCGCCAAGGGGCTGCCAGGGCAGCAGCACAAACTCGCCCCAGACGAGGGAGAAGAAAAACAGCAGCAAGGTCAGCAGCGTCAGGCCACAGAGCCAGCGCCGCTGCCAGCGCTGCTGGCGGGCGATAAGGGAGAGGTACAAGGAGGATCCCCGAATAACAAGGCTTCCCCCCAGCCCTGTCGCAGCGCCGAGGGAGAAGCAGGAAAAGGGCATGATAACAGTGGCTTGCCACCCAAGGTCAAGGCTGGTAACGCTTTGCCATCACCCTTATCTCGCCGCTGGCCACCAGATTTTGCAGCGCCACCAGCAAGGGCTGGCGCAGCGACTGGTGAGGTGAGTGCTTGCTCATCCCCAGATAGAGGGTCACCGGCGTGGCGGGGCGGTAGTCCGCCTTGCCTATCCGGCTGGCATTTCCCTGACTCAGGGCATAGTCCACCTGACAGTCGGTGCCAATCATCAGCGGCAGGTGACCGCGCTGCACCATGCGCAGCAGCTGATCTTCGGTGGGTACTCCGTGCTTGTCGAGGCGGCTGTCACTGTTGAAGGGCTCAAAGTAGGCGGAGTTGAGCACATAGCCCACCTTCACCCCCTGCAGATCGCGGTATTGGTGGATCCGGGCCACATTGACCGGCTGACCATAAAACGCGGGCCAGCACTGGTAGTAGGCAGGCTGCAGATAGTCGATAAACTGCGCCCGCTCGGCGGTATAGGCGAGGCCAATCATCAGATCGACCTGACCGGTCTGCATCTGCTTGAGCGCCCTGCCCCACGGCATCCGCCGTACCTGCAACTCAATGCCGCTCGCCTGTTGCAACCGGCGCAGGATGTCCATGTCGAGCCCCTGCAACCGGCCATCCGCTTGCAGGATGCGAAATGGCGGCCACAGATCGGTGGCCACCGTCAGCGTCGGGGTCGCTCGCACCGGCATGGCAAATAACAGTAACAACACAATCCCGCATAACTTGCCCATCCCGTCGCATACCTCGCACGGCTTATCCTGTTGGTTAAAAATACCCTCCCGCACCACGTATGAAAACCCGTGGTTCAGGGATAAAATGCGCCGGATTTTCAAGGAGAACCCTATGAACCCGATTTTCGCCAGTATCGGTCTGCTGCTCTGCAGCAACGTCTTTATGACCTTCGCCTGGTACGCTCACCTCAAGAGCATGAACCATAAACCCTGGATCATTGCCGCCCTGGTGAGCTGGGGTATCGCCCTGTTCGAATACCTGCTGCAAGTGCCTGCCAACCGCATCGGCCATACGGTGATGAGCGTGGGCCAACTTAAAATCCTGCAAGAAGTGATCACACTCACCGTATTCGTCCCCTTCTCTATCTTCTATCTCAAGGAAGATCTGAAATGGGACTATCTCTGGGCAGGGCTCTGCATTCTCGGTGCGGTCTTTTTTGTCTTTCGCGAGAAACTGACCGGCGCCTGAGGCTGTACACTCAATATCATCCCGCTCATGGCATCTCATTGATCGACGAGGCAAAAAAATGGAATTGCGAGACATGTTACAGATCCTGGCCAAGCAGGATGGCTCAGACCTCTATCTGTCGACCGGCGCGCCCCCCTGCGCCAAATTTAACGGCGGCCTGCGCCCCCTCAACGAAACGCCGCTGGAGCCGGGTGAAGTGGCGCGGATCGCCGCCGAGATCATGGATGGCGAGCAGAAGCAGCTGTTCGAGAAGGATCTGGAGATGAACCTCGCCATCTCCCTGCCCCAGATCGGCCGCTTTCGGGTCAACATCTTCAAGCAGCGCAACGAAGTCTCTCTGGTGGCCCGCAACATCAAGACCGAAATCCCCCGCTTTGAAGATCTCAAACTCCCGCCTGTGCTGCTCGACACCATCATGGAGAAACGTGGCCTGGTGCTGTTTGTCGGCGGTACCGGCTCGGGTAAATCTACCTCGCTGGCGGCGCTTATCGACCACCGCAACCGCAACAGCGGCGGGCACATCATTACCATCGAGGATCCGGTGGAGTTCGTTCATCGCCACCGCAAGAGCATCATCAACCAGCGGGAGGTTGGCGTGGATACCCGCAGCTTCCACGCAGCCCTGAAAAACACCCTGCGTCAGGCGCCGGACGTCATTCTTATCGGCGAGATCCGCGATCGCGAGACCATGGAACATGCGCTGGCCTTCTCCGAAACCGGCCACCTTGCCATCTCCACCCTGCACGCCAACAACGCCAACCAGGCGCTGGATCGCATCATCAACTTCTTCCCCGAGGAGCGCCGCCCCCAGCTGCTTAACGATCTGGGCAACAACCTCAAGGCCTTTGTCTCCCAGCGTCTGGTGAAAACCACCGATGGCGGTCGCCGGGCCGCGGTGGAGATCATGCTTGGCACCCACACCATCCGCGACATGATCAAGCGCGGCGAATTTGGTGGTCTCAAAGAGGTGATGGAGAAATCCAAGGCCCTCGGCATGGTCACCTTCGACAGCGCCCTGTTTGATCTGGTGGTGGAAGGGGTAATTGAGGAAGAAGAGGCGGTGAAAAACGCCGACTCGGCCAACAACCTGCGCCTCAAGATCAAGCTGTGGAAGGAGAAGGGACAGATTGCCAGCAGCAGCGATGCCACCGGCTGGAGCCTCGAACCCACCAAGGACGAGAAGGGCGATTTTTTCTAACTAGCCCCTCGAGAACCCCGGGCCAGCCCGGGGTTCTCTTTATCCCGCACGGCTGACCCGACTTATCCCTCAGCTCACGCAGATCATAGCCAGTCAGCACCAACGGCGAACGCGCTGGCAATACGCCACATACTCGTCACCGAAACGGGCGCGCAGCAGCCGCTCCTCCGGCATGATCTGAAAGCGAGTCAGCCAAGCCACCAGCACGATTGGCCCAACCCAGACCCAACTTCCACCGAGATAACAGCCCCAGGCGGCCAGCCAGCAGAGCAGCCCCAGATACATGGGATTGCGGCTGACACGATAGACGCCACAGGTCACCAGACGACTGGTGTGCTGCGGTTTGGTGGGGCTGACCGTGGTCTGGTGGTGACGAAACCGTTGCAGGGCACCAAAGCCCATGATGGCCCCCGCCACGACCAGCACAGCCATCAGCGCCATTGCCCAGATGCCGGGCTGACTCTCCCCTCTTAGCCACCACATGGCCCCGGCACAGAGCAGAAAGATCAGCGGTGGTGGCAAACGTAACTCAAGATTGACCATTTTCTTCCCCTGACGAGTGTCGGCCGAACCCGTGTTGCGGTAGACTCCCAACCAGTCAGCGCCTGTTGAGAGTGACAAAGATCATAATAATAACAACAAGTTGTGGTTAAACCACCACCAATGTGGCCGACCCCGTCCAAACTATCCAACGCGAACAACAAAAAGGAATCACCATGCACAAGAAAACTCTGCTGGCTACCCTGATCTTCGGCCTGCTCGCGGGCCAAGCCGTTGCGGCTCCCTATCTGCCCCTTGCGACGGATCATCGCAACGGCCAGGAGCAAACCGCCAGCAACGCCTGGTTGGAAGTGGATCTGGGCGCCTTTGAACACAATATCCAGACCCTCAAGGATCGCCTCGGCGACAAAGGCCCGCAGATCTGCGCCATCATGAAGGCCGACGCTTATGGTCATGGCATCGACCTGCTGGTTCCCTCCGTGGTCAAGGCCAATATCCCCTGCATCGGCATCGCCAGCAACGAAGAGGCGCGCGTCGCCCGCGAGAAGGGCTTTACCGGCCGTCTGATGCGGGTGCGTGCTGCCACCCCGGATGAAGTAGAGCAGGCCCTGCCCTACAAGATGGAGGAGCTGATCGGCAGTCTGGTGAGTGCCCAGGGTATCGCCGATATCGCCCAGCGCCACCACACCACCATTCCGGTGCATATTGCACTCAACTCCGCCGGCATGAGCCGCAACGGCATCGATCTGCGTCTGGCCGATGCCAAGCAGGATGCGCTGGCCATGCTCAAGCTAAAGGGGATCACCCCGGTCGGCATCATGACCCACTTCCCGGTGGAGGAGAAAGAGGACGTCAAGATGGGGCTGGCCCAGTTCAAACTGGACTCCCAGTGGCTGCTGGAAGCGGGCAAGCTGGATCGCAGCCAGATCACCATCCACGCCGCCAACTCCTTCGCCACTCTAGCCGTGCCGGACGCCTACTTCGACATGGTGCGCCCGGGCGGCCTGCTCTACGGTGACTCCATCCCCTCCCACACCGAATACAAGCGGGTGATGGCATTCAAGACCCAGGTCGCCTCGGTCAACCACTATGCAGCGGGCAACACCGTCGGTTATGACCGCACCTTTACTCTCAAGCGTGACTCCTGGCTCGCCAACCTGCCGCTGGGCTACTCCGATGGCTATCGCCGCTCCCTGAGCAACAAGGCCTATGTGCTGATCCAGGGCCAGAAGGTGCCGGTTGTCGGCAAGACCTCCATGAACACCATCATGGTGGATGTGACCGACCTGAAAGGGGTGAAACCCGGTGACGAGGTGGTGCTGTTTGGCCGTCAGGGAAGTGCCGAGGTGAAACAGGCGGATCTGGAGGAGTACAACGGCGCCCTGCTGGCGGACATGTACACCATCTGGGGCTACACCAACCCCAAGAAGATCAAACGCTGATCACGCGATATGAAAAAGGGCTCCCGCGGGAGCCCTTGTTGTTTGGTATTAAATGATGTTGCGTTTAAGCGGCCTTTTTTCGGGTCACAAACAGACTCAGCCCCATGGATGCCAGCAGGATCAACGCGACTACGCCCAGTGCTATGCCGGTCGGGATCTTGAAGATATCCAGCAGCAGCATCTTGACCCCGATAAACATCAGGATCAGTGCCAGACCGTATTTAAGCAGGGCGAAGCGATCAGCCACACCCGCCAGCAGGAAGTACATGGCACGCAGACCCATGATGGCGAAGATGTTGGAGGTCAGCACGATGAAGGGATCCGTGGTCACCGCGAAGATGGCCGGGATACTGTCCACCGCAAAGATAAGATCGCTCACCTCCACCAGCACCAGGATCAACAGCAGCGGGGTGCCATAGCGCACACCGTCACGCCAGACGAAGAACTTCTCCCCTTCCAGGGTCTCGGTCACCTTGAAACGACGGCGCATCCAGCCCAGCAGCGGGTTGTTGGCCAAGTCAGGCTCCTTGTCGGCCGCCCACAGCATCTTGGCACCGGTCAGCAGCAAGAAGGCGCCGAACAGGTAGAGGATCCAGTGGAACTGCTCGATGAGCCAGCTGCCCGCGAACACCATACCGGCACGCATCACGATGGCACCCAGCACCCCGTACAGCAGCACCCGGCGCTGCAGCTCGGCTGGAATGGCAAAGTAGCCGAACAGCATCAGCCAGACGAAGACGTTGTCCACTGCCAGCGCTTTCTCGATGAGGTAGCCGGTGAGGAACTCCAACCCCTTCTGGTTGGCGATTTCACGGCCCGCGCTGTGATCGAGCCAGAGCCAGATAGCCAGGTTGAAGAGCAGGGCAACACTGATCCAGATGAGGGACCAGACGCCCGCCTCTTTGAGAGATACCTTGTGTGACTTGCCGCCACCGACAAAGCGTATGTCTATCCATAACAGGACCAGCACTATGCTGAAGAAACCGGTCCACATCCACCATTCACCCATGTTCACTTCTCCCAAAAACGACAAAACCCACGACCGAGAGGCGTGGGTTTGCGTTTGGAGCAGATACACCTTGCCTCTCGGCAAGGTCTCACTTACAGCTGATTTGCATCGACTGCCCGGCTGCCGGGTGCACTGCAGGATATGGGTGCACCGTAATGACGACAAACCGGCGAGAAGTTACTCCC
Organism: Aeromonas sp. s8; assembly: GCF_040907785.1. Classification (NCBI taxonomy): domain Bacteria; kingdom Pseudomonadati; phylum Pseudomonadota; class Gammaproteobacteria; order Aeromonadales; family Aeromonadaceae; genus Aeromonas; species Aeromonas sp. s8. The sequence continues at coordinate 132,166 of NZ_JBFOCL010000015.1, forward strand.
CTTGTTGCGCGGATAGTAGCAGCGGTAAATGATAACGCCAAGAGGCATCTGCACTGCCGTCAAAAATAAATCGGGGCCCCATCAAGGAGCCCCGCAAGCAGGTTCAACACATCCCCATCAGAGCGGGTCGACCTTGAGGCAGGAGACCGCGTGATCGAAGTTCCCCTCCAGCACTGGGCGGGTCTTGGCACACTCGGGGCCAGCCACCGGGCAGCGGGTGCGGAACACGCAGCCTGACGGTGGATTCATCGGTGAGGGCAAATCCCCCTCCAGGATCTGGATCACCTTGTTGCGCTCCAGCTCAGGGTCCGGGATTGGCACCGCTGACATCAGCGCCTTGGTGTAGGGATGCAACGGGTTGGCAAAGATCTCCTTGCGGGTCCCCAACTCGACGGCGTTGCCCAGATACATCACCAGCACCCGATCGGAGATATGTTTGACCACCGACAGATCGTGGGCGATGAAGATAAGCGACAGCCCCATCTCCTTTTGCAGGGATTTGAGCAGGTTGACCACCTGCGCCTGAATGGAGACGTCAAGCGCCGAGACCGGCTCGTCGCAGATGATCATCTTGGGCTCGAGGATCAGCGCCCGGGCAATCCCGATCCGCTGGCACTGGCCGCCGGAGAACTCGTGCGGATAGCGGTTGACCAGGTTGGGCAACAACCCCACCTTGCTCATCATGGCGCGCACCTTCTCTTTCACCTCTTCCCGCGGCAGGTTGGGGTAGAAGGTGATGAGCGGCTCGGCGATGATGTCGCCGATAGTCATGCGCGGGTTCAGAGAAGCCAGCGGGTCCTGGAAAATCATCTGGATCTCTTTACGCTTCTCGCGCAGGGCATTCTGATCGAGCTTGGTAAGATCGTCACCCAGCCACACCACCTTGCCATCGGTGGCCGGTACCAGACCGATGATGGCGCGGGCAAAGGTAGATTTGCCGCAACCGGACTCACCCACCACGCCGAGGGTTTCCCCTTCGTAGAGGCGCAGAGTAACACCATCGACCGCCTTGAGGTCGGACGGTTTGGCCCAGGGCCACGCCTTGCCACTCTTGATACTGAAGTGGACCTTGAGGTCAGACACTTCCAACAGCAATTTTTTGTCGGCACCCATTTAGTTGGCCCCCTTGTTCATGGCATCCGAAACCCAGTGACAAGCACGCTCCCGACCGTCGTTGAACGGGGTCAGGATCGGTGACTGCTGGCCGCAAATTTCGCTGACCCGGTGGCAACGCTCCTGGAAGGGGCAACCGGTGGGCAGACGCAGCAGGTTGGGCGGATTGCCCGGGATGGTGGGCAGCACTTCCCCTTCGGTATCGAGGCGGGGAATGGCGCGCAGCAAGCCTTCGGTGTAGGGGTGGCTCGGGCGATAGAAGATATCGTCTACCTTGCCGTACTCCATGGTACGACCGGCATACATCACCAGCACCTTGTTGCAGATACCGGCGACCACGCCAAGGTCGTGGGTGATCATGATGATGGCGGTGTTGAACTCGCGCTTGAGCTCGTTCATCAGGGTCATGATCTGGGCCTGCACGGTCACGTCTAGTGCGGTAGTCGGTTCGTCGGCGATCAGCAGTTGCGGCCGGCAGAGCAGTGCCATGGCGATCATCACCCGCTGGCGCATGCCGCCGGAAAACTCGTGGGGATACATCCCCATCCGCTTGCGTGCTTCGGGAATTTTGACCGCATCGAGCATCCGTACCGACTCTTCGAACGCTTCCGCCTTGCTGACGCCCTTATGCAACATCAGCACTTCCATCAGCTGATCCTGCACCTTCATGTAGGGGTTGAGCGAGGTCATGGGGTCCTGGAAGATCATGGCGATCTTCTCGGAGCGGATCTTGTTGAGCTTGGACTCCGGCAGGTTGAGGATCTCCTCCCCCTGAAACTTGGCAGAACCGGTAATAATGCCGTTTTTGGCCAGCAGCCCCATGATGGCGAAGGCCGTCTGGGATTTGCCGGAGCCGGACTCGCCGACGATCCCCAGGGTTTCACCCGCAGAGAGAGAAAAGTTGAGGTCGTTGACCGCCACCACATTGCCGTCCGGGGTCTTGAACTCGACCCGCAGATCTTTCACATCCAGTAACTTCATATAAAAACTCCTTATCGATCTTTCGTGATGCTTTCCTGTCGATCCGATGCTCGATTAACGATCTTTCGGATCGAGGGCGTCACGCAGACCATCCCCGAGGAAGTTGAAGCAAAACAGGGTCACCACCATAAAGCAGGCGGGGAACAGCAGTTGCCAGATGGCCACTTCCATCGACTTGGAGCCTTCATCCAGCAGGGCACCCCAGCTGGTCATCGGTTCCTGAACACCAAGGCCCAGGAAACTCAGGAAGGATTCAAACATGATCATCCCCGGCACCAGCAAGGTGGCGTAGACGGCCACGATACCGAGTACGTTCGGTACGATGTGACGGGTAATGATCTTCCACTTGGAGACGCCACAGACGTGGGCTGCCTCGATAAACTCCTTGCTCTTGAGGCTCAAGGTCTGGCCCCGCACGATACGCGCCATGTCGAGCCAGCTCACCGCCCCGATGGCGATAAAGATGAGTGCCAGATTGCGGCCAAAGAAGGTGACCAGCATGATGACAAAGAACATGAAGGGGAAGGCGTTGAGGATCTCCAGTACCCGCATCATCAGGCTGTCGACCCGCCCGCCGATAAAGCCGGAGGCAGCGCCATACAGGGTGCCGATGATGACCGCCACCATGGCGCCCATGATGCCGACCATCAGGGAGATGCGACCGCCCAGCAGGGTGCGCACAAACAGATCGCGCCCCAGACTGTCGGTTCCGAAGTAGTGACCTGCTTCCATATCCGGCGGCGACTGCATGGCGCCCCAGTCCGGATCGTCAAAGGTGTATTGGGACAAATGGGGGCCAAAGATGACCGCCAGACCGATGATGGTCAGAATGATCAGGCTGGTCAGGGCCGCCTTGTTGCGCAGGAAACGGCGACGGGCATCCTTCCACAGGGAGCGCCCCTCCACCACTTCCACTTTTTGCGCGAACGCCTCGACGGCATCGCGTTTTTCAGTTGAAACAACCATGATGAACTCCCGAATTAGTAACGGATCTTGGGATCGATAAAGGCGTAGAGAATATCGACCACAGCGTTAAAGGTGATGGTGAGGGCGCCGACCAGAATGGTCAGACCGAGCACCATGGAGTAATCACGGTTAAGAGCACCGTTGACGAACAGCTGACCGATCCCCGGCAGGCCGAAGATGGTCTCGATCACCACGGAACCTGTGATGATGCCGACAAAGGCCGGGCCCAGATAGGAGACCACTGGCAGCATGGCCGGACGCAGCGCGTGTTTCAGGATGATGTGGCGCAGCGGCAAGCCCTTGGCACGGGCGGTACGGATGAAGTTGGAGTTCATGGTCTCGATCATGCTGCCCCGCATGATCCGCGAGATGGCAGAGATGTAGTACATCATCATGCCGAACACCGGCAGCACCATAAACTGGATGCCACCGCCCTGCCAGCCACCGGCAGGGAACCAGCCAAGATGAATACTGAAGAACAGCACCAGCAAGGGCGCCAGCACAAAGCCCGGGATCACCACCCCGGCCATGGCCGACGACATCAGCAGATAATCGATGATGGTGTTCTGTTTCAGTGCCGCTATGGTGCCGAAGGTGACCCCCAGCAGCACGGCGAAGAAGAAGGCCGTGGTCCCGATCTTGGCGGAAACAGGCAGCGCCTGACTCACCAGATCATTGACGGTGAAATCCTTGTATTTGAAAGAGGGGCCCAAATCACCCTGCACCAGGTTGCCCAGGTAAGTGAGATATTGCATGCCAATGGGTTTGTCGAGCCCGTATTTGGCCTCGATATTGGCGATGACTTCGGGGGGCAGTGAACGCTCGCTGGTAAAGGGGTTACCCGGGGCGAAGCGCATCATGAAAAAAGAGACGGTGATCAAGACCAGCAGAGTCGGGATCGCTTCCAATAGCCGTTTAAAAATGAATTTCAACATAGACATTTCCTGTCCTGTACTGCTTCCAAAGGGTCGCGGTTGTAATAAAGGCCCGCCGTCCGGCGGGCCCTGCTTGTTATGCGACTTGTTGCTTTAAATCAGTGAGCAATGATGTACATATCTTTGCTGTAGAGGTTATCCAGCGGGTTGCTTGGGTAACCCCCAACATAAGCTTTGACCATCCGAGGTTGAACATATTGGTATATCGGGATGATCGGCATGTCCTTGGCCAAGATCTCTTCAGCCTGGACATAGAGCTTGTTGCGAGCGTCCGCATCAACCTGATCACGAGAGTCGGTCATCAACTTGTCAAACGCTGGATTGGAGTACTTGCCATCGTTGTTGCCGTGAGTGGTCTGCATCAGGTCCAGCATGGATGAGGCTTCGTTGTAATCGGCGCTCCAGCCGGCACGACCCACGTCAAACTGGCCCTGCTTCTTGGTTTCCAAGTAAGTTTTCCACTCCTGGTTCACTAAACTGACCTCTGCACCCAGTTTTTTCCACATGGAAGCAACGGCCACAGCCACTTTCTTGTGGTTGTCATCGGTGTTGTAGAGCAGCTCGAACTTCAACGGCTTGCTGGCATCGAAACCTGCCTCTTCAAGCAGCGCCTTGGCCTTGGCGTCACGTTCGGCCTGGGTCATTTTTGACCACTCTGGGGCAACCGGTTTAAAACCATCGACATAGTCAGGCGTCAACCCATATGCGGGTTTTTGCCCTTGCCCCATGACTTTATCTGCAATCACGTCACGATTGACCGCATAAGAGAGAGCAGTTCGCACTCGCACGTCATCAAACGGCTTTTTCTTGATGTTGAACTGGTAGTAATAAGTAGAAACCAGACCTTCAACCTTCAAATCAGCCGGGTAATCTTTCTTGAGTTGCTTGAAACGTTCGATAGGCACGTTCCATGTCATATCAATTTCACCAGCCAAGAAGCGATTTAGCTCCGCGTTAGTGGACTGGATCGGAAGATAGGTAACCTTGTTGACCACCGTTTTCGCATCATTCCAGTAGTTTTTATTACGCTCCAAGCCAATTCGCTCATTAACAACCCACTCCTTCAATACGTAGGCACCATTACCTACCATATTGCCCGGCTGGGTCCATTTTTCACCATACTTCTCGATCACCTTCTTCGGTACCGGGTAGGTGGTGGTGTGAGAGAGCATGGTTACGAAATAAGGGATAGCCTTCTCTAGCTGCACTTCGAAGGTGTAGTCGTCGGTCGCCTTCACGCCCAGCGTATCAGCCGGCTTCTTGCCAGCAATGATCTCTGTAGCATTGGCAATAGTTGGCATCTCCAGATACCAGGAGTAAGGAGAGGCTGTCTTGGGGTCAACTGCACGCTGGAAGGCATATACAAAATCATGTGCGGTGACAGGTTCACCGTTGGACCACTTGGCATCTTTGCGCAGGTGGAAGACATAGTGCTTGTTATCCTTGGTTTCCCAAGACTCTGCGACACCGGGAACAACTTCCCCTTTCGAACCGGATGTCACGAGACCTTCAAAGAGGTCGCGCAAAATTGCAGACTCAGGCGTTCCTTCAACTTTCTGTGGGTCCAAGGTCGCAGGCTCGGAGCCGTTGCCTTTTACCAGTTGCTGGACTTCAGCCAGCTTGGTTCCCGCCGGGACATCGGCAGCCTGAGCCACATTGACGCCACCAAACAGTGCAGCCACCAGCAATGTGTTAATCATTGTTTTTTTATGAGTCATTTCCCTACTCCAACAAGAACATTCCATGCATTTTTTAAAGTGACGGGGTTAAAACCCGCTCCCAGCATAATTCCCTGCCAATTCCGATAATGCAACAGATATTGTCAGGGTAATCGTCATTTTCTGGTCAAAAAATCAGCTGGCGTGCGCTTTTTCAGTATTAAAACACCGGCAAAGCGCTCATTTTTCACACAAACGACCGATTCTAGAAAAGACCGGGCAAAAAGCAACCAATAAAAAGCCGGTCACGAGGACCGGCTTTCATAAAGCGGAGCTGGCTCACATCAGGCTGGGGAAAACCCCCTTGATACCGGCCACCATGATCTCGATACCCAGCGACATCATGATAAGACCCATGATACGGGTCACCACGTTGATGCCGGTGTTGCCCATGATCTTGAACAGCAGCGGCGCAGCGCGGAAGATGAGCCAGGAGCAGAAGGAGAAGACCACGACAACCACTGACATGCCGAGCAGCTGCTGCCAGTGGCTCTGGCTGGCGTAGACAATCACCGAGGAGATGGCACCGGGGCCCGCCATCAGCGGCAGCGCCAACGGCACCACGGCGATAGACTCGCGCACCGCCAGTTCACCCTTCTCCTGTTTGTTGTGCTTCACCTCGCCCAGCTTGCCCTGCAGCATCGACCAGGCAATCAGGGTAATCAGCGACCCACCGGCGATCCGGAACGATGCCAGCGAGATGCCAAAACCATCGAGGATCAGTTGCCCCATATACATGGAGACCAGCAGGATCACCATCACCGCGATATTGGCGGTGGTATTGGTTTTCATCCGCTCGGCCTGGGTATGGTGGCTGGTCAGGCTGACAAACACCGGCAACAAACCAAGCGGGTTGATAATTGCGAACAAACCGACAAAAAACTTCAGATACAACGAGACGTCAATTGCTGCCATAGGCGCCTTCCAATAGAGTTTCGGGCCCAGCGGGCCAGTCCATTAATTTCGTGCGTAAATTTACATCATAGCCAGAGCGGGCACCAATCAAATAATCTCACCATTTTGAGGGTTTTTTAGTTAGTTCATCTAATGCATCCGCGCTAACTGGCATAAACCGATGCCAAAAGCCCTTTCTACCGCCCGACACGCGCCAGAAAAGTGAGCGCAAGCCTGCTTAATCATGACCAGAGAGTCCGACGATGACTGACCGAATGACCAAGCGACTCGAGAGAATCCAAGCTTTGCCTTCCTACTATTTCAGGCCACACATCACTTCATTGACTCGGCAAGAGAGCCACAATGCAAAAACCGGGAAAGGGGGCAGAAATGGCCCCCTCGGGGAATAAAGTGGATTAGTCATGGATTAAAACAACAATCATTTTTGCAACAAACGCTGGAATAAAGTGCGTTTGTCGGTGATTTTGAAACCGATTCACTCATATTTGCTAACCTATAGCGCCAAAATAGCTCTGCAATCCTATGTTCGATTGCAATTAACCACTTGATAAATGTGGTTTATTACCATGCGTTAACAAGTCTCTCACCTTTCCCTTTGATGCACATTCCGATAACATCAGTCAAACAAGGATTGTGAAATAAAATTTCTTTTGTTCTTTTGTTACACATGATCCAGATCAAGTTTTTCTGAGTCAGCCCCGCTCTATAATCGACTCAGAAAGCGATTTAGTAAGGCATGTGAAAAAGCTGTTGCAACGATACCGTCTTGACAGGGCGACTATAATTGCCGGGCATTGCCAACGTCTTACTAAACAGTTTTCAAATAATCAGGAGATAAACATGGCAGTAACCAATTTGGCTGAACTGGATGCACTGGTCGCCCGCGTTAAGGAAGCCCAGCGTGAATTCGCCAGCTTCTCTCAAGAGCAGGTAGACAAGATCTTCCGTGCCGCCGCCCTGGCCGCCAACAACGCCCGTATCCCCCTGGCCCAGATGGCCGTGGAAGAATCCGGTATGGGTATCATCGAAGACAAGGTTATCAAGAACCACTTCGCCTCCGAATACATCTACAACAAGTACAAAGACGAGAAGACCTGCGGCATTCTGAGCGAAGACGATCAGATGGGTACCATCACCATCGCCGAGCCGGTAGGTATCATTTGTGGTATCGTTCCGACCACCAACCCGACCTCCACTGCGATCTTCAAATCCATGATCGCGCTCAAGACCCGCAACGCCATCATCTTCTCCCCGCACCCCCGTGCCAAGAACTCCACCAATACCGCTGCCAAGCTGGTACTGGATGCCGCTGTTGCCGCCGGTGCACCGAAAGACATCATCGGCTGGATCGACCAACCGTCTGTTGAGCTCTCCAACGCCCTGATGAAGCACGAAGACATCAACCTGATCCTGGCCACCGGTGGCCCGGGCATGGTGAAAGCAGCCTACTCCTCCGGTAAGCCTGCTATCGGTGTAGGTGCCGGTAACGTACCTATCGTTATCGACGAAACCGCCGACGTGAAGCGTGCCGTTGCCTCCATCCTGATGTCCAAGACTTTCGATAACGGTGTGGTCTGTGCTTCCGAGCAGGCCGTCATCGTTGTTGATGCCATCTACGACCAGGTTAAAGAGCGCTTTGCATCCCACAAGGGCCACGTGCTCTCCAAAGAAGATGCTGACAAGGTACGTAAAGTCATCCTGATCAACGGTGCCCTGAACGCCAACATCGTTGGTCAGCCAGCCACCAAGATTGCCGAGATGGCAGGCGTGACTGTGCCGGCTGATACCAAGATCCTGATTGGTGAAGGCGTCAAGCTGTGTGCAGAAGACGAGTTTGCTCACGAGAAATTGTCCCCGCTGCTCGGTATGTTCCGTGCAAGCAGCTTCGAAAACGCCGTTGATATGGCCTGTGACATGGTCAACATCGGTGGTATCGGCCACACCTCAGGTCTGTACACCGACCAAGACCGCAACGCTGACCGCATCAAGTACTTCGGCGACAAGATGAAGACCGCGCGTATCCTGATCAACACCCCGTCTACCCAAGGCGGTATCGGTGACCTGTACAACTTCGCAATGGCACCGTCCCTGACCCTGGGTTGCGGCTCCTGGAGCGGTAACTCCATCTCCGAAAACGTGGGTCCGAAGCACCTGATCAACAAGAAGACAGTCGCAAAACGGGCAGAAAACATGCTGTGGCACAAACTTCCGAAATCCATCTACTTCCGTCGTGGTTCCCTGCCGATCGCTCTGAGCGACCTGGAAGGTAAAAAGCGTGCCATGGTCGTGACCGACCGCTTCCTGTTCAACAACGGCTACGCCGATGAACTGGTCAGCCTGCTGAAAGCACAGAATATGGAAGTGGAAGTGTTCTACGAAGTAGAAGCTGACCCGACCCTGGCTGTGGTTCGCAAGGGTGCCGAGATGGCCAACTCCTTCAAACCGGACGTTATCCTGGCGCTGGGCGGTGGTTCACCGATGGATGCTGCCAAGATCATGTGGGTGATGTACGAGCACCCGAACACTGCGTTCGAAGATCTGGCCATGCGCTTCATGGACATCCGCAAGCGTATCTACAAGTTCCCGAAAATGGGCGTGAAGGCCGAACTGGTCTGTATCACCACCACTTCCGGTACCGGCTCTGAAGTCACTCCGTTTGCGGTAGTAACCGATGAAGTGTCTGGTCAGAAGTATCCGCTGGCTGACTACGAGCTGACCCCGAACATGGCCATCGTTGATGCCAACCTGGTCATGGGTATGCCGAAGTCCCTGTGTGCCTTCGGTGGTATCGATGCCGTGACTCACGCCATGGAAGCCTATGTTTCCGTACTAGCTAACGAGTACTCCGACGGCCAGGCGCTGCAAGCCCTGAAAATGCTGAAAGAGTACCTGCCGTCCAGCTATCAGAACGGAGCCAACGACCCGATCGCTCGTGAGAAGGTGCACAATGCTGCCACCATCGCCGGTATCGCGTTCGCCAACGCCTTCTTGGGTGTGTGCCACTCCATGGCTCACAAACTGGGTGCCGAGTTCCACATTCCGCACGGTCTGGCTAACGCCCTGCTGATCAGCAACGTCATCCGCTACAACGCGAACGACAACCCGACCAAGCAGACTGCGTTCTCCCAGTACGACCGTCCGCAGGCTCGTCGTCGTTACGCCGAAGTCGCTGACCACCTGGGTCTGACTGCTGCCGGTGACCGCACCGCTGCCAAGATCGAGAAGTTGCTGACCTGGCTGGACGAGCTGAAGGCTACCTTGGGTATCCCGGCCTCTATCCGCGAAGCTGGCGTGACTGAAGCTGACTTCCTGGCCAAGGTTGACCAGCTGGCTATCGAAGCTTTCGATGACCAGTGCACCGGCGCCAACCCGCGCTACCCGCTGATCAGCGAGCTGAAGCAGGTTCTGCTGGACTCCTACTACGGTCGTCCGTTCACCGAAGCCGCTCCGGTAACTGCTGCCCCGGTTGAAGCCAAGGTTGAAGGCAAGAAGAAATCCAAGGCCTGATAGCCAGTCCTGAGATAACAAGCCCGCGCACTGCGCGGGCTTTTTTTATCTGCCACTATCACAGAGCTCCTCTCTCCAGCCGATTGCGCTAGTGCAGCCCCTAACTTCCCAACCAACTCGCCCCAGCCAATCCGTTATCAACATCCCAACCTGTCACTCTGTATTGATGGGCACCTGTGATAACAAGAGCACGCTCCATCACCTCCTATCCCCAACGAATTACCCTGACGGGCAGATGTGAGCAGTCAACGCCATCTCAAGAGCTAAAGGTGTGATAAACAGGATAAGCGGAGCCTCGCTAACGCAACGCAGCAGAACTGCCGACTGGCGTACGTGCAGGGCCAACCGACTGGCATGAATAGATCAATGATAATGCACAGAGAAAGCGGGAAAAACTGTCAGTGAAGAGAGTTGTTGCACCGGTTGCGCAACCGACACATCAGCAGTTGCCACGATGCAAAGATAAAAAAATGGCAGCCATCAGGCTGCCATCGGGAGAGCACGATTCAGCGATCAGAGGGTCGCAGCGACTTCATCGGAGATGGAGCCGTTGTGATACACCTCTTGCACATCGTCCAGATCTTCCAGCATGTCGATCAGACGCATCAGCTTGGGTGCAGTTTCTGCATCCAGCTCGGCTTCGGTGGAGGGGATCATGGTCACTTCGGCGCTCTGGGCCTTGAAGCCGGCAGCTTCCAGACCATCCAGCACGGTGCCGAAGTCGTTCGGGGTGGTGTACACCTCGATGGTGCCATCCTCTTCGGTGACCACGTCATCGGCGCCCGCTTCCAGCGCGGCATCCATCAGGGCATCTTCGTCTACGCCCACGAAGGTCAGCAGACCTTTCTTGCTGAACAGATAGGCGACGGAGCCGTCGGTGCCCAGGTTGCCACCGCACTTGCTGAAGGCGTGACGCACTTCGGCTACGGTACGGTTACGGTTGTCGGTCAGGCACTCTACCATCACGGCAGAGCCAGCCGGGCCGTAACCTTCGTATACGATGGTCTCGAGCTGCTCGCCATCGCCACCACCGGCGCCACGCGCAATGGCACGGTTGATGGTGTCGCGGGTCATGTTGTTGGTCAGGGCGGCAGTCACCGCAGCACGCAGACGCGGGTTGTTGGCCGGATCGGCATCACCCAGACGCGCGGAGGTAGTGATTTCGCGGATCAGTTTGGTGAAGATCTTGCCACGCTTGGCGTCCTGAGCGGCCTTGCGGTGTTTGATGTTGGCCCATTTACTGTGACCTGCCATAGAGACTCTCCGTTATTTTTTAAATGTCAGTAACACTGATCATGACTAACCCAAGGGAAACACAGAGGCCGCACGGCGGCGGCCTCCGGTGCCGGTATCGGCTTACTCGTCGCCCTTGACGGTGGTTGCAATCGCCAGCTCACCCAGTTGGGCGGCATTGGCAAGGCTGGGGGCGTCTGTCATCAGACAGGCGGCCGCGGTCGTTTTCGGGAAGGCGATGACGTCCCGAATGTTTTCGGTGCCGGTCAGCAGCATGCTGAGACGGTCCAGACCGAAGGCCAGACCGGCGTGCGGCGGGGTACCGTACTTCAGGGCATCCAGCAGGAAGCCGAACTTCAGGCGCTGCTCGGCCGGGGTGATACCCAGGATGTCGAACACGGTGGACTGCATCTCGCTGTTGTGGATACGGACAGAGCCGCCACCCACTTCGTAGCCGTTGATCACCATGTCGTAGGCGTTGGCGTAAGCACCCACCGGGTTGGCTTTCAGCTCGGCCGGGCTCATGTTGCTCGGCGCGGTGAACGGGTGGTGCATGGCGGCCAGACCACCTTCACCATCTTCCTCGAACATCGGGAAGTCGATGACCCACAGCGGTTTCCAGCTGTTCTCCAGCAGGCCCAGATCGCGACCCACTTTCAGACGCAGGGCGCCCATGGCATCGCAGACCACTTTCTTGCTGTCAGCGCCAAAGAAGATGATGTCGCCGTCGGCTGCGCCGGTACGAGCCAGGATCTCACGCACGATGGCGTCAGAGAGGAACTTGGCAACCGGAGACTGCACGCCTTCGATACCATTGGCCGCTTCGTTGACCTTCATCCAGGCCAGGCCCTTGGCACCGTAGATGCCGACAAACTTGGTGTATTCGTCGATCTGCTTGCGAGAGAGCTCAGCACCGCCCGGTACTTTCAGGGCAGCCACACGGCCTTTCGGATCGTTGGCGGGGCCCGCGAACACGGCGAACTCGACAGCAGTCAGCAGATCAGCCACATCAACCAGCTCCATTGGCAGACGCAGGTCCGGCTTGTCGGAGCCGTAGCGACGCATGGCTTCGTCGAAGGTCATGATCGGGAAGTCGCCCAGATCCACGTTCAGGATGTGCAGCCACAGTTTGCGGATCATCTCTTCCATCACTTCACGCACCTGCGGCGCGGTCATGAAGGAGGTCTCCACGTCGATCTGGGTGAATTCCGGCTGGCGGTCGGCACGCAAGTCTTCGTCGCGGAAGCACTTGACGATCTGGTAGTAGCGATCGAAGCCGGACATCATCAGCAACTGCTTGAACAGCTGGGGAGATTGCGGCAGGGCGTAAAACTTGCCCTTGTGCACGCGGCTCGGCACCAGATAATCACGGGCACCTTCCGGGGTGGCCTTGGTCAGCATCGGGGTCTCGATATCGAGGAAGCCGTGCTCGTCCATGAAGCGGCGTACGAAGGCGCTGGCCTTGGCACGGGTCTTCAGGTACTTGGCCATCTCGGGACGACGCAGATCCAGGTAGCGATACTTGAGGCTGATCTCTTCGCTGTTGACCTGATTGAAGTCCAGCGGCAACGGCTCGGCACGGTTGATGATGTTGAGTTCGTGGGCGAACACTTCGATGGCGCCAGTGGCCATGTCGCTGTTGCGCTGGGACTCGGGACGGGTGCGCACCACGCCGGTCACCTGGATGCAGAACTCGCCGCGCAGCTCGGAGGCCAGGGCGAACGCGTCCGGCTTGTCCGGATCGAAGAACACCTGAACGATCCCTTCCCGGTCGCGCATATCGATAAAGATCAGACCGCCGAGATCACGACGACGATGAACCCAACCGCACAATGTAATGGTCTGCCCTGCATGGGCCTCATTGACCTGTCCGCAATAGATAGAGCGCATGGACTTCTTCCTTCGAAATTGTAGAGAGACGGTTAACCTTGGGCCGCCGGGCACGACTGGCAAGCACCGTCTGTCTCACAGCTGGCCAGATTCTTTTTCTTACCCGGTTTGAAATCAGTCTCGTACCATCCGGTTCCCTTGAGCCGGAAGCCTGCCGCCGATATCAGCTTGACCAGATTCGGCTTGCTACAGGCCGGACAGTCGGTCAGGGGGGCATCGGAAAGCTTTTGCAGTTTTGCCAATTCATGGCCACAGACGTCGCAACGATATTCGTAGATAGGCATGGGTCACAAGAAATTGAAAAACAAAAGGGCTGGCATTATAGAGGAAAACCCCCTTTTGGGTAAAATGGCCAGCAGCCTCCTTTCGCCAGTTTTTTGCACTCGATGGCAAAAAGCGGGCAAAAAATCGGCACGAATGCACCAAGAGCGAAGAGAATAGCCATCATGAGCCTCTATTTGGGCCTGCCACAGTGGTCCCACCCCAGCTGGCCCGGCCAGTTGCTGGGCCTTGGCGCCAAGCCTGCCGAACACCTCGCCCACTACGCCACCGTGTTCAATTCGGTGGAGGGCAATACCACCTTCTACGCTCTGCCGACCCCCGATACGGTACAGCGCTGGGCCGATGCGGTGCCCGATCACTTTCGTTTCAACTTCAAATTTCCGCAAACCATCAGCCACCAGAGCGATCTGGTGAGCGCAGACAAACAAGTTGCCGACTTTATTCACCTGCTCGCCCCGCTGCACGACAAGCTGGGGCTGCTCACCCTGCAGTTGCCCGCCCGTTTCGGGCCAGAGGGGCTGGCCAGACTGGCGGCCTTTATCGAGCGGCTGCCAAGGGCGTTTCGCTACGCCCTCGAAGTGCGTCACCCTGAGTTCTTCGCCAAGGGGGAGGCCGAGCGGGCATTGAACCGGCTGCTGATGGAACAGGGTGTGAACCGAGTGATGCTCGACAGCCGGCCACTCTTCTCGGTGCAAGCAACCACGCCAGCCCTTGTCGATGCCCAGGGCAAGAAACCGCGCCTGCCGGTGCATCTGCTGGCCACCGCCAACGCCCCCATGGTGCGCTTTATCGGCCTGCCGGATCCGGAGGCCAATCACCCCTTCCTGCCCAGCTGGCTCCCCCACTGGCGCCAGTGGCTCGCGGAGGGCAAGGACCTCTACCTCTATATACATACTGCCGACAACGCCCAGGCACCTGAGCTGGCCCGTCAGATCACCCGCTTGCTGGAGCAGGAGATGGCCCCCTGGCCGGGGGAAAACGATCGCGCACGGCAGGGAGTGCTGCGCTTTTAGCCAACCCATTCTGCGGCCATCGTTTCGCTGCAAAAAAAGTGCTTTTTTGTGGCGTGGCAAGCCCTGGCGTCAAGACAAACGGCCATCAATCCTCTACACTACCGCCCCAAGTAAGGGTCCGGAACATGACCCGTACGAACAGGAACGGTCCAAAGGATTTCACGACCAGCCACCCCGTTCGTAAACAGGTGATAAATCTACTCTGATGGGTGTCACCCAACGACTCAATTGAACAATACAGCCGGGTGATGTCCCGACTGTCAGGTTGCGCCAGCATGCATACCAAAGATCAAATTTTTGCCGCCCCGATCGCCCGATTGGGAGACTTCTGTTTTGACGAACAGGTCGTCGACGTTTTTCCCGATATGATCCAGCGCTCGGTGCCGGGTTACAGCAACATCATCTCTGCCATCGGCATGATGGCCGCCCGCTACGCCCAACCCGAGAGCCGACTCTATGATCTCGGCTGCTCACTGGGCGCCGCGACCCAGGCGATGCGTCGCCATGTCAGCCAGCCCGGCTGCCGCATCACCGCGGTGGATCTCTCCCATCCGATGATTGAGCGTGCCCGCGCCCACCTCTCCGGTTTCAAATCCGAGGTGCCGGTGGAGCTGGTAGAGGCGGATATCTGCGACATCGAGATCGAGAACGCCTCCGTGGTGGTGCTCAATTTCACCCTGCAATTTGTCGAGCCAGAGAAACGGGCCGCCCTGATCCAGCGCATTCACGATGGGCTGCGCCCGGGCGGGATCCTGATCCTGAGCGAAAAGTTCCGCTTCGAAGATGAACCAGTCAACGAGCTGCTCATCGATCTGCACCTCGACTTCAAGCGTGCCAATGGCTACAGCGAGCTGGAGATCAGCCAGAAACGCACCGCCCTTGAGAACGTGATGCGCACCGACAGCCTGCCGGTGCATCAGGCTCGCCTACGGGACGCCGGTTTCGTCCATCAGGATCTCTGGTTCCAGTGCTTTAACTTCGGCTCCATGATTGCCATCAAATCCAGCGACGCCCAGCCATGATCGACTTTGCCAATTTCTATCAACTGATTGCCAAAAACCGGCTGAGCCACTGGCTGCATACCCTGCCCGCCCAGCTGCACGCCTGGCAACATGACAACCAGCATGGCGACCTGCCGCGCTGGAACCGCGCCCTCAACAAGCTACCGGTGGTCTCCCCCGGCAACATCGAGCTGAAAAGCCGGGTCGAGATTGGCTCGGCCGAGAGCCTTGGCGAAGGTGAACGCAAGAAGGTCGAGAGCCTGCTGCGCCACTTCATGCCCTGGCGCAAGGGGCCGTTCACGGTGCACGGTATCCATATCGACACCGAGTGGCGCTCGGACTGGAAGTGGGATCGGGTGCTGCCCCATATCAGCCCGCTCGAAGGGCGTTACGTGCTGGATGTGGGTTGCGGCAGCGGTTACCACCTCTGGCGCATGGTGGGTGAAGGGGCCAAGCTGGCGGTCGGCATCGACCCTAGCCCGCTGTTCCTCTGCCAGTTCGAGGCCATTCGCCACTTCGCGGGCAATGATCAGCGCGCCCACCTGTTGCCGCTCGGCATTCAGGAGCTGCCGGAGCTGCGTGCCTTTGACACCGTCTTCTCCATGGGGGTGCTCTATCACCGCAAATCCCCCATCGAGCACATCGAGCAGTTGCGCAATCAATTGAAAGATGATGGCGAGCTGGTGCTGGAGACGCTGGTGATTGATGGCGGGGTCAACGACGTGCTGATGCCCACTGACCGTTACGGCAAGATGCGCAACGTCTGGTTTATTCCCTCAAGCCGCGCCCTCAAGCTGTGGGTCGAGCGCTGCGGCTTCACCGACGTGCGGATAGTAGACGAGAATATGACCAGCACCGACGAACAGCGTCGTACCGACTGGATGATTAATGAATCCCTGAGTGACTATCTGGATCCAGACAATCCGGCACTCACGGTAGAAGGACACCCGGCGCCGAAACGTGCCGTACTGATTGCCCGCAAGGCCAAAGACTAGCCGGTGGCGCTTGTGGAAGTTACACTGACCCAATTCCAGGAAGCACAGTTAAATGAATGACATGAAAAGCAAATTAAAAGGAATGACCCTGCTCTCCCTGCTCAGTCTCGGCGGGTGTGTCAATATGGAAAAAGCGCCTCAGGTCCCTGCTCTGACGCTGGCCGAGCTTCGTAGCGAGCTGAGCCAGAGCGAGCAGCGCCTGCAAACATCCATGGAACAGCAACAGAAGCAGTATGTGCAGCAACAGCACCTGCTGGTTCAGCTCAACACAGATGTCACCAATATGAAAGAGTCCGTCAAGCAAGTAGACCACAAGCTCGCCACCCTCCCCTCCGAGCCGCCCAAGCCGATGGCCATCCCCACCGAGAAGTGCCCGGCCCCCAATCTGGGTCACACCATCGATGGCAAGCTGATGGTCGGTGAAGCCGAGTGGATCTGGGTTGATGCGGCCAACGACGCCTTCCAGGCGCGGGTCGATACCGGTGCGACCACCTCCTCCATCAGTGCGCAGGAGATCACCATTTTCGAGCGCAACGGCAAAAACTGGGTGCGCTTCTTCCTGAGCCATCAGGAAGTGGACGACAAGATCCAGATCGAAGCGCCGCTGGTACGCCATGTACGGGTGCGTCAGGCCTCTGCCGACGATCTGGACCGCCGTCCGGTAGTGCGTCTGGCCGTGCGCATTGGCGACATGACCGAGAAAGCCGAATTTACCCTGAAAGACCGTAGCGACATGACCTTCCCTGTGCTGCTGGGTCGCGAATTTTTGAAAGACATCGCCGTGGTTGATGTCGCCCGCGAATATATCCAACCCAAACCCAAGCTCAAGGATGTGAAATAATCCATGGTTTCCCGTAAGCCGTTCTATTTGCTGGTAGCCCTGCTGTACATTGTCGGCCTGGGGATGACGATTTATCACCATATCGCGTTGGATGTGCCGCTGACGCCCGGTGAAAAGCGCCAGATCTGGTCCATCGAAGCCAAGCTGGAGTTTGAGGCGACCGGTGAGCCGGTGATCGCCTCTCTGGCCATTCCGGGCACCCAGCCCGGTTTCACCCTGATGAACGAGAACGCCGCCAGCCCCGGCTACGGCCTCTCCTTTGTCGAGAAAGATGGCGATGCCCGCGCCGAGTGGTCCATCCGCACCGCCTCCGGCCGTCAGGAACTCTACTACCGCGTCGACATGATGGCGGATGCCCACGCCAAACCGGCCGCCAATCCGCAGCCGCCTGCCATCGAGAAGCAGATCGAGAGTGAGCCTTACGCCACCGCGATGAAGCAGATCCTCGAGCGGGCGCAGGAGCGCTCTGCCGACGGCTACACCCTGACTCGCGAGATCATCAAGGAGATCGAGAAGCAGGAGCAGAATGCCGAGCTGCTGAAAAAGCACAAGAGCCGCGCCAACCTGATCGCCGAGCTGCTCAACAATGCTGACGTCCCCACCCGCGTGGTGCATGCCCTGAATCTGGAAGATGGCCGCCGTCGTCAGGAGCTGGTGGATTACCTGCAGGTATTCAACAGCCCGACCGACTACAAGCTGTTCAACCCGCAAACCGGTGAACAGGGCCGTCCGGCCAACCTGCTGCTGTGGGAATATAACTCCGGCGCCCTACTGGACGTGACCGGTGGCCACAACTCCCGTGTCAGCTTCTCGATGATCGAACAGGAGCAGCCGGTGAGCGTTGCTCTCGCGCAGAAGTTCGAAAAATCAGAGATGATGAACTTCTCCATCCACAGCCTGCCGCTGGAAGAGCAGACCCTGTTCAAGGGCTTGCTGCTGATCCCGATCGGCGTGCTGATGGTGGTGTTCCTGCGGGTTCTGGTGGGGATCAAGACCTCAGGTACCTTTATGCCGGTGCTGATCGCGGTCGCCTTTATCCAGACCTCGCTGGTCACCGGTCTCATCGGCTTCCTGCTGATCGTCGGCACCGGTCTCATCATCCGCTCCTATCTGTCTCGGCTTAACCTGCTGCTGGTCGCCCGAATATCGGCCATCATCATCATGGTTATCTCGATGATCGGTATCTTCTCGGCGTTCGCCTTCAAGCTGGGGCTGACCGATGGTATGAAGATCACCTTCTTCCCGATGATCATCCTCTCCTGGACCATCGAACGGATGTCCATCCTGTGGGAAGAAGAGGGCCCGAAAGAGGTGTTCCGCCAGGGTGGTGGCTCTCTGCTGGTTGCCGTCATCGCCTATCTGGCCATGGATAACGAGCTTATTCGTCACCTCACCTTCAACTTCCTCGGCCTGCAGCTGGTGCTGATGGCGACCGTGCTGTTGATGGGTAACTACACCGGCTACAAGCTGAGCGAACTGAAGCGCTTCAAGCCTCTGGTGGACGAAATGAAATCTGGCGTCACCCCGGGTAAGGATAAGTAACCGATGTGGTTCTGGGAAAAATACACAACCCCGTGGAGCCTGTCCCAATCAGGCATCCTCGGCATGAACAAGCGCAACCACTCCTATATCAGCCGCTACAATCCGCGCAGCCTCTATCCGCTGGTGGATGACAAGCTGCAGACCAAGCAAATTGCGCTGGATGCAGGGGTCACCGTGCCTGAGCTGATCGGTACCATCCGTGCCCAGCACGATGTGGGTCGCATCACCGAGCTGGTAAAAGATTGGCCGGGCTTCTGCATCAAGCCGGCCCGTGGCTCGGGCGGCAAGGGGATCCTGGTGATCCTGCGCCAGGAAGATGGCCTCTTCTACAAGCCCAACGGCAGCGCCTCCAACGGTCAGGATCTGGAGCGCCATGTCTCCAACATTCTGGCGGGGCTCTATTCGCTCGGCGGCAAGCCAGACGTGGCACTGGTCGAAGGCCTCATCAACTTTGATGATGTGTTCGACGGCTACTCTTTTGAAGGGGTACCCGATGCCCGGGTGATCATCTTCAAGGGGTTCCCGGTGATGGCGATGATGCGCCTCTCCACCGCAGCCTCCGATGGCAAGGCGAACCTGCACCAGGGCGCCGTGGGGGTGGGTCTGTGCCTGCGTACCGGTCGTGCCCTGCGGGCGGTGCAGTTTGGCAATCCGCTGCGCCACCATCCGGACACCGGGCTCGATCTCTATGAGCTCAAGGTGCCCCACTGGGATACCCTGCTCACCCTGGCCGCCTCCTGCTACGAGATGTCGGGTCTGGGTTATATCGGTACCGATATGGTGCTGGACAAGTTCCGCGGCCCCATGCTGCTGGAGCTCAACGCCCGTCCGGGTCTTGCCATCCAGATCGCCAACGGTCGCGGCCTGGTGCCCAACCTCAAGACCATCGAAAAACTGGGACAGGTGAAGATGAACGTGGAACAGCGGGTCAATTTCGCCAAGGATCACTTCGGGATCTTTGAGGAATAACACCTCCGCTTGTGAACTAAGCGCGCCTATGGCGCGCTTTTTTTATGGCGATTGTCTGTCGGCATATCCCCCCACCCAGCCATTCGGATCAGCATCTCATTTCGAAACAACGAGTACGCCAGCGAACGGCAGCTTGGAATAGCGATGGAGCGAGAAGAGTGTGACCGCAATGTCAGGGGATGGATAAATCTCAGGTATAAAAAAACCGGCGCCAAGACGCCGGTTCTTCAAGGAGAGTGCAGCCCGATTACAGGGAGTCAGCATTCTCGGACAGGTACTTGGCAACGCCGTCCGGAGAGGCTTGCATACCTTTTTTGCCTTTTTCCCACTGAGCTGGGCACACTTCGCCGTGCTCTTCGTGGAATTGCAGGGCATCGACCATGCGCAGCATCTCGTCGATGTTGCGGCCCAGCGGCAGATCGTTGACAACCTGATGGCGAACGACACCGTTCTTGTCGATCAGGAAGGAGCCACGGAACGCCACGCCGGCTTCCGGATGCTCAACGTCATAGGCTTTGCAGATTTCGTGTTTCACGTCGGCGATCAGCGGGTACTTGACCTGACCGATACCGCCATCTTCCACTTTGGTGTTGCGCCATGCGTTGTGGGAGAACTGGGAATCGATGGAAACACCGATCACTTCCACGCCACGCTTCTGGAACTCTTCATAGCGGTGATCGAAGGCAATCAGCTCGGACGGGCAGACGAAGGTGAAATCGAGCGGATAAAAGAAGACAACGGCAGCTTTGCCTTTGATGTGGGATGACAGGTTGAATGAATCAACGATCTCGCCATTACCCAGAACAGCTGCGGCGGTAAAATCGGGTGCGGGACGGCCTACCAATACCATATTCAATTCCTCTTTATGTGAAGTGAACAATCCGGTGAGGATTGGGCTACCTAGAGCCAAGTCCATCTAATTCAAGCGACAAACTATAGACCCGGTGGTAGATTAGTTAAATCAAATTAAATAGATAGCATTAATCGAGTTTTTCTATGCAACGTTGGCCCAGCCTCAAACAGCTGCAATATCTGGTCGCTCTCGATGAGCACAAGAACTTCAACCGCGCCGCCAAGGCCTGTCATGTCAGCCAGTCGACCCTGAGTACCGGGATCCAGACGCTGGAGGACATGATGAACCTGCAACTGGTGGAGCGGGATCACAAGAGCTTCATTATGACCCCGGTCGGCATGGAAATCGTCGAGCGCGCTCGCAATTTGCTCTCCGATGCGCGGGATCTGATGGAGCTCGGGCAACATCAGGGTGGTGTGATGCAGGGAACAGTGCGTCTGGGCTGCATTCCCACCATCGCCCCCTTCCTGCTGAGCAAGCTGCTGAAAGAGTGCAGCAAAACCTATCCTGACCTCGAATTGTTGCTGCGTGAAGACACCACCAGCAATCTGCTCAAGCAGCTGGAACAGGGTCAGCTCGACTTGCTGATCCTCGCCCTGCCCATCGAGATAGGTGGATTTCACTGCAAGACCGTCGGTCAGGATCCTTTCCACATGGTGATGCCCGCCAGCATGGCGGCCGGTCTGCATACCCCGTTCGACTATAAGGAGCTGCCCAACCAGAGCATCTTCCTGCTGGAGCGGGAGCACTGCCTCACCGAGCACGCAGTGAGCGCCTGCCGCCTGCGGGACAAGAGCAAGATCAACCCGTTTGCCGCCACCAGCCTGCACACCCTGGTGCAGATGGTGGAAGCGGGTCTTGGCACCACCTTCCTGCCGCAGATGGCCATCGATGCCGGCATTCTTGCCAACTCCGATCTGGTGGCCATCCCGCTGCCGGGAGAGACCTCCTATCGCGAGATCGGGCTGGTCTGGCGCCCCAGCACCACCCGGGTGCAGACCTTCTACAAGCTGGCCGAGCTGCTTAAACCGCTGATCAGCCACAACGAGTGACAACAAACGCCAGCCCTCGGGCTGGCGTTTTTCAGTTCCCCACCACATTTTTCCTCTCGGAGACTAGGTCTGGAGCCAGATCCCTGTTTATGATGGAAAAGTTGTCGCGTGCCCTCCTGCTGCCAGAACGATTTGGCAGGATATGGCGCTCGATAAATGTCTCGTTTGGTAGACCCGTCCGTGGAGAGAGCCCGATGTATCGCAAGCTGCTGCTATCCCTGCTGACTCTGCTGCTGGCCGCCTGCTCCAGCACGCCGGAGCCGCCTCCGGCCCCCCGGCAGAGCAGTGCCTTTGATGGCTTCTACCAACAGTGGCGCGGTGTTCCCTACCGCATGGGCGGCGCCAGCCGCGCCGGGCTAGACTGCTCCGCCTTCACCCAGCTCGCCTACAGTCAGGTGCTGGGCTTCAACCTGCCAAGAACCACCGAATCTCAGGCCAGCATTGGCAAACCGGTGGATCGCTACCGGCTGCAACACGGGGATCTGGTCTTCTTCAAAACCGGCTGGCAACAGTACCATGTGGGGGTCTACACAGGTGCCGGCGAGTTTATTCACGCCTCCACCAGCAAGGGAGTGATCCGCTCCCGCCTCGACAACGTCTACTGGAACAGTCGCTACTGGCAGGCACGTCGGGTGACCCAGTAACCGCTCAAACGCCTGCTTGCGGCACAAGTTGCGTGCCGATACTCTCCGTCAATCCCTGTCGCTATGTCGGGACAGACAACCCACGCTTATAACTCAATTGGCCCCAAAGCCTGCATATCACACCATTTTGTGATAAGGTGGTGGCCAATTTTTAACACTTTCGCCTTTTTCTCATACTCTCTCTGTCCTGATTGACAACAAGCGAGGCAATAACAAGCAGCGCGCGGCGAAAGTGGAGTGTGGCGCAACACTGCCGGACGGGTGGCCCACAGCTGCAGTATCAAGGGTTAAATAGATAAGGAGATCGTGCAATGAAACAGTATCAAAGCTGGCTGGGGCAATACCTGATGAGTCGCCGTGACGGTGACCACGCCATGGCATGCGAGATGGCGAGTTCCATCTGCGAGTTCTGGCAGCAGCAGGGTGATGAAAACGAACTGGACAAGTGGCAGCAGATTTACCAGAACCATCTGGAAAAGACCACCTGATCCCGACCGTTGCCTTGCTGCCAGCCACCTGGTGTTGGCAGCAAGGCCACTCGCGACCAACCACCATCAGCCAACCCCTCTCCCCCAATTTTCCCGCTACGTTACACCGCTACCTTCATTCACTCGCGCTTTACCATCTTCATTTTGCTCTTGCGCACCGGCCTCGGTTCATTCCATCTCGGCCGCCATCCCCTGTGCCCAGTCGATAAAGGCCTGGATCTTGGGGCACTCGCGGTTGGGCAGGGTCGCCATGTAATAACGCTGCTCGCACTTGACCTCCAGCCCGGCAAAAGGGGCCACCAGCTCGTTGCGTGCCAGTCGCTTGCTCACCAGATTCTTGCGCCCCATGGCGATCCCGGCGTGATTCATGGCGGCGATGATGGCGAGATCCGAACGATCAAAACCCATGCTCAGCTGACATGCCTCGAGGCTGACCCCGGCGTGGCGAGCCCAGCAGCTCCATTCATCGGTATCCGAGTCAAATCCCCATGCCTGCCGATCATGGAGCAGCCGGCACAAGGACAAGTTGGCGGGATTGCCGACAAGCCCGTGCTGCTCGGCATATTCCGGGCTGCAGACCGGCAGCATGAACTCATCCATCAGCGGGTGGATGGCAAGCCGCTCCGGGCTCTTCTCATCGAAATAGAGGGTCAAATCGATGCCATAACCATGCAGGTTGATGTTCTCGTTGCCGGTGATGATATTGAGCTCGATCTGCGGATGCAGGCGGGAGAAATCAGCCAACCTGGGCACCAGCCAGCACTGGGCGATGGAGGGACGCGAATAGATGGTCAGGGTACCGGAGAGCTCCTGATTCTTGATCTCCAGGATCTCCTGATTGATGAACTCCAGCGAGGATTTGAGCGCCCAGAACACCCGCTGCCCATCCGCCGTCAGTACCACCTTGCGGTGAAAACGCTCAAAAAGCTTGAACCCCAGCTCCTCTTCCAGCGCGCTGATCCGGTGACTCACGGCACTGGGGCTCAGCGACAATTCATCGGCCGCCATGGCAAAGGATCCGTGGCGGGCGGCCGCCTCGAAGGTGTGCAGCTTGGCCAGCTGGTAGCCACTCAGCAGCTTGTTGCGCGATATGTAATTATCCCCGTTATACATTCATCCCCCCTCTTCGCAATGGCCGCCGATGATACACCCACAGGCCTCCTTCAAGATGAAACCAAAAGACCCAAAGAGTGTTATTTCGATAAATTGTGACCAATGCAGCGCCTTTGCATCACCTCATCTCATCCAAGTGGTCGATTTCATCATTTGTCAGCCCCGCCTCATTTTCATTCAATAAGCGCATAAACAATCACACACAACAGATGTCGAGGCGCAGTATGAGTTCAGAGGTATGGGTCATCGCTACCTTGCTAAGTAGCATCGTTCTTATCGTGGTTACCATAGTGAAGGGCAAGATCCACCCCTTTCTTGCCCTGCTGCTGGCAAGCTTCTATGTCGGCACCCTGATGGGGATGAACCCAGTCAACATGGTCAATGCCATGGAGGCGGGCATTGGTGGCACCCTCGGTTTTCTCGCCGCAGTCATCGGTCTTGGCACCATACTCGGCAAGATGATGGAGGTGTCTGGGGCGGCTGAGCGCATCGGCCTCGCCCTGCAGAGATGCCGCTGGCTCTCGCCTCAGGTCATCATGGTGCTGGTGGGTCTGGTGTGCGGCATCACCCTGTTTGTCGAGGTCGGCGTGGTGCTGCTCATTCCGCTCGCCTTCTCCATCGCCCGCAAGACCAGAACCTCGCTGCTGACCCTGGCCATTCCGCTCTGCACCGCCCTGATGGCCGTGCACTGCATAGTGCCGCCCCACCCGGCAGCCCTCTACGTCACCAATCAGCTGGGGGCTGACGTCGGCTCGGTCATCGTCTATGGCCTCGCGGTCGGGCTGTTTGTCTCGCTGGTGGGCGGCCCGCTGTTCCTCAAGCTGCTGGGTAACCGGCTCCCGTTCAAGGTGGTGCCCGCTGCCTTTGCCGACATCAAGGCGCGCGATGAAGCAACTCTCCCGACCTTAAGCGCCTCGCTCTTCACCGTGTTGCTGCCTATCCTGCTGATGCTGGCCAAGACGGTCGCCGAGCTCAATATGGAGCACGCCAGCCACCTCTACACCGTGCTGGAGTTTATCGGCAACCCCATCACCGCCATGTTTATCGCCGCCTTCACCGCCTACTACGTGCTGGGGATCCGCCAGCAGATGAAGATGGATGGACTGCTCAACAAGACCGAGGAGTGCTTCTCCTCCATAGCCAACATTCTGCTCATCATCGGAGCGGGCGGCGCCTTCAACGGCGTGCTCAAGGCCAGCGGGCTGGGCGACTCTCTGGCCACTGTCCTCTCCCAGTTGGATATGCACCCGATTCTGCTCGCCTGGCTGGTGGCCATCGTGCTGCACGCCGCCGTGGGCTCCACCACCGTCGCCATGATGGGCGCCACTGCCATCGTCGCCCCCATCATGGCGCACTACCCGGATATCAGCCCGGAGATCATGACCCTGGCCATCGGCTCCGGTGCTATTGGCTGCACCATGGTGACTGACTCTCTGTTCTGGCTGGTCAAGCAGTATTGCGGCGCTACCCTGAACGAAACGCTCAAGTACTACACCACCGCCACCTTGGTCGCCTCCCTGATGGCGCTGGCCGGTACCTTCCTGCTCTCCTATATCGTGTAACAAGACCGAGAACACTATGAAAAACATCGACGTACAACAGCTCACAGCGCAATTTCCACTGGTGCAATCCCTGATCGCGCTTGAGCCAGTCACCTGGTTCAACCCAAACACCACCACTCTGGCTGCCGGTCTGCCCTATGTGGGGCTCGATAACCACAATGTGGCGGACGCTTCCGCACGGCTGGCCCGCTTCGCCCCCTACATGTGCGAAGCCTTCCCCGAGACCCGTGCCAGCAACGGCATTCTGGAGTCCGAGATCGCCGCTATTCCGGCGATGCAGGCTACGCTCAACCGGCGCTACGGGGTTGAGGTCACCGGTCGACTGCTGCTGAAAAAAGACAGTCACCTGCCCATCTCCGGCTCCATCAAGGCGCGAGGCGGTATCTACGAGGTGCTGACTCACGCCGAACAGTTGGCGATCAAGGCTGGTCTACTGCGGGAAGAGGATGACTACCGCAAACTGTTCAGCGACGAGTTTCGCCAGTTCTTCAGCCAGTACAGCATCGCAGTGGGCTCCACCGGTAACCTTGGCATGTCCATCGGCATCATGAGCGCCAAGCTCGGCTTTACCGTCACCGTCCACATGTCAGCCGATGCGCGGGAGTGGAAGAAGCGCAAGCTGCGTGAACACGGCGTCATCGTGGTCGAATATGCCGAAGATTACGGGGTGGCGGTGGAGCAGGGGCGCAAAGAGGCCGAGCGCGATCCCAACTGCTTCTTTATAGACGACGAGAACTCCCGCACCCTGTTCCTCGGCTACTCGGTGGCGGGCGAGCGGGTGAAAAAGCAGTTCGACCAGATGGGTATCAAGGTGGATGCCGACCACCCGCTGTTTGTCTACCTCCCTTGCGGCGTGGGTGGCGGCCCGGGCGGCGTGGCCTTTGGTCTCAAGCTGGCGTTCGGAGACAACGTCCACTGCTTCTTCGCCGAGCCCACTCACTCCCCCTGCATGTTGCTGGGGGTCCACACCGGATTGCACGATGCCATTGCGGTGCAGGATCTGGGCATCGACAACCTCACCGCAGCCGACGGCCTCGCGGTAGGTCGCGCCTCCGGCTTCGTCGGCCGCGCCATGGAACGGCTGCTTGATGGCTTCTACACCCTGAGCGATCAGGAGATGTATGACCTGCTGGGACTGCTGGCGCGCGATGAGCAGATCACACTCGAGCCTTCTGCTCTGGCGGGTATGGCTGGCCCGTGGCGGGTGGCTACCAATCCCGAGTGGCTCACCGGGCGCGGTTTCGATGCCGCAACCATGGCACAGGCCACCCATCTGGTGTGGGCCACCGGCGGTGGCATGGTGCCCGCCGAAGAGATGGCAAAGTACCTGGCCAGCGCCAAGATCTAGGCTTTTTCGCCACATTTATCTGCAAATCAACCCGCCATCACGGCGGGTTTTCTGTTTTGGGAACAAGGGGATGGGGCTGTTCTGCCGCAATCCATGGCGACAATTTCCCCAAGTTGGTCAGTTTGTGCTAAAATGACGCTCATTTTTTGACATCTCGCGTCACGTTCGCCGCCAGATTGCCCATCGGGCTCTCTGCCCGGGTCGTGACTTTGCACCATCATGCCTGATGATGTTCCCCCCAGGATGAGCCGACAGGCTCCCGTCAAGGTGGGCACCCTCAAGGGCACATGAGATAAGGAGATCGGGTAATGAAACAATATCAAAGCTGGCTGGGAGATTATCTGATGAGTCGACGTGACGGAGATCACGCGATGGCTTCGGAACTTGCCAACACCATCTGCGCCTTCTGGAAGGCCCAGGGTGATGAAGCAGAAACCAGCAAATGGCAGCAACGCTATCAGCAACACGTAGAGCAGGCGCAATAAGCACCTGCACTCTTTCGCGATAAAAAAACCGGCGCACATGGCGCCGGTTTTGCGTTTCTGGCAAACAGCAGATTACATCTGGTCGATCATGTCCTGAGCAAACTGGGAGCAGGAGCGCAGGGTGGCCCCTTCCATCAGACGCTCGAAGTCATAGGTGACGGTCTTGTTGCGGATCGCCGCTTCCATCCCCTTGATGATGAGATCGGCCGCTTCGACCCAGCCCATGTGGCGCAGCATCATCTCGGCGGAGAGGATCAGGGAGCCCGGGTTGACCTTGTCCTGACCGGCATACTTCGGCGCAGTACCGTGGGTCGCTTCGAACAGGGCCACGCCGTCACCGATGTTGGCACCCGGTGCGATGCCGATACCACCTACCTGAGCGGCCAGCGCGTCGGAGATGTAGTCGCCGTTGAGGTTCATACAGGCGATGACGTCATACTCGGCCGGACGCAGCAGGATCTGCTGCAAGAAGGCATCGGCGATGACATCCTTGATGACGATGGTCTTGCCGGTTTTCGGGTTCTTGAAGGAGCACCAGGGGCCGCCGTCAATCAGCCGGGCACCGTACTCATTCTGGGCCAGAGCATAGCCCCAATCCTTGAAGGCACCTTCGGTGAACTTCATGATGTTGCCCTTGTGCACCAGAGTCACGGAGTCGCGATCGTTGTCGATTGCATACTCGATGGCGGCACGAACCAGACGCTCGGTACCGGCCTTGGACATCGGCTTGATACCGATGCCGCAGGACTCGGGGAAGCGGATCTTCTTCACGCCCATCTCGTTTTGCAGGAAGGCGATCACCTTGTTCGCTTCGGCGCTGTCGGCCTTCCACTCGATACCGGCGTAGATGTCTTCGGCGTTTTCGCGGAAGATCACCATGTCAGTCAGATCCGGACGCTTGACCGGGCTCGGGGTCCCTTCGTAGTAACGCACCGGACGCAGGCAGATGTAGAGATCCAGCTCCTGACGCAGGGCCACGTTGAGGGAGCGAATACCGCCACCGACCGGCGTGGTCAGCGGGCCCTTGATGGCCACGCAGTACTCGCGAATGAAATCCAGGGTTTCGGCCGGCAGCCAGGCACCTTCACCATAAACATGAGTCGATTTCTCGCCGGTATAGACCTCCATCCAGGCGATCTTGCGCTCGCCCTTGTAGGCTTTCTCGACCGCAGCATTCACCACATTCAACATGGCCGGGGTTACATCAACACCGATGCCATCCCCTTCGATAAACGGAATGATCGGATGGTTGGGAACCTGCAGCTTGCCGTTGGCATCGACTGTGATTTTCTGACCCTGGGTCGGGATTACTACTTTGCTTTCCATCGGCATCTCCTAACTTCCGTTTGTTATCAACTTGTTTGTTGCGCGCGGCCATCTTAGCCCATTCATTTTCATAATAAAACGACAAGAAAGCATGTCAGACCAAAGAGGTAGCCACCCGCCAGTGCGCCGTCACCACGCCTCTCCGACCCCGCCCCGTTATCCCTCCAGCTCGCTGGCCGCCGCCTGCGGCTGACTCAGGGAACGATACTGGGAAGGGGTCAAACCGGTCTTCTGTTTGAACACCCGGCAGAAGTAGTTCACGTCGGTAAACCCGCAGCGATTGGCGACCTCTTCGAGACGGAAGCGATACTTTTTCAGCATGAACTTGGCCCGCTCCAGCCGCACCCAGCTGATGTAGTCCGCCAGCCGCATGTGCCCCTGCTGGCGGAACAGGCGTGAGAGATGGCTGGGGGAGAGATTGAAGCGGGCGGCGATGCATTCGCGACTGATGGGGCGGTGGAAATTTTCCTGAATGTAGATGCAGATGCCGTGAAAAAGATCGGAGCCACGAGGACGACCGCTCTCCGACTCCACCAGCAACTGCCGTGAGTAACTGAGCAGCGCCTGCAGCAGGTGATTGTCCATCGGTGCCCTTATCGGCTCCTGCGCAAGGGTGTTGAGGGAGAGCAGTATATGATCGAGCGCCCGTCCGGCACCGGCCTGAATACTGTGCTTCTGCACATCGAAGAAGCCGGTGTCTCCCTTGTGCTTGCTCACCAGACTGAACCCTATCTGACGCTTGCCGAACAACAGGCTGAGCACGGAACAGTCATTGTCCCAATCCGGCTTGTTCCAGCCGTTGGGGGGAATGTACATCGCCTCCCGTGGCCCCATCTGTACCGACTGCACATCCCCTTCCGGGGACCAGACCTGGTTGAGATAGTGGCCACTGAATACCAGCTCGAGACGCGGAAAATTGACCTGATAACTGAAGCAGGGAGGCACCCCTTTGTCAGAGGCAAACAACACCTTCTCAAAGCCTCCCCCCTCACTTAGAAAGCCGTCCAACAGCTGGGTAAAGATGATACTCATGAATGATCCTGATCAAGATGCAGAGAGCAACCGATTGCGGTGCGCTGCCCCTGCCATGCTATAGTCCGCGCCAGACTGAAATTCCCAAAAAATCGTTCTGATACAAGGAGCCATCCATGAGCTACCCGCCGTTTTTTCTAATGTGCAACCCGATCCAGGATTATGTCTGGGGCAGTCGTGACTCCCTGACCACGCTGTTTGGCATCAAAAATCCCGAAGGCAAACCACAAGCTGAACTGTGGATGGGCGCTCACCCCAATGGCTGCTCCGAAGTAACCCTGGCAGGCGAGACCGTGAAGCTTTCCAGCCTGATTGACGCCAACCCCGTCGCCATGTTGGGCGAAGCTACCCAGGCTCGTTTCGGCTCACTCCCCTTCCTGTTCAAGGTGCTCTGCGCCGAGCAAGCCCTCTCCATTCAGGTACACCCGAGCAAGGCACAGGCCGAAGCCGGTTTTGCCAAAGAAGAGGCCGCAGGCATCGATATCAAGGCGAGCAACCGCAACTACAAGGATCCGAACCACAAGCCGGAGCTAGTCTTTGCCCTCACTCGCTATCAGGCGATGAACGGCTTTCGCGCCATCCCGGCCATCCTGGCCCTGTTCGATCGCATGGCGCTGCCCGCACTGGTCGACCTGACCGCGGCGCTTCGCCAGTCACAGGATGAAGCTGGCCTGCAGCACTTCTTCCACCAGCTGCTGATCCTCAGCGGTGATCGCAAGGACGAGGCGCTGGCTGGCCTGCTGGCCTATGCCGCCGCCCATCAGGATGAAGAGACTTTCGCCACCATCAGCAAGCTGGCCAACCAGTACCCGGGGGATGTGGGGCTCTTCTCGCCGTTGCTGCTCAACGTGGTGACACTTGAGCCGGGTCAGGCGATGTTCCTCGATGCCCAGACCCCCCACGCCTACATCCACGGCACTGGCCTCGAGATCATGGCCAACTCGGACAACGTGCTGCGTGCCGGTCTGACCCCCAAATACATGGATGTGCCGGAGCTGCTGGCCTGCACCCGCTGTGTCGCCAAACCGGACGACCAGATCCTGCTCAACCCTCGCATGGAAGGCACAGTACAGCACTTCGACGTGCCGGTACCGGACTTCACCTTCAGCGTATATGGCGCAGGGGAACATGCTCTCACCACCGGCAATGCCGAGATCCTGTTCGCCATCGATGGGCCCATCACCCTCATTGGCCAGGATGGCGAGCGTCTGACACTGACCATAGGGCAATCTGCATTTGTACCCGCCAGCACCGGCGATTATCGCGTGACGGCTGAAGGGCGTTTTGCCCGCGCCAGCAACCGCTGATCCTGGTGGGCCATCGGCTCATCACCCTCTGTTCAAAGGGCCCAGCAGGGCTCTTTTTTTCAGCGCATCTGATCATGTGGAGCCCAGTACGACTCACAAAATCGGCCATTTAACTCAATGTCGAAGAATAACACGCTGACTTATAATGATTAATATCATTTAGCCTCCCTGGTCACGCCACCCTGCGGTTATGCGAGCCAGCTCACACCCTTCCCCACACGTCATAAAAATCCAGTTAATGCCATTTTTTTCCTCTGTCCCAGGATATTAATCAACGAAATAATAGAAACCGTTAATTTACAGGCAGCAGGAAAAACATTTAAGAGCATTTATATATTCCAGATGTAACACTGCTCAGCCAATTATTTCATAAGTGTAAGGGGCGATTTTTTAAATCAGGCTATGGGTGCCTATTATTTTCCTGCGCATTTATTTTTCCGCCTGTATGGCCAGATCGTTTTCACTATCAATTTTATCTGGCGGATATTCCCCCCCGTCACCCTCTATATCCAGTGACAGTCGGGGCAATAGATGCAGATGGCTCTCTCATTCGGCAGATATTTATTGGCTGGCCCGGCGTTCTGCATTACCTGTTTTGATACGTTCGATACCCTACTTTCATTAACCTGTGGCGACAAATATGAAACTGAAACGTTCCCTGCTCGCGTGTGCCGTACTGGCTGGCCTGGTTGGTATATCCGGTTGTCAAAATGACTCGGATACCGCTGTCGATAACAATAAAGAGACTAACGTCTCCCGTTACGTCAATCCGTTCATCGGCACAGGTAATTTGGGCAACACCTATCCTGGTGCCACTACCCCGCATGGCATGGTGCAACTGTCGCCCAATAATGGGGCCAATGGCTGGGAATATATCTCCGGCTATTACTACCACGACAACCGCCTCGCCGGGTTTTCCCACACTCACCTCTCGGGGGCCGGAGCTGGAGATCTCAACGATATTCTGGTGATGCCGATCAACTCACGCTCCAATTTCATGCTGAACGAGGGGTCGGCCTCACTGAATCTGGAGGCCTCCCGCTACAGCCACAAGGATGAAGAGGCAACGGCGGGCTACTACAAGGTCAATCTGAAGGATTACGGGATCAAGGCCGAGCTGACCGCCTCGGATCGAGTGGGTGTTCATCGCTACACCTTCCCGCAAGATAAAAAATCGGAAATCGTGGTCAACCTCGGCTTCAAGGTCAACTGGGACTACACCTCCGACTCCTATCTGAAATGGGACAAAACCCACAACCGGATCGAGGGTCATCGCTTCTCTGACGGCTGGGCCCCCAGCCAGAAAGAGTTCTTCGTGATGGAGTTCGACCAGCCCATCAAAAACATCCGCTTCGCCTACTTTGACAAAGACCAAAACCGCTATCTGGACCTGCCGGAAGGCACCACCGAGATCGGCAACGAGACCCGTGGCAAATATCAGTACGCGCGTGCCTATGTGGAATTTGATACCGCGGCGGCGGGCTTGGTCATCGAGGCCAAGGTAGCCCTCTCCAACGTCGAGATCGGCCGGAATGGCAACGCTGGCGCCTCACTCAACATGACCGAAGTGGCCAATATGTCGTTTGACGATGTCCGTCAGGCTGCGACCCAAAAATGGGAAAAGGAGCTGGGCAAGATCCGGGTCAGTGGGGATGATGAGTACAAACAGACCTTCTATACCGCGCTCTACCACACCTATCTGGGCCAGACCATTCACTCTGATCTGGACGGACGCTACCGCCAGGTGCATCAGGGGCGCAACGCCTATCCGGATGGCAACACACCGTGGGGCGAGCAGATCGATACCCTCAAGGAGTCGGTTCGCACCGCCGATGCCAACCGGGATGGCAAAGCGGACTTTACCCGTTACGACACCTTCTCCCTGTGGGACACCTACCGCGCAGTACAACCCCTCTCGTCACTGCTGGAGCCGGATCGCCTCGCCGATGTGGCGCTCTCCATGCTCTCCTACGCCGAGGAGGAGTGGATGGACGATCTGGGCAACCTGCACAAGGGCAGATTGCCGGAGTGGACCTTCAAGGGTAACGAGACCGGCATGATGATGGGGATGCACTCCACGCCGGTGATCCACGACGTGCTCTCCAAAGGCTCGCTGGACAGACGGATGATCGCGCTGGGCTTCAGTGATGCGGAACGTCAGGAGATCAAGGAACGACTGGTGACCGCCATGATCACCGACGCCCACGCAGCCACCAGCCAGGGGGTTGCCTGGATCAAGGAGTACGAGCAGCAAGGCTATGTGCCTGCCCAGTTGCATGACACTCCGCCGGGCAATGACTGGGAATCGCACTCCCCCTTCAAGGATGCCTGGACCTCATCCTACTCGCTGGAGTACTCCATGAATGACTGGGCGATCGCCCAATCGATCAAGGCAGTATTTGGCGAAAGTGACCCCCGCTATCAGGAGTTTGCCGATCGATCCAAGAACTGGCAGGCGCAGTTTGACTTTGGCGGCAAGCAGTACAAGGGGTGGTTCAAGGCCCGCGACTACGCTGGCAACTTCATTGATGCCGGTTGGGTAGACCCGAAAACCGGCCGGGCAGTGGGCAAGGATTGGCGCCCCGACATGTTCAACTGGTCATTCGCCGAGTCCAACGGTTGGCAATACGCCTTCAGCGTTCAACATGACATTCATGGCCTGGTCGATCTGATGACCCGGTTCGACCAGACCCAGAATCCTCAGGCCAAACGGGGCGAACTGTTTGCCAAACGGCTGGACGAGTATTGGAGCACCTATCCGGATCGTAACGCTGGCGACAACCAGTTCCCGGTATTCAACACCGGCAACGTGGGACAGCATGTGCAGGGCAACGAGCCCGATATCCATGTGCCCTACCTCTACAACTACGTAGGACAGCCCTGGAAGGGACAGGCCGCCATCGTGGCAGCCACCAACGTCTGCTACAAGAACACCCCTGACGGCATCTGTGGCAACGATGACTTTGGCACCCTCTCTGCCTGGTTCGTGTTCCGGGCGCTGGGCTTCTTCCCGGTCAATGCCTCCTCCGGCATCTACGAGATTGGCACCCCCATGTTCGAAACCGCCTCGCTCGATGTGGGTGCGGGCAAGCAGTTCACCGTCACGGCCCAGAATGTCAGCCGCGACAACATCTACATCCAGTCCGCTCGCCTCAATGGCAGCGAGTTCAATCGCAGCTACCTCACCCATGAGGAAATCCTCAGTGGCGGCAAGCTTGAATTCGTGATGGGCGATAGCCCCAACCAGAATTGGGGCAGCCAGCCGGAAGATCTGCCGCCCGCGCAAGGTATCGGCACCTTCCTGCACGAAGGCGACCTGCCTGCCGGTTCCCGTTAATCACCTGTTCGGGGGAGGACTTCCTCCCCCATCACCACTCAAAAATGGAATGACCATGTTCAAGTGCAATCTTCTTTCTCTTGCGGTGATTGCCGCACTGACCGGTGGCATCGCCGGTTGCAACAGTGAGAGCGAGTCTACCGCTATCGAGAAACCGGTAACTCCGGTTGTCGATCTGTCGGTACTGAAATACGTTGACCCCATGATAGGCACCGCCGCATCCGGCCACACTTTCCCCGGTGCCACCCGCCCTGCCGGCATGGTGCAGCTCTCGCCGGATACCTTTATTGGCTCCAACACCGATCACGAGAGCGGACTAAACCCCTGGCACTCAGCCTCCGGCTACTGGGACTCTTCCAATTACCTCACGGGCGAGATCGTCGCAACCGATGTTCCGCTCTACGGCTTCTCTCATACCCATCTCTCCGGCACCGGCGCCACAGATCTGGGCGACATTCTGGTACTGCCCTACGCCGAGATGGCAGACGCCCAAATAAACGCCTTTGACAAAACCAATGAGCACGCCAGCGCCGGTTATTACCAAACCAGACTGAACAAGGGGGAGATTGAGGTTGAACTGACCACCACCAAGCGGGTCGGTTTGCACCGTTACACCTTCGCCAAAGGAGCGGATCGCAATGTGAAATTCGATCTGGGCCACACTCTGCTCAACAACAACGGTCAATCGCTGAAAAACAAAATCGAAGTGGTGGATGAGTACACCCTGCGTGGCCGCAAAACCTCCACTGGCTGGTTCCAGGGACAGAACCATCAGGGCCAGAACATCTTCTTCTACGCCAAATTCAACCAACCTGTGGCCAGGGCCATGCTGGGCGAGCAGGACAAGATGCCGACCCGGGAGATGCGCCCCAACAGCGTCTATCAAGGGGATGACCTGACCGCCTACCTCAATTTTGGCCAGGGTGACCAACCGCTCGAGATCCGGGTCGGTATCTCGGCGATGAGCTGGCAAGGAGCACAGAAGAATCTGGAAGCGGAAGCCCCCACCTTTGATTTTGCCAAGGTGAAGTCAGACGCCGAATACGCGTGGGCCGAAAAGCTGGCAACACTCAAAACCGAAGGGGGGACGGAAACCGAGAAGACCAATTTCTACACCGCCCTCTACCACATGATGATCGCCCCTATCGAGCTCTACGATGTGGATGGCAAGTATCTTGATATGCAGGGCACCCTGCGCACCCTGCAACCAGGTGATACCCCCAACTACTCCATCTA
This sequence comes from Aeromonas sp. s8, assembly GCF_040907785.1. NCBI lineage: Bacteria > Pseudomonadati > Pseudomonadota > Gammaproteobacteria > Aeromonadales > Aeromonadaceae > Aeromonas > Aeromonas sp. s8. Next base: position 167,850 of record NZ_JBFOCL010000015.1, read on the forward strand.
CTCGACCTGGGATACCTTCCGCGCCGTTCACCCCATGTGGACCATCATGGACCCGCCGCAGGCGACTCTCTACGCCAAGGATCTGATCCGCAAATCCAACGTGGAGTTCGGCCTGCTGCCCAAATGGGAAGGCCACGGCTCGGAAACCGGCACCATGATTGGCTACCCCTCGGCGGCCATCCTTGCCGATGCGGTGACCAAGGGGCTGATCGATGCGCAAGAGGCACTGGAAGCCTCGGTCAAATCGGCCCACTACCGGCCTGCCGATTACCCGCAGATCCATGACGACATCCTGAGCTCGCTGATGGCCGGTCAGCTCAGCTATCACGAGAAAGAGCAGTGCGTCCGTTATCCCAACTGGAACTCGGTCTCCTACTCGCTGGAGTTCTCTTTCTACGACTGGACCATCGCCGAGATGGCGAAAGCCGCGGGCGACATGACCACCTATCAGGAGTTCAAGGCACGATCCTACAACTCGCTCAAACATTGGGATCCCCAGGCTGGCAATGCCGATGGCAAAGGCTTCTTCGTACCGACCGAGCTGAAAAACGGCGACCCGTGCGCCCTGAAATACGCGCCAGCCGATTTCGATCCCTACAAGTCGGATGCCTTCTACTACACCGAGGGCAACGCCTGGCAGTGGCAGTGGTCATTCATGCAGGATCTCGACAAGCTGACCGAGATCATGGGTGGCCAGCAGGGACTGAACGACAAGCTCGACAACCTGTTCAATGCCGACCCCAACGGGGGCGAAGCACATCAGGACATGACCGGTTACATCGGGCAGTACATTCATGGCAACGAGCCCTCACACCACGTCATCTATCTCTACAATCGCACCGCCCAGCCCTGGAAAGCGCAGGAGTACCTCGACCGGGTCTATAAGGAGTTCTACAAAACCACCCCGGATGGCCTGATCGGCAATGAAGACGTCGGCCAGATGTCGGCCTGGTACATCATGAGTGCCATGGGCTTCTATCAAATCTCCCCGGGCGACCCGACCTACACCATCGGCCGTCCCATCTTTGACAAGGTCACCATCAACCTGCCCGACGGTCAGTTCAACGTGGTAGCGCAGAACAACAGCCCGGACAACCTCTATGTCAAAGAGGTCAGCATCAATGGCAAGCCACTCAACCAGTACAACACCTTCGCCCACAGCGAGATCCGTCCCGGTGGTGAGCTGCGTTTTGTGATGACCAACCAGCAACCGACCCCGTAACTCTACAAGCGGCAAGCCACCCGGCTTGCCGCTTGTTCATCTCCGGAATTTGAGGAACTACGATGTTCAAACCCCACAAGCTGGCCATCATGGTGACAGCCCTGCTTGGCCTCTATGGCTGCAACACAAACGATGAGACTACTGACAATGGCCGCCCCGACAATGCCCTGCAGGTGCTGCAATATGTCGATCCGCTGATCGGCACCGATGGGCTGGGCAATGTCAATCCGGCCCCTGTCATGCCGGAAGGGATGATCCAGCCGGGCCCGGACAACTGGAATCCGGCCAACTGGAATGGCAAGGGATCCCCTTCCGACTATCACCACCATCTGGCGAAACTTTCCGGCTTCAGCAGCACCCATATCTCGGGTGCTGGCAAGGGAGATCTCAATGATTTCGCCTTCTTGCCCTTCACCGGCAGCAACACCGACCCGGTCACTATCAACAAGCCGAGCGAAGAGTCAGAGGTGGGCTATTACAAGGCCGATCTGGTAGAGACCGGCATCAAGGCCGAACTCACTGCCACCCAGCGGGTCGCCTTCCACCGTTACAGCTATCCGGCGGGTGAAGATCGCAAAGTCCAGCTCGATCTGCAGCACGAGTTGCTGGAGCAATACGGCAACCACTCCCGCAACATTTACTACAAGCGGGTGAGCGACAACGCTATTGCGGGGGCCAGAACCAGCAACGAGTGGGGGCAATGGCAAACGGTCTTTTTCTATGCAGAGTTTTCCGAACCCTTCGTGGAGCAGATCCTCTATGTCGATGGCAAATTGAGCAACGACACAGAGGTGGGGTTGGCCGATTACATCGGGTATGGCGAAACCAGACCCCGGGTACGGGATGTGGTGACCCAACTCAACTTTGCCAAAGGGGAACGGCCCATCACCATGAAGATGGCGATCTCGGGCACCGGCATTGAGGGGGCCATGGCCAACATGCGCGCCGATGAACATGGCTACCGCTTCGATCAGGTGGTGCAGGAGAGCAAACAGGCATGGGCGAAAGTGCTCAATAAGTTCACCCTGGAGGGGGGCAGCGATGCCGACAAGACGATGTTTTATACCTCGCTCTATCGCACCTACATCGCCCCCTTCGTCTATCAGGATGTGGATGGTCAATATCGCGGAATGGATGGCAAGGTGCATCAGGCCAAGCCGGGCTTTACCAACTATTCGGTCTACTCCATGTGGGACACCTTCCGCGCCGCCCACCCATTGAAGACCATCATCGAAAAAGAGCGATCCATCGACTATGTGCACGATCTGCTCAACAAATATAAAATCGGCGGCATCATGCCCAAATGGGAGCTGCACTCCGACTATACCGGCGAGATGGTCGGCTATCCGGCGGTCTCCATCATCGCCGATGTCATCGTCAAATATCCAGATGCATTCACGCCGGAAGAGATAAAGCTGGCATTGCAGGCGGCCAACGTCTCCGCCAATTTTGACCTCGAGCTGACCAAAAGCTGGGTGCCCTATCAGGATCCCTGGAACGGTGACAAGCGCTTCACCGTGATGACCCGCCACGGTCAGTATGCCGAGCAGCACGGCTATGTTCCGGCCAACGTCAAATACAAGCCGGAAGAGGGCGGCATGGCGCAGGACAAGTACGATGAGCTGGTCAACGAATCCGTCTCGTACGGTGTCGAGAACGCTTACTATGACTGGTGCATCGCCCAGCTGGCCCGCCTGGCTGGCGACAAATCCGCGGAGAACCGCTATCTGGCCCGGGCGACTACCTGGCGCGCCTATTTTGACTACAACCCGGCGCAATATGGCAAATATGGCGCGACCGGCTTTATGCGCCCCAAAAATTACGATGGCAGCTGGGTCAACAATTATCCCTCCTGCGCCATCGATAAAAACGGCAACCCCGTTACACCACCACAAAACTGTGACACCAACGACAGCAGCCGTTATGACATCTTCTGGCCCTATCGGGCCGAGCACCGGGGGCAGGACTTTACCGAAGGCAACACCTGGCAGTGGAGCTGGTTTGTTCCCCACGATATCGAGGGGCTCAAAGAGGTGATGGGGGGCGAGGAGGGATTCCGGAAGAATCTGGATGCCCTCTTCACCGCCAACTCCAACGCTGATACCTCGCAAGGGGATATGACCGGCTATATCGGGCAGTTCGTGATGGGGAACGAACCGGATCACCATGTTCCCTACCTCTATAACTGGACCAAGGAGCCGTGGAAAACCCAGGAGTATGTGGATCAGGCGGTGCGCAGCTTCTTCCACCCGACCACCACAGGGCTGATTGGCAATGAGGATGTGGGGCAAATGTCCGCCTGGTACATCATGAGTGCCCTTGGCTTCTATCAGGTCACGCCGGGAGTCCCGGTCTACACCATAGGTCGGCCGCTGTTTGACAAGGTGACGATGGATATTGATGGCGGGAAATTCATCGTGAGCGCCGAAAACAATGGCACCCAAAATATCTATGTGGAATCCGTCACCATCAATGGCAAACCGTTGGGGGAAAACCTGACGTTCAATCACAGCGATATTCGGGCAGGTGGTGAACTGAAATTTATCATGACGGCGCAAAAACCTATCCGCTCAGATAATAAATAATCATCATGCATTATCAATATATGTTCAGGCCCAAAGCTTCCTTTGGGCCTCTTTTTTGTCGACTCACCAAGCACCTCAAAAAAATATGAGATGTTGCATCAGATGAGGCGCAGATCACAAACAGACAGCTTTGTCACAAAAGTCTAGTGAATGACACTTTTTTACTCTGTCGATGAAGCTGGGAGCATGGAAATAATAACGGTAGCCGGGATTGACAGCACCGAGCCTTAATATTGCTCAGGCATCGCTCCGGCATAAGAAAAATAGATCCTGACAGCTCACCCCTACCCGATGGAGCCGATCCATATGTTCAATAAAAATATTCTGGCCATTGCCCTGACCAGCACCGTAGCCATGTTATCCGGCTGCGATTCAGATAACAGCAGCGCCAATAACGATGATCAAAAGCCAACGCCAACCAATGTGTTGCAATATGTGAACCCATTCGTTGGCACTGGCTTTAACGGTCACACCTTTCCCGGCCCCGTGGTACCGGAGGGCATGGTGCAACTCTCGCCGGATACCGAGTTGATCGGCTGGCACTCCTCCTCCGGCTATCACTTCGACAAAGATACTCTGTTCGGTTTTTCCCACACCCATCTCTCAGGTACCGGCATGGGGGGACTGGGGGATATTCTGTTCCTGCCCTTTACCGAAGATAAATCCAAATACATCGAGCAGAGCGATGATTACCGCAAAGCCATCTCGGTCAAAATGGACAAAAAATCCGAGCAGGCCGAGCCTGGCTACTATGCGGTGCGCATCGCCGAGAATGGCATCAAGGCCGAGCTGACCGCCTCCGAGCGGGTGGGCTTTCACCGCTACACCTATCCGCAGGGGCAACCCCAACGGCTGAAGATCGATTTGAACTCGATCCTCAACAGCGACTGGGGCTCGAGTTCGCTGCGCAACAAACTCACCGTCAGCGAAGATGGCTACACCATCACCGGCGAGCGGGATGCCACCCACTTCTCCGGCTGGGCGAAAAACCAGAAGATCTTCTTCCATGCGACCTTCGACAAGAAGATCAAAGGGGTCTACCTCCTCGCTGGTGGTGTGCCGGTAGAGGGCTTGAGCGCCGAGCACAAGGCCAAATCCAAAGCGGATGTCACCGCTTACGTCGAATTTGAAGAGGGCGGTTCCACCCAACTGAACGCCAAAGTCGCCCTCTCGGCGGTCGATGCCACCGGCGCACGGAACAACTACCAGGCCGAAGGGGATATTTCGTTTGACGAGGCCCGCGCCAACGCCCGCGAGAAGTGGGCCAACGCCCTCAATTTCACCATCGAGGGGGGCAGCAAGGAGCAAAGCGAGATCTTCTACACCGCCCTCTACCACACCAAGATCGCCCCCATCGTCCATCAGGATGTGGATGGCAACTACCGCGGCATGGGCAAAGGGGCGCAGGCCAAGGGGGAAGGCAGCTACTCCATCCACTATGGCCAGGCAAGCGAAGATCAGCCCAACTTCTCGGTCTACTCACTGTGGGATACCCAGCGAGCGCTGCACCCGCTCAAAACCATCACCGAACCAACCCGCGCCGTGCAATATGCCAAGAACCTGCTCCAGAAGTATCTGGAGAGCGGCCTGCTGCCCAAGTGGGAGCATCTGGGGGATGAGACAGGCACCATGGTGGGCTATCCGGCGGTGGTGGTGATTGCCGACGCCATCACCAAATACCCCGATGCCTTCACTGCGCAGGAGAAAAATCTGGCGCTCACAGCCGCCATCGACTCCTCCACCTATACCAACTACCCCATGCTGGCGACCGAGTGGGACAAGGCGGTGCTGGACAAGACCCTGACCAACCACATCGACTACATCGAAAAGAACGGCTTTGCCCCGGCGGTACAGCGGATCGATGGTCAGCCTGTCTTCCCTGACTACACCCTCGAATCGGTCTCTTACGGTCTGGAGAACGCCTTCTACGACTGGGCCATCGCCCGGATCGCCAAGGCGGCCGGCAACCCGGCGGCTGAATCGCGCTATCTGGCCCGTTCGAACGGCTACCAGCGCTACTTCGATCACAATACGGCCGAATATACCCAGTACGGGGTGACCGGTTTCATGCGTCCGGTGATGATCGATGGCTCCTTCATGACACCGTTTGATCCCTATGGCACCGAACATGAGACTGGCAACTATACCGAGGGCAACGCCTGGCAGTGGACCTGGTTTGTGCCCCATGACATCAAGGGTCTGAAAACCGCGATGGGCGGAGAAGAGGCCTTCAAGCAGAATCTGGACGCCACCTTTGCCGCCGAGAGTCAGGGGTCGGAGACCGCTGACATGACCGGGATGATGGGTCAGGTGGCCTTCGGCAATGAACCCTCCCACCATATCCCCTACCTCTACAACTGGACATCGGAGCCCTGGAAAACTCAGGAGACGGTCGACTACATACTCGACACCATGTACTCGAACACCCCGGCAGGCATCATAGGCAACGAGGATGTGGGCTCCATGTCTGCCTGGTATGTGATGTCAGCACTTGGCTTCTATCAGGTGAATGCGGCAGATCCCGTCTACACCATTGGCCGCCCGCTATTTGCCAAAGCGACCATCCCGGTCAAGGGGGGAACCTTCACCATCATCGCCGATAACAACAGCGCCAAGAACCGCTATGTCCAGTCGGTCACCATCAATGGCAAACCGCTCAAGGATGGTCTCTTCTTCGAGCACAAGGAGTTTGTACAGGGGGGCAACCTCCACTTCGTGATGGGCGATACCCCGCCACAAAAGTAACGATCGATAGCATTGAGGTGACATTCAGCACGCAACCCGAAAATGTCACTTTGTGATACCCGACGGCCCACGCCAGATGGATTGATAAAATCCAATCAGCGCTGGGCCATTTTATTTTCCAGTGGAAAGCCCTAGTTCAGTCATTAACCCGTTTTTCTCAAATCTGCCTTAAATCGGGCAATAAACCGCAAAAAATGGCTGTAAATCCCATTACAAGGGTTTTTCTGTCATACCTTGACCACTGTCACATCCTGCCATTAATTAAACAAAAACAACTATTGAGTTAAAGATTAACACTTTGCGAGCTGGATCACACCAGCAAAACCATGCAACAAAAATCCAGTTATTGCTACATTCATCGCCTGTCCAACCCTACCCTTGAGGGCAATAATGAGCCCAATTCGCAACGCATGACTTAGCCCTTACAGGGAAGGAGAGTGAGATGTTACCCACCATGACCAACGGCAGACTCATCTGCCTGGAGTTGAAGGCCACCAGCAAGGAGGCCCTGTTCGACGAGATGGCACAGATGCTGGCGCGCGATGGCGCCGTGTCTGATCAACAGCAATTCATCAAGGATATCTGGGCCCGCGAACAGCTGGACTGCACCGGCTTCGAGCAGGGTGTCGCCCTGCCCCACGCCAAGAGCAAGGCGGTCAGCCGTCCGGCCATTGCCATCGGTGTCAGCCGTCAGGGTATCGAGTACGGCGCCGAAGATGGCAAGCCGACCCAGCTGATCTTCATGATCGCCTCCCCGGATGGCGGTGCCAACCACCACATCGAAGTGCTGGCCGAGCTCTCTACCCGTCTGCTGGAGCCGGGCTTTATCGAGCAGATGAAGGCGGCCACCACTGTCGAGCAAGCCCTGACCCTGCTCAAGCAAGGCCCGAAAGCGGAAAAACCGGCGCCAGCCGCCAAACCGGCAGCCACTGCCCCGGCGGCCCCCGAAGAGCGCACCTTCAAGGATCGCCTCAACACCATGAAGCAGCACCTGCTGTTTGGTACTTCCCACATGATCCCCTTCATCGTGGCAGGCGGTGTGCTGCTGTCACTGTCGGTAATGATGAGCGGCAAGGGCGCCGTGCCGGAAGCGGGCTTCCTCAAAGACATGGCGACCATGGGTATCGCCGGTCTGACCCTGTTTACCGCTGTACTGGGTGGCTACATCGCCTACTCGCTGGCTGACAAGCCGGGCCTGGCTCCGGGCATGATCGGCTCCTGGATTGCCGTTCAGCACTATCAAACCGGTTTCCTCGGCGCCATTCTGGTGGGCTTTATCGCCGGTTTCGTGGTCAATCAGCTCAAACGGATCAAGCTGCCTGACTCCATGACCTCCCTTGGTTCCATCTTCATCTATCCGTTGATCGGTACCTTCCTGGTGTGTGGCATCGTGATGTGGGGGATCGGTGCCCCGATCGCCGCCATGATGGAAGGGATGAACCACTGGCTCTCCAGCATGGCGGGCTCAGGTAAAGTGATGCTGGGTGCCATTCTGGGTGGCATGACCGCCTTCGATATGGGCGGCCCGGTCAACAAGGTTGCTACCCTGTTTGCCCAGACTCAGGTCAACACCCAGCCCTGGCTGATGGGCGGCGTCGGCATCGCCATCTGTGTGCCGCCGCTCGGTATGGCACTGGCGACCTTTATGTCTCCGAAGCGTTACAAGAAAGAGGAGCGTGAATCCGGCAAAGCGGCCGCCATCATGGGCATGATCGGTATCAGTGAAGGTGCCATCCCGTTTGCCGCTGCTGACCCCATGCGTGTTATCCCGGCCATCGTCGCAGGCGGTATCGTCGGCAACATCACCGGCTTTATGATGCACAGTATCAACCACGCCCCCTGGGGTGGCTGGATTGTCCTGCCGGTTGTTGAAGGCAAGATGGGCTACATCCTGGGTACCATCCTCGGCGCCCTGACCACCGCCATCATCGTCAACCTGCTGAAGAAGCCGGTGAGCGAAGAAGATGACGTGACCGCCACCCACACCAGCTTCGAAGTCATTGAAGCGGAAGGAGAAGCGGACGTACTTGCCATCACTGCCTGCCCGTCTGGCGTTGCCCACACCTTCCTGGCCGCCAAAAGCCTGCAGAAGGCTGCCGCCAAGCAGGGGATCAAGATCAAGGTCGAGACCCAGGGCGCCAACGGCATCATCAACCGCATCACCGCCAAGGATGTCGCAAACGCCCGCTGCGTCATCTTCGCCCACGATGTGGCGATCAAGAACCGCGAGCGCTTCACCGATATCGAGGTCATCGATGTGAAGACCAAAGAGGCGATTCACAATCCGGAAGCACTGCTGGCCCGCACGCTGGGCAACAAGGCAAACGCCGCCTGATAGCAGTCAGACCGCTCATCACAAGGGGTCTATCACGGGCCCCTTTTCTTATTGCCAACATCGACCGACTAATCAATAGGGAGCCCACGCCCGTTCACCTCTGGGTGCAACCGCACGCTGTTTTGGCCCATCGATCAGATGTCAACGAACAGATTGGCTACCTCCTCCGGCACAGCTCTGCTATTATCCGCGGCCTTATGATCAAGACGCATACTGGCGTGACCGTAACGCCGCCATAACCCCGCCCCTCGCGGCACCTGCCGCCTGACTCTGGTTATCACAACCGGAGCGTTTTTGTTCATCCGTCACTTACCAATACAACAATCCGATCCTGCCAAAACGCCATCTGACCCCTTGGTCAGTGGATGCGTTGTGCAGTGGATCCCGAACAAGCGAGAAAATCCCCCATGCTGGAACGTGCAAGACAAGAGTGGTTCTCCAACATCCGAGCCGACCTGCTGGCCGGCACCGTGGTGGCGCTGGCGCTGATCCCGGAAGCCATCGCCTTCTCCATCATCGCCGGCGTTGACCCCAAGGTCGGCCTCTATGCCTCCTTCTGTATCGCCGTGGTTATCGCCTTTGTAGGCGGTCGCCCCGGTATGATCTCGGCCGCCACCGGCGCCATGGCGCTGTTGATGGTGACCCTAGTGAAAGAGCATGGCCTGCAATATCTGTTGGCCGCGACCCTGCTCACCGGGGTACTCCAGATCGCAGCGGGTTACCTGAAACTGGGCAGCCTAATGCGGTTTGTCTCCCGCTCCGTGGTGACCGGCTTCGTCAATGCGTTGGCGATCCTCATCTTTCTGGCCCAGTTGCCTGAGCTCACCAACGTCACCTGGCAAGTCTACGCCATGACGGTGGCGGGCCTTGGCATCATCTATCTGTTTCCGCTGATTCCGGTGGTGGGCAAGCTGGTGCCTTCTCCGCTGCTTTGCATCGTGATCCTGACGACAGTCGCTATTACCATGGGCATCGATATCCGCACCGTGGGCGATATGGGCGAGCTACCCGATACCCTGCCCATCTTCCTGTGGCCGGAGGTGCCACTCAATCTGGAGACGCTGGCGATCATCTTCCCCTATTCCGCAGGTTTGGCCGTGGTCGGTCTGCTCGAATCCATGATGACGGCGGCCATCGTCGATGACCTCACCGATACCCAGAGCGATCGTAATCGCGAGTGCAAGGGCCAAGGAATTGCCAATATCGGCGCGGGCCTGATGGGTGGCATGGCGGGCTGCGCCATGATTGGTCAGTCCATCATCAACATCAAATCCGGTGGCCGTGGCCGCCTCTCCACCTTTGTCGCTGGCACCCTGCTCATCCTGATGGTGGTCTTCATGGATGAGTGGATCCGCCAGATCCCCATGGCAGCCCTGGTAGCCGTGATGATCATGGTCTCTATCGGGACGTTTTCCTGGGAGTCGGTTCGTAATCTCAAGAAGCACCCGCTCTCCACTAATATCGTGATGATCGCAACAGTGGCAGTGGTCGTCGCTACCCATAACCTGGCGCTCGGGGTATTTGTCGGGGTACTGCTCGCCTCCCTGTTCTTTGCCAACAAGGTTGCCCGCTTCATGCTGGTCAAGAGCGACAGCGAGCGCTATGGCGAGGTACGCACCTATCAGGTGCGGGGCCAGGTGTTCTTCGCCAGTGCCGAGCAGTTCTTTGCCGGATTTGACTTCAAGGAGGTGGTAGAGAAAGTGGTGATCGACCTCACCCACGCCCACTTCTGGGACATCACCGCCGTCACCGCACTGGACAAGGTGGTCATCAAGTTCCGCCGTGAGGGCACAGACGTTGAGCTGATTGGTTTGAACGAGGCAAGCGCCACTATCGTTGACCGCTTTGGCGTGCACGACAAACCGGAAGAAGTTGAAAAGCTGCTGGCTGGCCACTGATCACAAAAAGGAATTTATCATGAAAAATATTTTTGCATGTATCGATGGCTCCCTTGCCATGACAGCAGTGTGTGATGCAGCAGCATGGGCATCTATCAATACTGGGTTACCTATCACCCTGCTGCACGTATTGGAAAAAAGTGAATTTGAAGGGCACAGCGATCTCTCCGGCAATATTGGACTTGGCAGTCGTGAGCTCCTGCTACAGGAGCTCGCCGAGCTGGATCACCAACGCAGCCGCCTCGCCCATGAACAAGGGCGCATTCTGCTGAACAGTGGCAAGGAATATCTTGCTGATTTGGGGATGTCAGGGGTCGAGACCCTGCAACGCCACGGCCAGCTGGTCGAGACAACCCAGGAGCTCTCATCCGGTATGCGGATGTTGATCATGGGCAAGCAGGGCATGACCCATGCCCACGAGCTGATTGGCAGCCATCTCGAGAACGTCATCCGCTCCCTGACCAACCCCATCATGGTGGTGCAGCCGGGCTTTCAGGCCCCAAGCCGCTTCCTGTTTGCCTATGACGCCAGCCCGACCGCCAAGAAGGTGCTGGAGTTGATCGCAAGCAGTCCTCTGCTCAAGGGGCTTGAGTGTGAGCTGGTGATGGTCGGCGAACCGGGTGACGAGCACACACGCCAGCAGGCAGAGGCCAAGCAGGTGTTGAAAAGTGCGGGCATCAAAGTAACAACCAGACTGCTGCAAGGGGATGTGGTGCCCGTTATCTGCCAGCATGCCACCGAAGTGGGCTGCGACCTTATCGTGATGGGGGCCTATGGCCACTCACGCATTCGACAGTTCATCGTGGGGAGCACCACCACGGGGATACTGAAAACCAGCCATACCTCTCTGCTATTGCTGAGATAGCGACCATTCAAGGGGCCCATCACGGGCCCCTTTTCGTTGCCGACCGAGCAACCGCACATCATCCCACCGACCAAGCCACTGATTTAAAACATATTAACCAGTCACATCACGGATCTTGGCGAGCCGTCACAGAACGGTGAAGTGTAAAAAAACAGCAATTGAAGCGCTAGTCAGATCTAATGTCAAATGGCTCCGCCTACTAAACTGGAGCATCACAAAAATGATAAAAATCAATAAATTGGTTCTGGCTGTTACCCTCACCCTCACTGCCACCCCCTTGCTGGCCGCCCACTGGACGTGTGGCGACCACGTGCGCTTTGGTCTGCCCTCCGAATCGGATCAGAAGCTCTGCCGTGAAGGGTATGCCGTCGGCTACAACTACGACTACAAGGTGGCGGACTGGGTCTCCTACCGAATGACCGCCCAGAGCGCACAGGGCACAGTGCCGCGCAAGGATGCCTTCGCCGAGGACAGGGAGATCCCGGTCGCCTACCGCGCCACCCTCTCCGACTACAAGGGCTCGGGCTACGACCGTGGCCATCAGGCCCCGGCGGGGGACATGAAATCGAACAAGAACACCATGAAAGAGAGCTTCCTGCTGAGCAACATGACACCGCAGATCGGGGTGCTCAACCAGAAGGCGTGGCGCGTGCTGGAGGATAAGGTGAACAAGTGGGCGGTCTCCCGCAAGGATGTGCAGGTGATCACCGGCCCCATCTTTACCGGCTCTGAAGAGTCCATCGGTCAGGGTGTGGCGATCCCGAGCGCCTACTACAAGATCGTGATGGATCCGGCCAGACTGCAGGCCATCGCCTTTATCATGCCGCAGGAAGAGGTGCCCATCAGCCAGATCGCCGACTACCGGGTCTCGGTACGCGAGGTGGAGGAGCAGACCCAACTCAACTTCTTCAGCGATATGCCCGAAGAGCAGCAAGAGACGCTGGAAGCCCGCATCTCCCCGATGTGGAACTGACCGCGAATACTCGTCAGCAGATAGATTCAGACGCCATCAGTCTTGCATCGCGATAGAGGGAGGGGGAGTCACGCTCCCCCTGCCCTTTTCAGATGGCTGCTGACCCGTTGCGGCCATTTTTGCGGCCACTGGTGTGGCATAACCCGACGACTCGCCCCGACTCACAGTTTACCGCACCGTTAGCTGCTATATTGCTCTCTCTTTGGCACTAACAGACTGAATTGACGCACATTTGCCTTATCCCATCGGCCCACAAGCCGCTGCGCCACGGCGCGATTCAGCCCGACAGAGGACCTTTTGATGAAACAGACCCTTCTTGCCCTCACCCTCGGCGGCCTGCTGGCGCTCTCGCCCCTCGCCCTGCAAGCGGCCGAGAGCTCGATGCAAATGGAGCACGACCTCAATACCCTGGTCAGCAAACGCCAGGCGGTGGACATGCTGCTCGGCGAAGCGCTGCAGATCTACAAGTCGCCAGCCAAGATCTCCCACGCCGGTTTTACCGCCAAGATGCCGAGCAATATGGAGCTGGTGACCGAGCGGCTGCTGGCCGCCTACCAGCTTGAACCCTACCGCACCGACCTGCTCATCTCGGCGGCCAACGCCCAGATCTACAACGGCAACCTGAGCCGCGCCATCACCTTGCTGGAGCAGGCGCAGGCCGTCGCCCCCGATGATCTCGACATCAACAGCTATCTCGCCATCTGGCAGCTGGTGAAAGGCAACAAGGAGGCCTCCCGCAGCTATCTGGCGAAAGTGGCGGATCGCAACAGTGGCCGCGCCGCCGATCTGGAGGAGATCATCGCCCGGGTGCAGCGGATCACCGCCGCCCCGCTGCAAACCGAACTGACCGGGGATCAGCTCAAGGCCACCAAGGAGGGCAAACGCGCCATCGTCACCCTGGGCTACGCCCTCAATCCCGACGGCAGCATGGACAAGATCCTGCTGGGCCGCCTGCAAACCACCCTTGAGCTGGCCAAAGCCGACCCAGAGGCGCTGATCATCCTGACTGGCGGCGTGCCCCAGAACCGCCAGACCGAGGGCAAGCTGATGGCTGACTGGCTGGCCAACCACGGCATCGACCGCAGCCGCCTGATTGAAGAGAACTACGCCACCAGCACGGTGGATAACGCCCTCTACAGCGCCTATGCCCTCGCCCGCCACCAGATTGACTATGCGGTGCTGGTAAGCTCCGCCAGCCATGTGCGCCGCGGTCAGACGGTGCTGGAAATCGCCTGCGACCAGATTGGCCCAGCCAACATCAAGGTGGCGAGCGTCAGCTACCCCGACAAGCCTCTCGAAGAGCTGGCCACCCCGAGCGAGAGCGAGCTGCTCGGCATCTACCGCGACGCCCTGCGCACCTATGGCATGTGGAGCTACCGCTCCGCCCCGCTGATCGAGCGTTGATCGGCCATCAACACGAAAAAGAGAGGGAGGCGTGATGCCTCCCTCTCTTTTTATTGACCGATGATTGGCCAAGCCGCGCCCGTTAGCTGACGATAAAGCCCTGCGAGGGGGCCGCTTTGGGATCGTCACCGAAGCGGTTTGGCCCCTGCTGACCGTTGCAAACCATAAAGTAGATAAGCACCAGGGTGCCGATAATGGGGATAAGCCCGAGCAGCAGCCACCAAGCGCTGCGGTCGGTATCGTGCAGGCGACGGGCCGCCACCGCCAGCGATGGCAGCAGCACCGCCAGCGAATAGATGGAGCTGATCAGCTCATTGTCGCCGCCGATCAGCTTGTCCACCATGCCGAGCAGCAGCATGACGATGACGTTGCACAGCACGAACATCCAGTATTCGGTGCGACGGGCCCGCCCGCTGAATACCGCATATTGCTTGAGGACCGAGATGTACCAGTTCATTACGCCTCCTGAGTGGCCTTTATGCCTATGAATAAAAAGAGAGTCGATAAAACAAGTAGTTAAGAGCTTAGCGCGATCATCCCCCCGAGTCGACAATGATGCCCGAACGTCTCCCAAACTAATCAGCTGCGGCAATCATTGACCGACCGAGCCGGAAAATAATTTGCCCTGCAACAGGGTAAATCACCTCCATCAGCGCATCACTCTCGTCACAAGCAGGAAAATGGTGCTTAATAATCCATTAGCAATCGTATGGACTCAGCGTGAGGATAGCGGTAGATTCGGCGCCCAATCCTGAACAGGATCTGTGTCTCCCTCCCATAATGAATCCACTTATTCATTACTTCTCCTAACACAGGGATAGCCATGAGTATTACACGCAGAGATTTTCTCAACGGCGTTGCCATCACCATTGCGGCAGGCGTCGCCCCCATCAATCTGCTCAAGGCTGCCGAAGGCGGCAGCACGCTGGCGGATAAAACCCTGGCCTACCCGCCCGCCCTCACCGGCCTACGCGGTAACCACCCGGGCTCTTTCGAACCGGCCCACAGCATCGCCCGTGACGGCAAGCAGTATGACTTTACCAATATTTCCCTCGAGGGGGAGTACGATCTGGTGATCGTCGGCGCCGGGATCAGCGGCCTGGCCGCCGCCTGCTTCTATCAGCAACTGCTCGGCGCGGATAAGAAGATCCTGCTACTCGACAACCACGATGACTTCGGCGGCCACGCCAAGCGCAACGAGTTCACCACCCCCGATGGCCTGCGTCTGGGTTACGGCGGCAGTGAGTCCCTGCAATCACCGCGTTCGGTCTACAGCCCGGTTGCGCTCGGTCTGCTCAAGGCGCTGGAGGTCAACATCGACGAGCTGGCCGCCGGTTTCCAGCAGACCTTCTATCCGGATCTGGGGCTGAGCCGCGGCGTCTATTTCGACGAGAAGCACTTTGGCGTCAACAAGATAGTGAACGGGGATCCGGGCCACAACGTGGCGGACGATATCCCGCGCGATCGCCTGAACGGTCGTCCGCTGGCAGAGTTTATCGGTGACTTCCCCCTCGATGATGCCGACAAGGCCGCCCTGTTGGCCCTGCACGAATCGAAAATAGACTACCTGAGCGGCATGACCCGCGAGCAGCAGGACGAGTGGGTGACCCGCAACAGCTACACCACCTTCCTGCGCGATAAAGTGGGTCTCAGCGAGCGGGCGATCACTTACTTCCAGCAGCGCACCAACGATTTCCAGGCGGTCGGCATCGACGCCACCGCCTGCGCCGATGCGCGCCTCTGCGCCTTGCCGGGTTTCGACGGCCTCAATCTGACGCCGCTGGATGCCGAGGAGCAGGCGGAGCTGGACGATCCCTACATCTTCCACTTCCCTGATGGCAACGCCGGTCTCACCCGCCTGATGGTACGCAAGCTCATTCCGCAGGTGGCGCCGGGTCACACCATGCAGGATGTGGTGCTGGCCAAGTTTGACTACAGCAAACTCGACCTGCCTGAGCACAAGGTGCAACTGCGCCTTGGCAGCACGGCGTTGCAGGCCAAAAACGTGCGCCTCGCCGACGGCAAGCTGGCAGTGGATGTCACCTACATCAAGGAGGGGAAACTGCACCGGGTGCGGGCCAAGCAGTCGATCATGGCTGGCTACAACATGATGATCCCCTACATGGTGCCCGAGATGCCGGAGCCCCAGAAGGAGGCGCTGCGCCAGAATGCCAAGGCGCCGCTGGTCTACACCAAGGTGGTGATCAAGAACTGGCAAGCCTTCGTCAAGTTGGGGGTACACGAGATCTACTCCCCCGCCGCACCCTACAGCCGGGTCAAGCTCGACTATCCGGTCAGCATGGGTGGCTACGAGCATCCCAAGAGCCCGGATCAGCCGATGTGCCTGCACATGGTCTATGTGCCGACCCTGCCGGGCAGCGGTCTGTCGGCCCGCGAACAGTCCCGCAAGGGGCGCGCCATGATCCTCGGCATGCCGTTCGAACAGCATGAGCAGATGATCCGCGAGCAGTTGCAGGGGATGCTCGGCAGCGCCGGTTTCAACCATGAGCAGGATATCCTCGCCATCACGGTCAACCGCTGGTCTCACGGTTACTCCTATGTCACCAACACCCTGTTTGATGACGAAGCGCAGTGCGAAAAATGGGTTGAACTGGGTCGCCAGCCGATCGGCAACATCACCATCGCCAACTCGGATGCAGGCTGGAGCCCCTACGCTCACGCCGCCATCGACGAAGCGTGGCGCGCCGTCAACGAGCTGGTAGCCATGAGCAAGGGAGGTGCCCAATGAACCGCGCCCTGTCACTGACCGCCAGCGCCCTGCTGCTAGCCCTGCCCGCCCTTGCCGCCAACGCAGCCCCCGCCATGTCGGCAGGCGAGTACGTGGCCAAGCTGGGCGATTGCGCTGCCTGTCACACCAGCGAAACCAGCAAGTCGCTGGCGGGCGGCAAAGGGTTCCCGACCCCCATCGGCACCGTATTTGCCACCAACATCACCCCCGACAAGACCCACGGTATCGGCAACTACAGCCTGCCGGAGTTCATCAAGGTAATGCGTGAAGGGGTGGCCCGCGATGGCCATCGCCTCTATCCGGCCATGCCCTACACCGCCTACGCCAAGATGAGCGATAAGGATCTCGAAGATCTCTATCACTATCTGATGAAGGAGGTACAGCCGCTGGCCATCGCCAACAAGGAAAGTGACATCCCCTGGCCCCTCAACATGCGCTGGCCGCTGATGGGCTGGAACTGGGTCTATCACGATGACAGCCGCTTCACCCCGGTGGCGGGCAAGAGCGAAGAGTGGAACCGCGGCGCCTATCTGGTGCAGGGTGCCGGCCACTGCGGCAGCTGCCACACTCCGCGCGGGCTTGGCATGCAGGAGAAAGCGCTGACCGAGGCGGATCCCGTCTACCTGAGCGGTGCTGCGCTGGATGGCTGGTATGCCCCCGATATTCGCGGCAGCCGTTACAGCAAGCAGGCGCTGATCGACCTGCTGAAAACCGGCCGCAGCCAGCATGAAGCTGTCGCGGGCCCCATGGGGGAAGTGATCACTCACAGCAGCCAGTATTTCAGCGACGCCGATCTGGCCAGCATCGCCACCTATCTGACCGATCTGAAAGATGAACCGGTGGTGGAGAAAGGGGCCCGTGCCTACGCCAGTGCCAGCGGCAAGGCGGACTACGCCATGTACTGCTCCACCTGTCACGGGGTCAACGGCCAGGGCAATGACCACGTCATTCCCTCGCTGGTCAACAACCGCACCGTGCTGGCGAGCGATCCGTCGAGCCTGATCAACGTGCTGCTGCACGGCGCCGAGACACCGGTCACCCACGGCCATCTGGGTTACCACATGCCGGGTTATGGCTGGACCATGGATGACGAGCGGCTCGCCGAGCTGGTCAACACCCTGCGCGCCTCCTGGGGCAATGAAGGCACCGCCGTCAAGGCGGCGGCGGTCAAGGCCCAGCGCGAGCTGCACGGCAAGGAGTAAGGGCTGTCGGCTCTCTCTTGGCCAAGTGCCATAAAAACGGGCCTCCACTGGAGGCCCGTTTGCTATTGATTAACCACGTTCCGGTGCTTATCCCTTGCGGGATTTTGGCCCCGGCAGTGGCGCCGTTGGCTGGCGGTAATCGCCATAGGGGAAGATATTGCGAAACCGCTGGGCCACCGGTTCGGGGATGGAGCGGGAGAAGATCAGCTTCACGCCATCGCCATCACGCTGCCCCACAATGCGACCGCGCACCGTGTCGTGGCGCAGGATCTGCTTGGCATGCTCAATAAAGGCGGGTGACACCTTGCCCTGCTTGACCACTACCTTGCCGGGTGCAAGACGGATCTCGAACAGGGCGCCACGCCCCAGCTTCATCAACCACCAGATCAGCGCAATCGCCACTATCAAGGAAATCCAGGCCATCTTCATCCCTCCCAAGCTCTTGATATAAGGCAGTATAAGCGGCCGTGCGCTCCGATTGTTTGGCGCCGATCACAGCCCCCGCGTCAGCGCAATAGCGCCCCTTTGCTCAGCAATCCTTGCCCCAGCCCACCAGCGTCTCGCGATAGAGCGCCAGCAAGGCTTCATCGCGCACCGCCACCCCGACCTGCTGCGGACGATAGGCTGCCCAATCATCGTGGGAGTGGCGTTTGCCATCGAACTTTTGCAGGGTGTGGCCGATGGCCGGGCCGCTGGTGATAACCCGCACCGGCCCTTCGCGCAGGGTAAAGAGGGTCGGATCAATCACATAGGCGATGGCGGACGGGTCGTGGACATGACAACCGCATAGCCCCAGCTTCTCGGAGTAGAAGCGCAGGTAGAAGCGGCTGACATCCCACAGGAAGCGGCCCGGCTCCCCCGCCTTGTCCCTGAGCTCATCCAGATAGACGCTGCTGAAGACGCTCTGCTGGGTCACATCCAGCCCGATGATCACCACAGGCCAGTCGGCGGTAAAGACCCGGTCGGCGGCATCGGGATCATCGTGAATATTGGCCTCGGCATAGGGGGTGACGTTGCCGCGATGGCCGTTGACGCCAAAGGCGCCGCCCATTACTACCACCTGTTTCACCAGCGAGACAATCTCGGGCGCCTGTTGCAGCGCCAGCGCCAGATTGGTGAGCGGACCGATAGTGACGAGAGTAATCTCCCCCGGCGCGGCTTTCACCGCCTCGACAATATATTGCCAAGCGGGGCGGGGATCCGGAGCGATAGTCACCTCCCCCGCCTCCATGTCGCCAAAGCCGCTCGGGCCGTGGACTATGGTGGTAGGGCCGACCGGCTCGCGCAGCAGCGGGGCGGCAGCGCCTTTGGCCACATCTGCTTTCATGCCGTACTTCTGCTTGAGCCAGAGGGCGTTGCGGGTGCCATTGTCGATGGTGGCGTTACCAAAAACAGTGGTGATGGCAAGCAGGTCGATGGCGGGGTGGGCCTCGGCAAACAGGATGGCCATGGCATCGTCGATACCCGGATCGGTATCCAGAATGATTTTATGGGTCATGAGAAATTCCTACGGTGACAAACCCTGCGACAAAAGGGAGAGTCTACCCGGCTGACACCCCCATATCCCGGCATGGGATCACAGAGCGGGCCTTTGCTCCCGACAACGACACGCTGCTGACGACAATCTGCATAAAAAAACGCGGCCCTGTTGCCAGCACCGCGCCCTTTATCGTTGTTCGTTATCTGCTATCTGGCAGTGATCTGCCTTACTCCGCCCCTCAGTGCTTGCGGTGCCAGCGCGGTGAGGTCGCCTTCTCCCCCCAGGGGGTGACGCAGGGGAGCAGCGCCCCTTCAATCACCATCTCGCTGCCTGCCAGCGCTTCGGCGATCTTCTGGTGCAGCACCCGCAGTACCTTGCCCTCGTGCTCGGCCAGAGAGTGGCCCGCGGCAAAGAATTCCGGCTGATATTGCAGTGCCAGCTTCTGGGCGAATTCGTAGGTGTTGAAGCAATCCGGCATCCGCTCAACCACATCTTCAAGCCGGGCCAACAAGCTGTTCAGTTCCCTGGTCATAGTGCTCTCTCCGTGTAGGTTAATAGCCAAAAACTACCCCTTATTAGATAAGCCACCAACGAGCAAACCACAAAAGTGTGGGGAGACACACAGTTCTCTCTTGCGTCAGGATATTGGTGAACGGCAGACAGCTTGCCAGCTTTACATTCCGGTAACAAACAGCTAGATTTAGACCGACTAATCAGTCGGTCATTTTTCATGCGGAGAACAACATGGGTGCGGCGCAGCTTCAACACACTCCTGAGGATATCCTCGCCATCAAATTGTCCCTGCCGGATCAGCTGGCACGGCTCAAGCGGGCGAGTCTGGCTCATCCCATGCCTACCCTGGCCGAGCGCCGGGCGCAGCTGACCAAACTCAAACAGGCGTTGCTCGCCCACAAGGGGCAGCTGTGCAAGGCGCTGGCGGCAGATTATGGCCAGCGCAGCCACTACGACAGCCTGATCGCTGATGTGCTGCCCTGCATCATGCAGATCAACTACACCCAGAAGCGGCTCAAACGCTGGATGCAGCCCCACCGCCGCCACACCGGCCTGCTGCTGGCCCCCGCCAAAGTAGAGGTGCACTTCCAGCCACTCGGGGTGGTCGGCATTATCGTGCCGTGGAACTTTCCGGTGATGCTGAGCCTTGGCCCCCTCATCACCGCCATCGCGGCGGGCAACCGGGCGATGCTGAAACTCTCCGAGTTCACTCCCCATACCAATGCCGTGCTGCGCACCATGCTCACCAGCGTATTTGACGAAAACGAGATCGCCATCATCGAAGGAGATGCCCAGATGGCGGCGGCGTTCAGCTCACTGCCGTTCGATCACCTGCTCTTTACCGGCTCCACCATGGTGGGCAAGCTGGTGATGGCCGCCGCCGCGCCCCAGCTCACCCCCCTCACCCTTGAGCTGGGTGGCAAGAGCCCTTGTCTCATCGCCCCCGACATGCCGGTCGCCACCGCGGTCGAGCGGATGATCTTCGGCAAGAGCCTCAACGCCGGACAGATCTGCGTCGCCCCCGACTATGTGCTGCTGCCCCGCAGCGAGGTGGATAACTTTATCGCCGCCTATCGCCGCCACTTCAGCAAGCTCTACCCGCAGGGGCTCAATAGCGGCGACTACGGCGCCATCATCAATGACCGCCAGTATCAGCGCCTCGTCAGCTGGCTGGATGAAGCCGAGCAGGCGGGAGCCCAGCTCCACCCCTGTGGCAGCCCGGCCCGCGACGACCAGCGCCGCCTGCTGGTGCCCCACCTGCTGACCGTGGTACCAAGTCAGTGTCAGGTGATGCAGCAGGAGATCTTCGGGCCGCTGCTACCGCTTATCCCCTACGACACTCTGGAGGAGGCGCTCGCCTATGTTGCTGAGCGGCCCCGCCCGCTGGCCCTCTATCTGATGAGCTTCGACCCCGAGCTGCAGGCGCGAGTGACCCGGGAGACCCACTCCGGCGGCATGGCGATCAACGAGAGCCTGTTTCAGGTGGCGGCCGACGATGTGCCGTTTGGCGGCATCGGCGCCTCCGGCATGGGCCACTACCACGGCCACGAGGGGTTTCTTACCTTCTCCAAGGCGAAAACCGTGCTGACCCGCGGCAAGTTCACTACCGGCTCCCTGATCCATCCCCCCTACCACAGCTGGATCCAGAAGCTGATGATGGCCTTCTTCCTGCGCTGATGGAGATGACCATGCACCAGGCTATCCCGCAGCCACAAACCATGACCGACAAGCGCCGCCAGATCCTGGATGCCGCCCTCGCCCTCTGCGCCGAAGATGGCCTGCAGGGGGCTGCCACCGCCCGTATCGCCAAGGCGGCCGGGGTGGCCAACGGTACTCTGTTCCACCACTTTCCGAGCAAGGAGGCGCTGATCCTCGCCCTCTATCAGGATGTAAAGACCCGGATGGGGGGCGCCATCCATGAAGCGGATCCCACCCTGTCGCTGTACGACCAGACCCGCCACTACTGGCAGCTGGCGATGGGGTGGATGCTCGCGCATCCCAATGAGCTCAAATTCGTGCTGGGCTTCTTTCACTCTCCGCTGCTGGCCAGACCGGCCCGCAGCCAGATCCTGAACGATGCCCTGCGCTTTCTGCCTGCTCTGCTGGCAAAGGGGCAGGCCAGCGGCGAGCTGATGCAGGCCCCCGCGCCACTGTTGCTGGAGGTGTGTCAGGGCCAGTTCCTCGCCTGCGCATCACTGTTTGTCGATCAACCGGAGCTGGGAGAGGACGACTACTGGCAAGCCAGTGCGTTCGCCCTCTTCTGGTCCGCTATCTCAGGAGCCAATCCCCATGCAAACACGGATGTTTGAACCTGCGGCCGCCCTTGGCCGCCGCCTCTGGATCACCACTCTGCTCTGGGTGGTGGGTCGCACCCTCTGTCGCGCCGCCCGCACCGATGAGGCGGTACGCCGCGAATTGGCGCCGTTGCCGGACGGGTTGGCAATCCGCCTCGAAGTGGGCGGCATCGGCTACGCCATGAACATGCACAAGCAGGGTGGGCGCTGGTATCCCGGCGCGCCGGCGGCACCCCATGCCACCATCCATCCGCTGCGGGTGCGCTTCAAGCATCCCAATATCGCCTTTCGCGCCCTGAGTTTTCGGCTCGGGGTCAATCAGGCATTTGGCGAAAACCGGCTGCTGGTGGAGGGAGACCTGACCGTCGCCATGCATCTGGTGCGGGGGCTTGAGCAGTTGCAGTCCCTGATCCTGCCCGCCTTTATCGCGCGGCCGCTGCTGCGCCACTATCCCGCCCCGACCAACAAGATCGGCCGGGCCTGCAACATCTATCTGGGTCTGGTGACCGGCTAACGCGAAAGGAGCCTTGAAATGAGCCGCTATTACGATTTCTTCTGCCCGGTCAAACTGCTGGCCGGTGAACAGGCGCTGGAGCAGCTGGCCAGCGAGCTGGCCAGCCTGGGAGCTCGTCGCCCGCTGCTGCTGACCGACAAGGGGGTCAATGCCACCGGCCTTGCCACCCTGCTGGCCAATGTGCTGGCCGAGGGGGAGCTGCCGGTTGCCGCCATCTGGGACGAGATCCCGGCCGACTCTTCCACCGCCGTGGTGGAGCGGATCTCCAAACGCTATCGCGAGCTCGACTGCGACAGTCTGGTGGCGCTGGGGGGCGGCTCGGTCATCGACACCGCCAAGGCAGTCAACATTCTCACTTCCATGGGGGGGGATCATCTGCTCGACTACTCGGGCGCCGGTTGCCTGACCCGTCCCCTCAAGCCGCTGGCGGTGGTGCCCACCACGGCGGGCACAGGATCAGAAGTGACATTGGTTGCAGTGATCAAGGATGAGGCAAGCGGGCGCAAGGTGCCCTTCACCTCACCCTTCCTGCTGCCCCAGCTGGCGGTGTTAGACCCGCGCATGACCCAGGGGCTGCCCCTCAATATCACCGCCGCCACTGCCATGGACGCCATGACCCACGCCATCGAGGCCTTTATCGGTACCGCCAAGAACCCGGTGAGCGATACGCTGGCCCTGATGGCAGTGGAGAAGATCGCCAGCGCCCTGCCGCAAATCATCCACGACCCGCAAAACAAACAGCTGCGGCTGCAACTGGCGGAAGGCTCCACGCTGGCTGGCATGGCTTTTTCCAACTCCATGGTGGGGCTGGTGCACGCCCTCGGCCACAGTCTGGGAGCCCGCTGCCATCTGCCCCACGGTCTGTGCATGAACCTCTTTTTGCCGACCGTGCTCGACTACAACCGCCCCGAGGTGGATAGCGAGTTGGCCCGGCTGCTGTTGCCGCTGGTGGGAGCTGAGCGCTTTGCTGCCACCCCGGCCCATCAGCGGGCGGAGGCGACCATCACAGCCATTCGCTCCCTGCGCGACACCTTGTGGCAAGCGGTCAAGCTGCCGCGCACCATGAGCGAGGCTGGGGTAAGCGATCGCTCGCTACTGACCGAGATCCGCGATCTGGCGATCAACGACGGCGCCCTTCTGTTCAATCGCAAGGACGCCGACCGTGAGCAGTTACTCACTCTGTTGGAGCGAGCCTGGGCCTGATCCCGCCCCTTTGCCAACACTCTTGTGTTGACACTAACGCGGTGCCCGACTCACCATCGGGCACCTTGATCTGCATCGCGATATCGATGCGCCCTCTGTCAAAGGGGGATGATATTGACCACGGGCTCTCATTATCTGTTCTATACCTTGGCTAACAGTTATGTTGTGCCGAGAGACCCAACTTTATGCCAGAGGTGCCCACCATGAGCGACATCATCCATCAGGCCAACCAGCAGCAGTTCATCTGTATGGTGGAGGGGAAAGAGTCGAGACTGCGCTACCGGCGGCTCGATGCCAAGACCATCGACGCCTACAGCACCTTCGTACCGCCCGAGCTGCGGGTGCAGGGGATTGCCGATCAGCTGGCGCGTGCCTTC
This sequence comes from Aeromonas sp. s8, assembly GCF_040907785.1. NCBI lineage: Bacteria > Pseudomonadati > Pseudomonadota > Gammaproteobacteria > Aeromonadales > Aeromonadaceae > Aeromonas > Aeromonas sp. s8. The sequence goes on from NZ_JBFOCL010000015.1 coordinate 192,209, forward strand.
TTCAACTGGACTCAGGCGGAGGGACTCACTATAGTGCCGAGCTGCCGCTACATTGATGTCTGGTTACGCCGCAATGCCAACAACTGAACCTCTGAACACCGTCCTCGAACAGCAATTCCAAGCCAAAACAGAAGCCCTGCTGCGGGCCGATCCGCAGCGGATGGCCTGCCTGCAAGCCGCGGCCGAGCTCAATCTGCCCGACTGGGCGCTGGGAGCCGGTTTTATCCGCAACCTCATCTGGGATCACCTTCACCACAAGGCGGCGCCCACCCCGCTCAACGATATCGACCTTATCTATCTCGATAAAGCCGATCCGCAAGGGCTGGCCGAAGCGGAGCACGAAGCTTGGCTCGCCAAACGCCTGCCCGGCCAGCAGTGGGAGGTGCGCAATCAGGCCCGCATGCACACTCGCCAGCTGTTAGCGCCGTTTGCCAGCAGCCTTGAGGCGCTCAGCCACTGGGTCGAGGTGCCCACCTGCATCGGCGTACGCCTCACCCAGGATGGCGAGTTCGAGTGGCTTGCCCCCTACGGCTTTACCATCAACTGGTCGCTGCAAGTGAGTGCCAACCCCAAATGTCGCCAGGACAAACAGATTTTTACCCAGCGCATCAAGGAGAAACGCTGGCAGGCTATCTGGCCTGACCTTCAGGTAAACTGGCCATAACCTGATTGCAATCTTTCGATAACCTTGGGCACACTAGGGGAAAAGCTGGTTGTAACTCAATGGGTTAAATAATGCGCGACTTCTTCTCTCTCGAACGCTGGCTACCGGGCCTCGCCGCCCTGCTGCATTACCAGCGCGCCTGGTTGATGCCAGATCTTCGCGCCGGACTCTCGGTGGCGGCCGTGGCGCTGCCCGTCGCCATCGCCTATGCAGAACTCGCCGGAGTGGGTGCTATCGTCGGTCTCTACTCCTGTATCCTGCCCATGCTGGTCTACGCCCTGTTCGGCACCTCCCGCCAGCTGATCGTCGGCCCTGATGCCGCCACCTGTGCGGTCATCGCCGCCGTGGTGACGCCGCTGGCCGCAGGCGACCCAACCCGTCACTGGCAACTGGTGATGACCATGACCGCCATGACCGGCTTCTGGTGCCTGATTGCCAGCCGCTTCAAGCTGGGAGTGCTGGCGGACTTTCTCTCCCGCCCCATCCTGATGGGGCTGCTCAATGGTGTGGCCATCACCATCATGGTGGGCCAGCTCTCCAAGATCTTCGGCTTCACTTTCAGCGAACGTTACCTCATCGAGCGGATCGCCAGCGGGGCTACCTATATTACCCAGACCCATCTGCCGACCCTGGCCATGAGTCTGGTGGCCCTGCTCACCCTGCTGCTGGCCAAGCGCTACAAACCGGCATGGCCCTCCTCCATGGTGGCCATGGTGGTGACCGCTGCGCTGGTGTGGGGCTTTAATCTCGGCCAGTTTGATATCGCCACCCTGGGGACGGTGGGCTCCGGCCTGCCCGCCTTCCAGATGCCGGAATTTCCCCCCGGCCTGATGCGGGAGCTGGTGCTGCCAGCCCTTAACCTCGCCATGGTAAGCTTCGTCTCCATGATGCTGACCGCCCGCAGCTTTGCAGCCAAAAACGGTTACGAAATCGACGCGGACAAGGAGTTTCGGGCCCTCGGTATGGCTAACCTCGCCTCCGCGGTCTCCCAGGGTTTCGCCATCAGCGGCGCGGATTCACGCACCGCGGTCAACGACGCCAACGGCGGCAAGAGCCAGCTGGTCTCCATCATCGCTGCGGCGGTGATCGCCCTCATCACCTTCTATCTGACGGCGCCGCTCAAATATATTCCCACCGCCGCCCTCGGGGTGGTGCTGGTGATGGCCTCCCTGTCGCTCACCGATTTTCGCGGTCTCTGGGCCCTGCGCCACTCCGATCGATCCGCCTTCTGGCTGGCGCTGGTCACCTTTATCAGCGTGCTCACCATGGGAGTGATCCCCGGGATCACACTCGCCGTGTTGCTGGGGCTGTTCCAGTTCCTGCGCAATGTGATGCGCCCCACCGACCAGCTGCTCGGCATGGATGACGAGGGGGTGGTGCGCACCCTGGGGGACAATGAACAGGCCAAGGCGATCCCGGGTATTCTGGTCTATCGCTTCAACTCGCCGCTCACCTACTTCAATGCCCCCTATTTCAAGCGGCGGGTGCTGGCCCTGCTGGTACAGGATCCCCGAGCCCCCAAGTGTCTGGTGATCGATGCGGTCGCCTGCTTCACCCATCAGGACATCAGCGTGATGAGCATGGTGGGAGAGCTGCACAAAGAGCTGAAACGGCGCGGCATCCATATGGTGATGGCGGGTCGCCACGGCCAGATGACTCACTGGTTAAAGCAGGCTGGCGTGCGGGTAGGCGATGAGGGGATCATCCTCTGCCCCGACATGTATCAGGCGCTGCGCCTGACCCGCTGCTATCGCGAGCCGGTGTTCAAGGATGATGCGGTGGTGGAGAGCACCACAGATGCCATCCGCTCGAATTGGCCGCAGGATGATGCCCTGCCCGACTCGGCTCGCCTCACCCTGCCAAGCGAACAGGAGGCGGGCGCCACGCCTGCCTGATCCCCTGGCCGGTGCAATCCTGCACAAGGATTGCACCGGCCTTGGCCTTGGTGTTAAATGCGCCCCCAGAGGGCTCTCCCCCGTGCCCTCCCAGCTGTTGGACATGCCATGCAATCTCAATCCCACGCAGGCCCGGGCACGCTATTTGCGCTGACCTGGCCGCTCTTTATCGATCTCGCCCTGCACTTTCTGACGGGTGCCCTCAATACCTTCATGGTGGGTCATGTCTCCTATCAGGGGGTCGCGGCACTGGCGGTCGGCAATCAGGTGTTCGATCTCGCCATCACATTGTTCAGCTTCGTCAGTATCGGTACCAGCGTGGTGATCACCCAGTATCTGGGGGCCGGCGATCGGGAGAAGAGTCGGGTGGTGATCCACACCGCCATCGGCTTCAACCTGCTGATCGGTTTGGTGGCCGCCATTGGCGTGATGGCGGGGGCCAGCACCATGCTGGCGCTGATGAACCTGCCTGCCAACCTGATGAGCGACGGGACGCTTTACTTGCAGATCATCGGTCTCTGCCTGTTACCGGAAGCGGCAGCCCTCTGTCTGGCAGCCACCCTGCGCGCTCACGGCCACACCCGCCAGGCGATGTATGTGACCCTGATCGTTAACCTCATCACCTTCGTCGGCAACCTGCTGCTGCTCTACGGCTGGTTCGGCTTGCCCCAGCTGGGGGTCGCCGGTGTCGCCATCAGCACGGTCGCGGGCCGACTGGTCGGCGTGGTGCTGCTGGTGTGGCTGGTGGCCCGCAAGACCGGCATTCGACTGGTGGTGCGCGATATCGTCCACCCCAGCCGGGAGATGCTGGGCAAGGTGCTCCATATCGGCCTGCCGGCGGCAGGGGAGAACCTCTCCTGGATGCTGCAGTTTATGGTGGTGACAGCCTTTGTCGGACTGCTGGGTGACAAGGCGCTGGCGACCCAATCCTACTTCTTCCAGATCTGCCTGTTTATCCTGCTGTTTGGCCTCTCTATCGGCCTTGGCAACGAGATCATCATCGGCCATCTGGCGGGAGCAAGACAGTTCGATCGCGCCTATCAACAGCTGCTCAAGAGTCTCAAACTGGGGCTGGCAGTCACCTGCGTCATCGCCGTGGCGGCGGCCCTCAATGGCCGCACCATCATCAGCCTCTTTACCGATGATGCCGACATCATCACTCAGGTGGCGCAACTGTTTCTTATCAGCCTTATCCTCGAACCCGGGCGCACCTTCAATCTGGTGGTGATCAACGCCCTGCGGGCCACCGGGGATGCCCGTTTCCCCCTCTACATGGCGTTGCTCTCCATGTGGGGAATTGCCGTGCCACTCTCCTATTTCCTCGGTATCATGCAGGGTTATGGACTGGTCGGTATCTGGCTGGCGCTGGCCTGCGACGAGTGGGTGCGCGGTCTGGCCATGTTCTGGCGCTGGCGCAGTCGTCGCTGGCAAAACAAAATTCTTGTTGAAACAAAAGCGGAATCACAATGAAGAAGATAGGACTCTTGCTGGCTGCCATCCTGCTCAGCCCCCTGGCCATGGCGCAAACTGCCCCTGCCGCTCCCAAGGCTCAAGCCACCCAGACCTGGTATGTGGCCCCCATCGCCATCGATGAAACCAGCGACGCCCAGAAGGCGCTGACCAAGGACTTCATGGCCCAGATGATCAAGACCATCAAGATCAACGAGTACCAGACCGGCAAGGCGGTGGGCAACACCAAAAAGCCCAAGTGGCTGATCCGCACCAAGCTGATCCCCGCCAGCAACGAGCCGCTGGTCGGCAAGAAGCACCCGCAGGGTCTCACCTACGGCAAGGGCAATCCGACCCAGGAGATCGTCGGCGAGCTGTTGATGAACGGCACCCTTGTGGCCCACATAGGCCAGGGCTGGCGCGAGCCTATCGTCCCGGGCACGCCGGTGGCTGACAAACTCTCCATCGCCAACTATCGCTACGCCATCGGGGATCAGGCCAAGTCGGCGGACCTGGAGGAACTGGCCGCCCAGATTGGCTTTGAAGCGGGCAAGGTGATCCACCGCGACGGCAAGCCGCTGCCCGAGAAGAAAAAGAAAAAAGAGCAGGCGGACGAAGAGAAAGAGTAACGTTGCCTGCATCCATAAAAAGGGGCCACTCGGCCCCTTTTTTGATCCTGCACCCTCACGCCAACACTGCCCCTGTTGTGACTTGTCACACAGTTTGGCTCACCATTCAGATTGACAAATCACTTATCTTGTTTTGATTCAACAAGTTATAAATATCCCGCCGAATACTCCAAATCATTGCCCCCAAATCCGATCAGGATCACATTTATCCCCGGCACTAAGGGGTAGCTTTGGTCTTACAGGCACAATCAAACGAAACCAAGGAGGCTCCATTACATGTTCCCAGAGTACAGAGAACTCATCTCGAAACTGAAGAGCAGTGATGTCCATTTCCAGAAGAAGTTTGACTTGCACAACGACCTGGATGCGGAGATTAGAAAGTTGGAAAAGCATCACGCCAGCGACTATAGCGCCGAGGTGAGAGATCTGAAAAAACAGAAACTCAAACTGAAAGAGGAGATATACGACATCCTCAAACAACATCCACAATAGATGCCTCGAAGAATATGCGGATAAGCAATTTATCCCCCAGCCCGGCCCACGCGCCGGGCTTTTTGTTGTTTCAGTCAATTAGTTGACACCCGAGCCTACCGTTCTTGCCGGTAGTTTGTTACATTTTTCCCTTGGAATTCAGGGAATAACGGTGATGATAACATGAGCAGAAAACGATCTTTTTATCATCTCTTGCTGCTTTGCCTGTTCGCATTGAGCCACCCCCTGCAGGCTCAGGAGCCTGAACTGGAGCTGTGGCACTCCCAGCAGGCTGGTTACGTGATCGACGATGTGATCGCCCGCTTCAATCAGGAGGGGAACCACAGAGTACGGGTCACCCAGATTGAGCCGGGCAAGATCAAGGCGGATCTCCTGCTGGCAGCTCAGGCCAGGGGGCTGCCCGATCTGATGCTAATCCCCTCCGATTTTATCGGCCTCTATCGCCAGATGACCCTCGCCCCGCTCCCGGCCGAGTGGTTTTCCCCCGCGCTGATGGCCAGCGCCTTGCGTTATGTCACCCTGGATCGGCAACGCTGGGGCATGCCCATGATGCAGGGCAACCATCTGATGCTGTTTTACAACAAGGCGCTGGTCTCGACTCCGGTGACCCAATGGCAGCAACTGACAGCTATCACCCCGGCACTCAAGGCCAAGGGGGTCTACCCCGTCAGCTGGCCCTATCACGACATGTACTACTTCGCCGCCTTTTTACACACCTTTGGCGGCTCGCCGGTGACCGAAGGGCGCATCACCCTCGACAGCCCGGCCATGGTGCAGGCACTGGAGGCCTACCGCACCGTCGTCAGCGAACAGTGGGTCGATCCCGAGTGCGACTATGACACCGCCCTCGCCCGCTTCAATGAGGGCAAGAGCGCCTACCTCATCAATGGGGACTGGGCGTTCAATGATCTGGTGAAGAACATGGGGGATAAGCTGGGCGTCGCCCTGCTGCCCCGCTGGCAAAGCCATCCCATGCACTCCATGAGCGGCGCCTACGTGTTGGGAGCCTCCCGCTGGGCGATGGACGATGAGGATCGCCAGCCCGTCATCAAGGCACTGATGGCCTTTATCCAGCGTCAGGATATTCAGCAGTTCATCTATCATCAGGGGGCGCTGCTGCCGGTCAATCAGCAGGCTTTTACCGCCATCAGCCGCCGTCCCACGCCTCAGGAAAAAGTGCTGCTGGAGCAGTTCACCCTCAGTACCCCCATGCCCTCCGACAGCGCCATGTCCATCGCCTGGCAAGCGATGGAGAAAGGGTTCGAGCGCTTTAAAGAGGGGATCAGTGCCGCCGACACCGCCCGCTATATGCAGCAGCTGGCCGATCAGCAGTACCGGCAGGTCAAAGCACCATGAAACATCGCACCTTTCGGCTCGGCCCGACCCTCATCATCATCCTGTTCACCGTCGCCCTGCTGCCGGCGCTGCTGGCCAGCACTGTGCTGCTGATCCGCCAGCACCAGATCATCGCCCAGAGCGAGCAGTCACAGCTGGAGCGGGCCCTCACCAGCATGACCCGCGAGGCCCGCTTTCGCAGCGAGCTGATCGGCACCCAGCTCAATCAGCTCAGCCAGGATCGGGTGCTCCATCAGGCCCTCGACAACTTTCTCTTCTCCAGCCATGCCCGGCTGGCGCTGGCCTCCTTTGTCAAATCCAACAGCCTGCTCACCTCGGCCTACCTCATCGATGACAAGGGGTTGGTGGTGGAGTACATCAATGGCCAGGCCTCCCACCTCGAGTCGAGCGACCTGATGCCGCAGCTGATGGCCTGGGGCAAGACCCGCGAGGCGAAACAGGGCAAGCATCTGCTGCTCCCCGTCAATGATCCCGTACTGGTCGACGACATGGAGCAAAACCGCAGCGGCGGGCTGGCGCTGGTGGCCCCCATCTATCGCAATCACCAGCGAGCAGGGGTGATGCAGACCCCTTCCGGCTTCGTGATGGCCATTCTCCCCTGGCGGCAGATGGCCCAGTTGCTGGAACCCTATCTCAAGGGAAGCGAATATCTGGTGATCTCCCAGGGCGAGAACCGTCTTTACGAAGGGGCTCACCAGAGCGCCAACACCATGGATGACAGGGAACCAAGCAAGATGGAGCAGCCCCTGGCCATTGGCTGGCCCCAGCTGGAGCAGGAGATCACCCCCACCATCACCCTCTACAGCTACAGCAATGACAGGGTCAGCGAGCTCAATAAATCCCAGCAGTTGCTGACCGTCAGCATCGCTGTCATGTTGCTGCTGGTGGCCATCGGCTGCGTCTGGCTCACCCGCTGGCTCACCCGACCGCTGCGCTCGCTGGCCGCGCTGGTGCGCAGCTATGGCAAGGGCAATTACCAGCAACGGCAGGCACCGCTGCGCTTTGTGGAGTACGACGAGGTGCGCCAGTTGCTGCAGGAGATGGCCAGCACCATCTCGGATCAGGTGCGGGCGCTCTATCAGCAAAATGAACAGCTGCAGCAGGCCAATAGCGAGAAAGAGGCCTTCAACCAGCGGCTGCTCGGCTTCAACGACGAACTGGAGCAAGAGGTCGCCTCGCAAACGACCGCCCTGCGCTCGGCCCTGAGCCGGGAGGAGCGCAGCCGCCATATCCTGCAATCCTGGTTGCAGTTCGGTCTGCACCAGCAGCTGGATATCGATATTGCCGAGCTGGCCAGCTCCGCCCTGCTGCAACTCTCGCAGCTCTATCCCGGCCACCGCTGGGGGCTGGTGATCCGCCGCGATGGCCAGCCTCACTACTCCCTGACCCAGGGGGTCGATGCCCCCTTGCGGGATGCCCTGCAGGAGAAACTGGCTCAACTGATGGATGAGGAGGTCAAACACTCCGAATGCCAGTGGGATAACGCACTCTGGAAGATCATGACCCTGCCCGGCAGCCAAAGCGGCGTGCTGTTTGGCTATCTGATGGTGAGCGCAGAAGGGTTGGAGTCCGAAGACAGGGCCATCTTGCGGCTGTTTGCCAAGCAGTTGGCGGTGGGCATCGAGGGGCGCCTCTTCACCGACGAGCTGGCGCGGGTCGCCCGCACCGACAACCTCACCGGGCTGCCCAACCGGCAGGCGTTCGAAGAGGCTTTCCACCACTATCAAGCAGTGCTGGCGCGCCATCCGGAGCGTCACCTCGCCCTCTTCATGCTCGATCTCAACGGCCTCAAGCGTACCAACGACCAGTATGGGCACGAGGCTGGTGACGCCCTGCTAATCCAGATGGCTCGCCAGCTACGCACCCTCTGCCGTCAGGATGAGAAGATTTTCCGCATCGGCGGCGACGAGTTCGTACTGCTGGCGGAGGCGGATCACCTCGCCAGCCAGCAGCTGGCAGGCAGGTTGGAGGCAAGCCAGCAGCACGCCATCGTGCAGCATGGGGAGCACAGCTTCCCGCTGCGTTTTGCCATCGGCTGGAGCAGCAGCGACCAGACCCCGCTGGCGGAGCTGAGCCGGGTGGCTGACGACGCCATGTATGCCAATAAGGCGCGCTTCTATCAGGGGCAGCGATAAAAAGCAGAGGTCTGTGGCGTTGGCGAGCCTTTCGCCAACGCCCTGATCAGCTCGCAAAAATGGCGCGCAACGCTAGACGCGGCGCGGACCATGACTAAGATAGGGGCTCTTGATGTCTCGATTTGGAAGGGAGTAGGAAATGGAGTTAGTACTTGGCCCGCTGGAAGCCCGCGTCATCGGCTGTCTGATTGAAAAAGAGATCTGCACCCCGGATCAATATCCCCTCTCCCTTAATGCACTGGTCAACGCTTGCAACCAGAAGAGCAACCGCGAGCCGGTGCTGGAGCTCTCCGAGCTCGATATCCGCGCCGTGGTGGACGAGCTGATCCGCAAGCGGCTGGTGGTCAACACTGCAGGCTTCAACGCCCGGGTGCCCCGCTATCAGCACAGATTCTGCAACACCGAATTTGGCGAGCTGAAATTCAGTGCCCAGGAGCTTGGCATCGTCTGCGAACTGCTGCTGCGCGGCCCGCAAACCCCGGGGGAGCTGCGCTCGCGCACCAACCGACTCTGCAGCTTCGATGATGTCACCGAGGTAGATGCGGTACTGACCCAACTCATCGAGCGTGGCCCCTACGTGGTCAAGCTGCCGCGCGAGCCGGGCAAGCGCGAATCCCGCTACGCCCACCTGTTTAGCGGCGAAGTGGATATTCAGGCGATGATAGATGCCGCTCCCGCCGCGGCCTATGCCTCCCCTGCCGCCGACCGTCTGAGCGAGCTGGAGCAGGAGGTAAACGAGCTCAAGAGCCGTCTCGCCGCCATGGAAGCGCGGCTGGCAGCACTGGATTGTCAGGGCTGATCGCCTTTACCATCGCCAATCTCTATCAGGGAGCCGGGGCTGATGTCCCCGGCTCCCTGCGTTTTTTTATCGTGAGGAAGTGCCCGTGATCACCCTGATTAAAGAGTCTGCCCACCAGAAGATGCCCTGGAAAAACCAGCAGGGCACCACCAGCCAGATCCTCATCTCCCCCAAGGGGAGCAGCCTTGCCAAACTCGACTTTGACTATCGACTGAGCTTGGCCCCCATCAAGAGCGCAGGTCCCTTCTCCCCCTTTCCCGGCTATCAGCGCATTTTGCTGCCGGTGAGCGGGGCTGGCTTTGTGCTCAACGGTCACCCCTACGCCACCTTCGAGGCGGCGCACTTTAGCGGCGATGAGGAGACCCACTGCGAGTTGCTGAAAAAAGAGGTGACCGATCTGGGGCTTATCTACCATCCGGATCGCATCAGCGCCAACGTGCGGGTACTGAACCTCCCCTTCCCGCTGACCCTTACCCTCGAGCCAGAGAAGACCTACCTCTGTCACCTGCTGAGCGGCCAGCTGGCCGTGCAGGGCAAAGAGGTGGCTATCAACGAGACGCTGGTGGTGACCGGGGAAGAGAGCATTCACTTCGAATGCCAGAAGAAGACCGCCATCGCCTTCTTTACCCTGCAGGCCAAATAGCGCAAAAGTCGGCGGTGTGCAGTCATGCCACGCCATACACACAAACAGCAGAGATGAAAAAGCCGGGCAATCCCGGCTTTTGCTATTGAGGCAACCGGCTTGTGCCAGTCAGCACCTTAGTTGACCTTGAAGGAGCCCTTCATCATGGCGAAGTGGCCGGGGAAGGAGCAGAAGAAGGTGAGATCCTTGCCCGCCAGACCGTCGGTCTTGAAAGTGACGCTGCTGCTCTCGCCGCCGCCGATCAGCTTGGTATGAGCCAGCACACGGGGATCATCCTTGGGCAGATAGCCGTTCTCGGCCCCGGCGCTCATCCCGGCAGTCGCCACGGTCTGATAGTCGGCGGTGCTGGCCAGCACCCAGTTGTGACCCATGGCGGTCACGGGCAGCTTGCCGGTGTGGTTCAGGGTGACCGTCACCTCCTTGCAGGTGGCCGGCACGCTCATCTCTTTGAGGTTGTACTGCATGGCATCATTGCCTTCGATGACCAGTGCACACTCATCCGCCAGCACGGGGGCAGCCAGGGTACTCAGAAACAGCAGGGTAATCGCCTTTTTCATCATCTTCTCCTTTGATTGGCAATGGATGGCAACGACTTGGCGGATGCGGTTAACGCTTCGCAAAGATGCCGTCTAAATCGACCTTCATTTTACTCAATTGTCTTCAATCGGCTATGGCTTTTGGCCAAAGCTGCGGGCCAGGTCACCAGACGGTGCTCTACTCGCCACTATCTCCCTCACGGATGGACGATACGACCCGCTCCCGCCACAGGTTCAAAACTGTTTAATTTTTTCTGCCCTTTTCCCTCCGATTGCCCCTATCAGGGCTCGCCCGAAGGGCGCCCCTTGGCTAAGCTAGCGCCCCGATATGAACCTTCTCCAGATGAGAGCGCCGGATGATTGCGATAACCCCCGTGGCGGCCCTGCGCGGCCTGCTGCTAACCCTGCTGCTGGCGCTGGCCGGCTGCCAGCCCACCCCGCCTGCCCAGACCCGTATTCAGGGCAAGACCATGGGCACCTACTATGTGGTGACCCTGAGCGATAGCTACCCCGGTGGGGAGCCCGCCCTCAAAAGCGACGTGGAGAGCCTGCTGGCCCGGATGAACAAGGAGATCTCCACCTACGATCCGGGCTCGCTCATATCCCGTTTCAATCAGGGGCCCGCCAACACCCCGTTTGCCATCCCACCCGCCATGGCCATCATAGTCCAGCAGGGGATGGATGCCGGTAAGCTGACCGACGGCAAGCTGGATGTGACCGTGGGGCCACTGGTCAATCTGTGGGGCTTTGGTCCGGACAAACGGCCGGTCAAGCGGCCCGATGAGGCGGCCATCGCCGCCGCCCGCCACAAGGTGGGGATCGACAAGCTGACCCTGACCTCGCAGGGTGATCACTTCCTGCTCAAAAAAACGATCCCGGACCTCTATCTCGACCTCTCCACTCTCGGCGAAGGGGCGGCATCGGATGAAATCGCCGCCCTGCTCGAGGGCAAGGGGGTACACAACTACCTGATCGAAGTGGCCGGTGCGGTGCGCAGCAAGGGCAACAACAGCAAGGGCTCGCCATGGAAAGTGGCCATCGTCGAACCCTCCGAACAGCCGGGAGCGTTTTCCGATATCGTCATCCCCAACGGCATGGCACTCAGCACTGCAGGCAGCTATCGCAACTACTACGAGCTCGATGGCCAGCGTTACTCCCATATCATCGACCCCGCCACCGGCCAGCCGGTCACCCACAAGCTGGTTTCCGCCAGCGTCATCACCCCGACGGCGCTGGAGGCCGATGCCCTCGATACCGCGCTGATGGTGATGGGGCCTGAAGCGGGGATGACATTTGCCAAGCAGCACCAGCTGGCGGTCTATCTCATCATCAAGACCGAACAGGGGTTCAAGGCCGAGTACACACCGCAATTTGCTCCCTATCTGGCAGAGAAAAAACGGTGAGTTCAAGGCCCTGGCAACAGGGCCTTTTTCTTTCACTCAGCGCGGGCAAAAGGCGGACAAACGGAGATGGTTCGCAATCGACAACTTGGCCAATTGCCTCTTCGGGCGCTTTGGTGGCACACTTTCTCCCATCAGCCCGTAGCGCCTCGACCCAGACAGATGCAGACACCTGAACAAGAGCCAGAAAAAAAGAGCCCAGCCAAGCCACAACGCATTCTGATGGTCAATGAGCAGCGCTCGTTTCAGGTGATGATGAAGGCGATGCTGCTCAATCTGGGTATCAGCAACATCACCTACTCCAATACCGCCGAGGATGCGCGGCGCCGCTGCCAGAAGGGCAGTTTCGACATCTATCTCATCGATTACGATCTGGGGGTTGGCGAGAATGGCCGCCAGTTGCTCGAAAGCCTGCGCGACAAAGACCTGATCCCGCCCCAGAGCGTGGTGATCATGGTGAGTGGCGACAGCTCCCGCGCCATGGTACTGAGCGCGCTGGAAGCCGAGCCCGACGAATACCTGATGAAGCCCTTCTCTCAGGAGCAGTTCTCGTTTCGCTTGAAGCGTGCCCTCGCCCGGCGCAATGCGCTGGCCAGCGTCTTTACCGCGCTGGCCGATGACAATCTGGCAGCCCTCATTACCGCCTGTGCCGAGCGGGCCGATGCGGTACCCCGTTTTGCCAACTATTGCCGCTGCCTGCAGGCCGATACCCACCTCAAGCTGGGTCAGGCGCAGGAGGCACGCGCCCTGATGCGCCAGCTACTGGCCGGGCAGGAGAACAGCTGGGCCCGCCTGACACTGGGCAAGGCCTGCAACACCCTGGGGCTCCACGAAGAGGCGGTCAGCCATCTGCAGGCGACCCTCAAAAATACCCCGCTGATGGTGGAGGCTCACCTCTGGCTGGCAGAATCCCTGCTGGCCCTTGGCAATGACGAGCAGGCGCAGCAGGAGCTCAGACGGGCGGTGGATATCTCTCCCCAGTCGGTGCAACTCTCCCGTCGGCTGGCGGAGGTGTGCCTGCAGCGCCACGACTACGCCCAGGCCAAGGATGTGCTGATGTCGCTGATCGACCTGTCGCGCAACTCGATCCACCGCACGCCCCATTATCTGGGGGCCTATATCCAGACCCTGACCCTCTACGCCCTCAACAGTAACGACAGCTACCACATCGCCAACCTGCAAAAGCAGGTCAATTCTGCCCTGTCGCGCATCCGCGATTCGTTGATGATGTCGGAGTTCAACTACCCGGTGTTCGAGCAGATCTGTCAGGCCCGGGTGCAAATTGCGCTGGGGGAGCTGCTCAAGGGCAAGAAGATGCTCTATCGCGCCAATCAGAACTGGCTCGATGAACCGGCCACCATGCCCCCCGCCCTGCTTGGCGAGACCATCCTCGCCCTCTACCAGCTCGGCGAGTTTGAATATGCCGAAAGCCTGCAAGGGCTGCTGGCGGAGGACGAAGATCGGCTGCTCACCACCTGCATTCAGGCAACCCGGGATGACAAGACGGTGCTGGAGCGGCGTCAGCGCTACCAGCAGCTCAACGATCTGGGGATCAAGGCCTATCAGAGCGGCGAGCTGGAGCAGGCCCTCGGCCATTTTCGCGAGGCCCTGCGCCGCGCTCCCGCCAATACCGGTGCGGCTCTCAACAAGATCCAGGTGCTGCTGCAACTGATGCAGAAAAACCGCAAGAGTCCGGAATTTGGTGCCGAGTGCAAAGACACCCTGGACGTGCTCGACGGCATCCCCCTCAACCCGGCCCAGCAGGAGCGTTTTCGCAAGCTGCGTCAGGAGTTCAACCAGTTCAGCTAAGACCCCGCCGCGCCCCCCTTTCCCCGCCTATGCTGAAACCAGTTCGGCAATGCGAGGGAAACGAAGATGGCGATGTGTCGTTATCTGGTGGCCGATGGCCGCCACTGCAGTGAAGAGGCTGGCGAGCACGATCTCTGCCACTGGCATGATCCCCACCATACCCATCAGGAAGCCCACACCGCCGAGGCGCTTGAACAGTACGTTCGCGCAGGCGGACTCTGCCACGGCCTGCAGCTGTCACGGGCCAATCTGGCGGGCCTCAATCTGGTCAACAAGGAGTCCGATCAGGGATTTTTGCTGGAGCAGTGCAACCTCTATCGCGCCAACCTGCGCGGTGGTCACCTCTACGGCCTGCGCATGAAGGGCGGTAGCCTGATGAAGGCCGATCTCAGTGATGCCAACCTCCAGTGCGCCACCCTCGATGACGTCAACCTGCTCGGCATCCGCTGGCACAACACCCGGCTCGACAACATGCAGACCGGCAAACGGGTGATGCAGGATCGCAAGGGGCGCCGCGAACGGGATCCCAAACAGGCTCGCATCTGGTTCAAGGAGGCGGAAGAGACCTACCGGGATCTGCGCAAAGCCTCCGAGGCACAGGGGATCTTCACCATGTCCGGCAACTATATCCAGCAGGAGCTCACCATGCGCCGCCTGCAACTGCCGTTCTGGTCGACCCAGCGTTTTACCTCCTGGGTGGTCGATCTCTTCTGCGGCTATGGCGAGGCCCCGATGCGGGTGGTGCTCTTCTCGTTGCTGCTCATCTTTATCTGCAGCATTTTTTACTTCTTCTGCGGACTGCATTTTCAGGGCGAGCACCTGATCTACCAACCCGGTGCCCCGCTCGAGCAAAATGCCATCTTCCTGCTCGAATGCCTCTACTACAGCGTGGTCACCTTCACCACGTTGGGGTACGGCGACTTCACTCCAGTCGGGCTCTCCAGGATCTTCGCCGCCTTTGAAGCCTTTACCGGCAGCTTCACGCTGGCGCTGTTTGTGGTGGTTTTCGTCAAGAAGATGACCCGCTAAAAACCTGTCCACGATCCTACTGCGAGGCTGTGATCAAGGCTCATGTGCTGCTCGGAATCCTCATGTATACATATACAATCCGGTTCCTGCGCTGCGCTTCACCTTGCTGACAACCTCTCGCGACGGATCGTGAACAGGTTACCAAGCAGCTGCACCAGTCACAGCCCCCGAACTTGCATCCACCGCCGATTCCTAGTCCAATAGCCACTTATAAAAATGACATGAGCATCCCGGACATGAAGATCATCTCTTTCAATATCAACGGCCTGCGCGCCCGTCTGCACCAGCTGCAAGCCATCATCGACAAGCACCAACCCGATGTGATCGGCCTGCAGGAGATCAAGGTGCACGATGAAGCATTCCCGCTGGCCGATGTGGAGGCCATGGGCTATCACGTGGAGTTTCACGGCCAGAAGGCCCACTACGGGGTCGCCATCATGAGCAAGCAGAAGCCGGTCAAGGTGGAGAAAGGCTTCCCCACCGATGACGAAGAGGCCCAGCGCCGGATGATCATGGCCACCTTCGAGCGCGAAGATGGCTCCCTCATCAAGGTGATGAACGGCTACTTCCCGCAGGGTGAAAGTCAGGATCACGAGACCAAGTTCCCGGCCAAGCAGAAGTTCTACGAGGATCTGCTGCGCTACCTCGAGACCTACCACACCCCGGACGACCAGCTGGTGCTGATCGGGGATATGAATATCTCCCCCACCGATCTCGACATTGGCATCGGCGAGGCGAACCGCAAACGCTGGCTGCGGGATGGCAAATGCTCCTTCCTGCCCATCGAGCGCGAATGGATGGAGCGACTGAAAGGGTTCGGCCTGACCGACACCTTCCGCGCCGCCAATCCCACCGAGTGCGAGCGTTTCTCCTGGTTTGACTACCGCTCCAAGGGCTTTGACGAGAACCGCGGCCTGCGCATCGACCTCATCATGGCCTCCGACGCCCTCAAGGACAAGGTGACCGAGACCGGTATCGACTACGAGCTGCGCGGCATCGAGAAACCCTCCGACCACGCCCCCATCTGGGCCTGCTTTGCCTGATGCGGCGCAAGATTAACCGATGAGCCGCGACGAATTCGTAAACTGTGAAGCGGCTCGCGGTTACCGGCGATAAAAGGGCGTAAAAAACCCATCCAGACAAGGTGCCTTATGGCACCTTATTTTTTTGCAGCAAGGAGTGGCTGGCGTGATACGGTTGCGAAGAGCCCTGGCCCGGGATGAACATCCCCGAAGCCCCCCACCCATATCGGAAAAGTCAGACTTTTTTCGTCAATCGGCAACCCTAATTGCCACTTTGAGAAGGTTGTGTTCAAGGTTGCCGCCCTATCATCTCCCATTCCAATCATAAAGAAGTTGTTTTTTTAATCATGAAGTTAATGATGTGTATGGAGAAACATGCTGAACGCAGCAGCCGAAATCGATCCAACAGGAGTGTGATGATGAAGGTGTCCAATGCCGGAAGAGAGGTTTACAAACGCAGCTTGCTGACCCTGGCGCTGATCAGCGGTCTGAGTGCCTGTGGCGGCGAGACGACCCAGACGGCACAGACCATGCCCGCCGTCCCTGTGGTGGTCGCCGAGGTCAAGCTGACCGATGTGCCGCTCACCACCGAGATGGTGGGAGAGACCGCCGGTTTTCGCGAGATCGATGTGCGCTCCCGGGTCAGTGGCATCCTGCTCAAGCGCACTTATGTGGAAGGCCAGCCGGTTACCGCCGGTCAGGAGCTGTTTCTGATTGACCCGGAGCCCTACAAGGTGGCGCTGGAGCAGGCCAAAGGGACCTTGGCTCAGGAGCAGGCCCGTCTCAACAAGGCCCGTGCCGATCGGGATCGCATCATTCCCCTCTTCAAGCGTCAGGTGGTGAGTCGCAAGGACTATGACGACACCATCGCCAACTACGAAGCGGCCATCGCCAGCCATCAGGCCGCTCAGGCCAAGGTGAAAGAGGCGGAGCTCAACCTCAGCTACACCCAGGTGACCGCCCCCATCAACGGCATGGCGAGCAAGAGCTCCCAATCCGAGGGGAGCCTTATCTCCACCAGCGGCGACAACGGCCTGCTCACTACCATCACCCAATTTGATCCGCTCTACGTCAACTTCTCCTACTCGGAGCAGGATCGCCTCAACTTCGAAAACTCGGTAAAGAAAGGGGTGATTGAGGCGAAGGATGCCACCACCTGGCGCACCCATATCCGTCTGGCCGATGGCTCCCTCTATCCGGAGGCGGGCAAGCTCAACTTCTCCGACAACCGGGTCGATCCCCAAACCGGCACCATCCGTGCCCGCGCCATCTTCGACAACAAGGACGGAGTACTGCTGCCCGGCCAGTTTGTCCGCATGACCATCGATCTGGGCACCCGCAAAAATGCCATCGTGGTGCCGCCGCGCGCCATCGTCCAGTCCCAGGCTGACCGCATGGTGATGGTGGTCGATGCCGACAACAAGGTAGTGCCCCGTCCGGTGACCCTGGGCGCGGCAGTCGACTCCGGCGTGCTGATCGAGAGCGGCCTGCAGGCAGGTGAGCGCTATATCGTCGAAGGCTTGATGAAGGCCCGCCCCGGTGCCGTGGTAAAACCTGTCTCTGCCGACGAGATGAAGGCGATCACCGGCAAGGTGGTCAGCCAGTCTGCGGCCAAGTAAGGAGCCCGTATGTTTTCCAAGTTCTTCATAGAACGCCCCATCTTCGCCAGCGTGATTTCGATCATTATCGTGCTGGGCGGGTTGGCGGCGATGCGGGCGCTCCCCATCGAGCAATATCCCCAGATCACCCCGCCGGTGGTCTCGGTCACGGCGTTTTATCCGGGCGCAACCCCGGAGGTGATCTCCCAGACCGTGGCAGCGCCGCTGGAGCAGCAGATCAACGGCGTCGAGCGGATGATCTACATGCAGTCGGGGTCGGCCTCCAACGGCCAGATGAACCTCAACGTCTACTTCGAGATCGGCACCGATCCGGATCAGGCCACCATCAACGTCAACAACCGGGTCTCAGCCGCCATGGCCCAGCTGCCGGAAGAGGTGAAAAAGCAGGGGGTGACGGTCAAGAAGAAATCGACCTCCATCCTGCAGGTGGTCACCCTCCAGTCACCGAACGGCTCGTTTGATACCACCTATCTGTCGAACTACGCCCTGCTCAACATCATCGACGAGCTCAAGCGGATTCCCGGCATCGGTGATACCACCTTGTTTGGCGGTACCGACTATGCGATGCGTATCTGGCTGCGGCCGGATCGACTGGCCCAGCTCGAGCTCACCCCGAGCGACGTGATTGGCGCCATTCGCGAGCAGAACACCCAGTTCGCGGCAGGCAAGATCGGTGCCCAGCCCACCACGGCCCCCATCGACTTCACCTACACGGTGCAGACCAAAGGGCGCCTTGAAGATGTGAAGGAGTTCCAGAACATCATCGTCCGCTCCATGCCCGATGGTTCCAAGATCCGGGTCCGCGATGTCGCCCGGGTCGAGCTGGGGGGCAAGGATTATGATCTGGTCGCCCGCGCCAACGGCAAACCGGCCATCGGTATCGCCACCTATCTGCAGCCGGGCGCCAACGCCGTCGCGGTCGCCGATGCGGTACACGCCACCATGGAGCGACTCAAGGAGCGCTTCCCGCAGGATATCGAGTACCAGATCCCCTACGACACCACCGAGTTCGTGAAGATCTCCATCGAAGAGGTGGTACACACCCTGTTCGAGGCGATCGTGCTGGTGTTCGTGGTGGTCTATCTGTTCCTGCAGAACTTCCGCGCCACCCTGATCCCCTGTATCGCGGTGCCGGTGTCGCTCATCGGGACCTTCGCCGGCATGCTGGTGCTCGGTTTCTCCATCAACCTGCTGACCCTGTTCGGCATGGTGCTTGCCATCGGTATCGTGGTGGATGACGCCATCGTGGTGCTCGAAAACGTCGAGCGGATCATGAGCGAGAAGAAGTGCTCTGCCAAAGAGGCTGCCATCCTCGCCATGCAGGAGGTCTCCGGTCCGGTGGTCGCCATCGTGCTGGTGCTCTGCGCCGTGTTCCTGCCGGTCGCCTTTATGGGCGGCATGACAGGGGTGATGTACAAGCAGTTTGCCATCACGGTCGCGGTCTCGGTCGCCATCTCCGGTCTGGTGGCACTGACTCTCTCCCCGGCCCTCTGTGCCGTGTTGCTCAAAGAGGGACACCACAAACCCGCCCGCTTCTTCGTCTGGTTCAACGAAAAATTTGACCAGCTGACCCGCGGCTATGTACGGGGTGTGGCCTTCCTGAACCGTCGGGTGGGGGTCGCCTTTGCCATCATCGCCGTGCTGATCCTCTCCATCTACGGCCTCTTCCTGAAAGTGCCGGGCGAACTGGTACCGAACGAAGATCAGGGCTACCTCATCTCCGCCGTCATGCTGCCGGATGCCGCCGCGATGAGCCGGACCCAGGCGGTAGCGGATCAGTTCGACAAGATCGCCATGGCCAACCCCCATGTGAAGGATGTGATCACCTTCTCGGGCTTTGACATTCTCTCCAATGCCATCATCAGCAACAGCGGCATGACCTTCATTACCCTGAAGGACTGGAGCGAGCGTCAGGGGGCCGGGCAGGACTCCTTCTCGCTGGCCAAGACCTTCCAGGGCTTGAGCCTGATGGGGCTGGCGGATGGCTTTGTAGCCTCCTTCAACCCGCCTCCCATTCAGGGGATGTCCACCACAGGTGGCCTTGAGGCCTATCTGCAAAACCGTGGCACCGGCAACGCCCAGGCCTTCTCCGGCGAAGTACAGCGCTTCCTCGAAGCAGCCAAGGCGCGCCCGGAGTTTGCCAGCGTCACCAGCACCTACCGCGCCAACGTGCCGCAGGTCTATCTCGACCTGGATCGCGAAAAGGCCAAAGCGCTTGGGCTGCCGATCAACGCGGTGTTCGACACCATGCAGGCCACCTTCGGCCAGGTCTATGTCAACGACTTCAACCAGTTCGGCCGTACCTACCGGGTGCAGTTGCAGTCCGAGGCAGACTATCGCGCCAAGAAGAGTGACATCCGCAACGTCTATGTCCGCTCCGACAAGGGGGAGATGATCCCGCTCAGCAGTCTGGTGACGGTGCGTGATGCCACCGGCCCCGAACTGGTCGAACGCTTCAACATCTTCCAGGCCGCCAAGATCATGGCCCAGCCCGCCCCCGGCTACAGCTCGGGTCAAGCCATCGCCGCGCTGGAAGAGGTCGCCAATGAGGCTCTTGGCAACGACGCCAAGCTGGAGTGGACCGGCTCAGCCTATCAGGAGAAAGCGGCCGCAGGCAGCGCTGGTATGGCCTTTGGTTTCGGTATCGTGATGATCTTCCTCATTCTGGCCGCCCAGTATGAACGCTGGAGCCTGCCGTTTGCGGTGATCACCGCCGTACCGTTCGCCCTGTTCGGTGCCCTGCTCGCCACCTGGCTGGTGGGGCTGACCAACAACGTCTACTTCCAGATCGGGCTGGTGACCCTGGTCGGCCTTGCCGCCAAGAACGCCATCCTGATCGTGGAGTTCGCGGTGATGAAGCACGAAGAGGGGATGAGCCTCATCGAGTCGGCACTGGAGGCGGCGCGCCTGCGTTTCCGTCCCATCGTGATGACCTCGCTCGCCTTCATCCTCGGCTGTGTGCCGTTGGTCACTTCCAGCGGGGCCGGTGCGGCAAGCCGTCACGCCCTCGGCTGGCCGGTCATCGGCGGCATGCTGGCGGCTACCTTTATCGCCATCTTCTTTATCCCGCTTTTCTTCCGCCTCATCATGAGAGGATCGGAAAAGCGCGCCAAGCCGTAAGGCTCTCCCCAGGCGTTCCACCGATAACAAACTACCCCCGCCCGTGCGGGGGTATTTTTTTGTCTGCGGTGTGCTTCAATGACACACATCGAGACTTTTTTGCACAGGATCCGGATATGCTGGCTCAGCTCTGGCTCGCGACGACCTTGACGACCACTACCCTCTCCGCCTGTGGTCATCACGATTATCCCCCCTGGAACTGGCTGAGCGATGGCAAGATCATCGGCGTTTGTGCCGAAGTCGTCAGTACCCTCTATCAACGGTTGGGTTTCAATGTGGATCTCTCCTATGTGGGCCCCTGGGCCCGCTGTCAGCAGAAAGTGGCGAAAGGAGAGGTCGACATCAATATCTGTGCGCTGCGCAACGAAGAGAGAGCGCACTACTCCCGCTTTACCCGAACCCCCATGGCCATCAATGACATGGCGGTATTCGTGCGCCAACCCGGCAGCCGCTTGCTGCAACGAAGGGAGGATCTGACCGGACTGCGGGGCGCCATGATGATAGGCGTCAGCCTTGGCAGCGAGATGGATGGTTTTTTGCAAAAGAATACCCGCATCTACAGGGTCAACTCCCTCAAGCAGGTATTTGGCCTGCTGGCCAGTGACCGGGTCGACTTCGTTCCTTATGGTCGCTCTTCCGGTCGCCTGTTTCTGAGCGACAATTATCCGGACAGCGGGCTGGCTGATCTGCAGTGGCCACTGCAGCGCGGTGAGCTCTATATTTCTGTTTCACTGCAATCCCCCCATCTTGACACCCTCGAACAACTGGAGCCCATGTTGCAAGCGCCCGGCATGAGTCAATGGATAGACCAATTGCTGGAAAAATACAGTGACCTCTACCTGCAGCAGCAGCGCCAGCAGAAGCCTTGACCTTCTCGTGCGAGCAAGGTTTAGAGTTTGGCAACTTGCCCCCCTAAGGATGCTCGGATTGTCACTCACCCAGCTTGCTGCAAGATTGCCCTCTGTTGCTCTGGCCCGGCTATTGCTGGCGCTGCTGCTCGTCTGCAATCTGACTCTCTGCATCAGCTGGCATGGTTCTCCCCTCTCCTCCGAGCCGACCCCAAGCAGCGCCCAGTCGATGGTGATGTTCGATTCATCCATGGCGATGGCGGATGGCGATATCTCTCATGCAATGCCTGCTATGGATCACCCGGGCGATGTCATGCCCCTCTCTTGCCATCAGGGAGACGAGGGGTCAGCCATGGGCGATGAGTGCCAGATGCAGACAGGCATCAATGCCCCCTCCTTCGGCGCGATGACTCTGCTGGGTGTACTGGTCGCTCTGCTGCTCTTTCCCTTGCTACTTGGCAACAACGTCGCAGCGTCACTGCTTGATAACTGGTTGCGGGATCCCTTCCTGCGATCGCGCGGTACTCACCCTCCCTCCTGGCCGCGCCGACATCTGATGCTGTCGGTGTTACGCCACTAGAAAGTCCTTCTCTTGCGGCACAGGCAAGCTTCAACTTGCCCGTTCTCTGCCGCCTTGCCTGACCCTGTGCCCCGGCCAAACCGGTCCGCTCACAGGGAGCCGTGCGCACTGATACAGTTGCGCCCCGTTTGCCGCCAGCCCCTTTGGTGATGCCTTGCACCTCACCCGACCGGCGGCCTGCAAAAGAGAAGACGTATTATGTCACCAGCCCACTTTTCACAGTCCAAGGTTGCTGCCTGCGCGGACGCCTTATCCTCCTGCACTTTCTGCATGCAGATCCGCGCCGGAGGCCAGTCATGAACAAGACCGTCCTGATGTCGGCCCTGCTACTTGCCCTTGGAGCTGGTGGCGGCTACTGGGCCGCCAAACAGACCTCCGATGGCGCAAGTGCCAAAGAGAAGACGCCCCTTTACTGGGTCAACCCCATGGATCCCCGCGACAAGCGCGACGGCCCGGCCAAAGACAACATGGGGATGGACTTTATCCCCGTCTATGAGGAACAAAAAAACGGCTCACCTGGCACAGTCACCATCAGCCCCGAGATCCAGCAAAACCTGGGGGTGCGGCTGGCTAAAGTGGAGAAGCTGCCTATCCACCAGCAGATCGAGACGGTGGGCTATGTCGGGTATGACGAGGACAGGCTGGAGGCGATCAACGCCCGCATGGCGGGCTGGATCCGCACCCTCGCCATCAAAAGCGAGGGGCAGCAGGTGAGCAAGGGGAGCCTTATTTACGAGCTTTACGCCCCGGATCTGGTCAACGCCCAGCACGAATACCTGCTGGCACTCAACACGGCCAACCCACTGCTGCTGCGCGCTGCCGAGGGCAAGCTCAAGTCCCTGCAGGTACCGGCAGATCAAATCTCAGCCCTCAAGCGCACCCGTCAGGTGCGCGAAACCATCAGCATTTACGCCCCCAGCAACGGTTATGTCTCCGAGCTCAAGGTGCGCGAGGGCCAGTATGTGGAGCCCGCTGCGGCGCTCTTTAACATCAGCACCCTCAAGCAGGTGTGGGTCAGTGCCGAGGTGTTCGAGCGCCAGGCGGCCCAGCTGAAAGTGGGGGATCCGGTCACCATGACCCTCGACTATGCCCCCGGTCGCAGTTGGCAAGGTAAGGTGGATTACCTCTACCCGACACTGGATGCAGCTACCCGCACCCTCAAGGTGCGACTGCGCTTTGACAACCCGGACGAGTTTTTGAAACCCAATATGTTTGCCAAGGTGAGCATTCGCACCGGGCAGGGAGAGCCGCAATTGGTGGTGCCGAGCGAAGCGGTGATCCGCACCGGCAGTCAGGATCGGCTGGTGCTGGCGCTGGGGGATGGCAACTTCAAGTCGGTCGCCGTCACCCTCGGCCCCCAGTTTGGCGACAAGGTCGCCATCAAGGCGGGGGTGGAAGCGGGTGACAGCATAGTCAGCTCAGCCCAGTTCCTGCTCGACTCCGAGTCGGCCATCGATTCGGACTTCCAGCGTATGACGGCAGTGCGCCCTGCACAGGTGTGGACCCAGGGCGAGGTTGAAAGCATCGATCTGGCCAACCGTACCCTGATGGTCTCCCACCAGCCCATCCCCGAGTGGCAGTGGCCCGCCATGGAGATGGAGTTCACCGTCGCCGACGGGGTCGACATCAGCAAGCTGGTCGAGGGGCAGACCCTGCACCTGCAGGTAATGCAGGAGGGGGATGAGTACCGCATCACTACCATCCATCAGGAGCAAGCGCCCGCTATCGGCGACTCAGCCAAACCCGCAGCGGATGAGATGGAAGGCATGGACCATAGCCAGCACGATATGGGAGCCAAGCCATGATCCCCTCGATTATTCGCTGGTCGGTGGGCAACCGCTTTCTGGTGCTGTTGTTGACCCTCATGCTCACCGCCTGGGGGCTCTGGTCGGTCAAGCAAACCCCGGTGGATGCCCTGCCGGATCTCTCCGACGTGCAGGTGATCATCAAGACCTCCTACCCGGGCCAAGCGCCCCAGGTGGTGGAGGATCAGGTCACCTACCCGCTCACCACCGCCATGCTGGCGGTACCGGGGGCCACCACGGTGCGCGGCTACTCCTTCTTCGGCGACTCCTTCGTATATGTGCTGTTTGACGACAACACCGACCTCTACTGGGCCCGCGCCCGGGTGCTGGAGTATTTGAGCCAGGTTGCGCCCAATCTGCCCGCCTCCGCCCGCCCCCAGCTCGGCCCCGATGCCACCGGGGTGGGCTGGGTCTACCAGTACGCGCTGGTAGACAAAACCGGCAAGCATGACCTCAGCCAGCTCACCTCGCTGCAAAACTGGTTCCTCAAGTACGAGTTGCAGACGGTGGAGGGGGTCTCCGAGGTCGCCACCGTGGGTGGCATGGTGCGCCAGTATCAGGTGCGGGTCGATCCGGACAAGCTGCGCGCCTACGGCATCCCGCTCTCCCTTATCGAGACCGCCATCAAACAGGGCAATCAGGAGACAGGCGCTTCCGTCATCGAGATGGCGGAAGCGGAGTACATGGTGCGCTCCAACGGCTATCTGAAAAGCGTCAAGGATCTGAAGCAGATCCCGCTCGGCACCACTGTGCGCGGCGCCCCGCTGCTGCTGGGGGATGTAGCAGATGTGGTCACCGGTCCCCAGATGCGGCGCGGCATTGCCGAGCTCAACGGCGAAGGGGAAGTGGTGGGCGGCATCATCGTCATGCGCTATGGCGAGAATGCCCAGCACACCATAGACGGGGTCAAGGCGCGGCTGGCGGAGCTGAAAAGCAGCCTGCCGGAAGGAGTAGAGATCGTCACCGTCTATGATCGCTCCGACCTTATCCAGCGCGCCATCGACAACCTCTCCGGCAAGCTGGTGGAGGAGTTCGCCGTGGTGGTGCTGGTCTGTCTGGCCTTCCTGTTCCACCTGCGCTCGTCACTGGTGGTGGTCATTACCCTGCCCATCGCCATTCTGGTGGCCTTTATCGTGATGCACCTGCAGGGGATCAACGCCAATATCATGTCGCTGGGGGGCATCGCCATCGCCATCGGCGCCATGGTGGATGGCGCCATCGTGATGATCGAGAACGTCCACAAACACATGGAGCGGGAGGCGCTCACCGACAAGAACCGCTGGCTCATCATCACCGAGGCGAGCATCGAAGTGGGGCCTGCCATCTTCTTCTCCCTGCTGATCATCACCATCAGCTTCCTGCCGGTGTTCGCGCTGGAGGCGCAGGAGGGGCGGATGTTCCATCCCCTCGCCTACACCAAGACCTATGCCATGGCGGCGGCTGCCGCGCTCGCCATCACGCTGGTGCCGGTGATCATGGGTTACTTCATCCGTGGTAAGGTGCTGGCGGAGCAGGCAAACCCGCTGAACCGCTGGCTGAGCCAGGGCTATGTGCCGCTGCTCAAAGCCGTACTGGCCCGTCCGAAAACCACTCTGGCTGTCGCCGCCGTAGTGACGGTGGCGGGCTTCTGGCCGCTCAAGTACCTCGGCTCCGAGTTCATTCCGCCGCTCGATGAGGGGGACATCATGTATATGCCCACCACAGCGGCCAATATCTCGGTGGGCAAGGCGCGGGAGATCTTGCAGCAGACCGATAAACTCATTCGTACCGTGCCCGAGGTGCAGAACGTGTTCGGCAAGGCGGGGCGCGCCGAAACCGCTACCGACCCCGCCGACCTGGTGATGATGGAGACCAGCATCCAGCTCAAGCCCCGGGATCAGTGGCGCCCCGGTATGACCCCGGAGAAGCTCAAAGAGGAGCTCGACTCCCTCATCCGCTTCCCCGGCCTCACCAACGCCTGGGTACCCCCCATCAAGACCCGCATCGACATGCTGGCTACCGGCATCAAAACCCCGGTGGGCATCAAGATAGCGGGGCCGGATCTCAAGGTGATCCAGCAGCTCGGCCAACAGCTTGAGCAGATCGTCGGCAAGGTGGAGGGCGCCTCATCGGTCTACGCCGAGCGGGTAGCCGGTGGCCGCTATGTGAAGGTGGATATCGACCGGCTGAAAGCGGCCCGCTATGGCCTCAACATTGCCGACGTACAGGCGGTGCTCGCCACCGCGGTGGGCGGCATGGAGGTGGGCCAGACCATCGAGGGGCGCGAGCGTTACCCCATCAACCTGCGCTACCCCCAGAGCTATCGCGATTCGGTGGCGAGCCTCGAGCTGTTGCCGGTGGTGACCCCGAGCGGGGCACGCATCGCCCTGGCGGATGTGGCGCGGGTCTACATCAGCGATGAAGCCCCCATGCTGCGCAGTGAAAACGCGCGCCTCAACGGCTGGGTCTACGTCGATATTCGCGGCCGCGATATCGGCTCCTTCGTCGATGAGGCCAAAGCCGAGGTGGGCAAGCAGCTGGTGCTGCCGGCGGGCTACGCCCTCACCTGGTCTGGCCAATACGAGTACATGGAGCGGGCCAAGGCGCGCCTCGCCTACGTGGTGCCATTAACCGTCGCCATTATCGTGCTGCTGCTCTATCTGGCTTTTCGCAGCGTTCAGGAGGTGCTGCTCATTCTCACCACCTTGCCGCTGGCGGTGGTGGGGGGGATCTGGACCCTCTGGCTGCTCGACTTCAACCTCTCGGTGGCGGTCGGGGTGGGCTTTATCGCCCTGGCGGGGGTGGCGGTAGAGACCGGCGTCTTGATGCTGGTCTACCTCAACCATGCCTGGGATGACCTCGTGGCCAGTGGCAAGCCGGACAAGGCGGGGCTGCACCGGGCAGTGATCCACGGCGCCGCCCTGCGCCTGCGCCCCAAGATGATGACGGTGGTCACCATCATCGCCGGCCTCTTACCCATCATGTGGAGCCACGGCACCGGATCCGAGGTGATGCAGCGCATCGCCGCCCCCATGATCGGCGGCATGGTGAGCGCGCTGGTACTGACCCTGCTGGTGCTGCCAGCGGCCTATTACCTGTGGCGCAGTCGCAGCCTTGGCAAGAGCGCGAACCCACAATCCGAATAACCCGATTTCACGATCCATATTGACTGAACGATAAGGAAACCATCATGAACTACAAAACGCTGACCCTGACTCTGCTGCTTGGCCTTGCCACCCAGACCAACCTTCAAGCCGAAGAGATGATGCACCATGAAGGGCACGAGATGAGTCAGACGGGTGAGATGAGCGAACAGGACGCAATGGTGATGACCAAGGGGGCCATTACCCGCCTCGATGAGGGGAGCGGCAAAGTCAGCATCAAGCACGAGGCGATCGAGAATCTCAAGATGCCCGCCATGACCATGGTCTTTCGAGTAGCCGATCCGGCCCAGCTCAAGGGGCTCAAGGTGGGGGATGCCATCCACTTTCATGCCGAAAGCCAGAGCGGCAAGCTCACAGTGACAGCCATCCAACCACAATAAACGGCTCTGGCTCGCCGAAGAGGTCACGATAGACAGTGACAACGCAAGAGGGAGGCATCAGCCTCCCTCTTATTTTGCTCAACCTGTTCGTTGGATCAACCTCTGGTGCCCATGGCACTCAGCTGCGGGTTGCCAGCAACTGCTCCACATCCTCGATCACCTTGAGGGCCGCCTGCGGGCCACCGCTGGAGGTCCAGAGCGACCCGTCCACGGCGCCAAAGCGCTTGGCCTTGATCACCGGCAGCTGCTGGAACGCCGGGGTCTGCTCCGCCTGACGCATGGCATCCACCGCATCACCGCTGGCGCTCAGAGTGCCGACCACCAGCCAGTCGGCATCCAGCAGGTTGAGGGACTCCAGACTCAGCGCCGGTGAGTGGGGCGCGCCGGTACCCTGCTGCTTGCTTGGGCGCACCAACCCCATCGACTCCACTACGCTGCTGGCAAAGGTGCCCTGATACATAAAGCTCGGCCCCTTGGGGTTCCAGCGCACTATGCTGATGCTCTCCCCCTGATGCTTGGCCAGCTTGCTGCGGGCCTGAATCAGCCGCTCGGCATACTGCAGCAAGAAAGTATCCCCTTGCTGGTCGCGGTTGAGGGTGTGGGCGGTGCGGCGGAAGCTATCCTGCCACGGCTCACCCCACTTGCTGGTCACCACGGTCGGCGCGATCTCCCCCAGCAAGGTCAGCAGCTCGGGACGGGTCTGGCCGGTCAGGATAAGGTCGGGCTCCAGCGCAATCAGCGACTCCAGATTGGGGCTGTCGAGATCGCCGATCACCTGGATCCCCATGCCCGCCTTGTTCAGCAAATAGCGGGGCAAGGTGGGTTGACCACGGCCATTGACGGCGCCGATGGGGGTCAGCCCCAGAGTCAGGGTGCTGTCGAGTTCGAGCTCGCTCAGCACCACCACCCGCGTTGGCTGGGCTGGCACCTGCACCTTCTGGCCAAACGCATCGGTCACTTCACGCATCTCTTGCGCCTGAACCAGCGGCGCGGCCAGCATCAGGATGGCTGCTGCCAGGGCGGCAAAACGCTTCATCATCTCACTCCTTCTCGTTGCACGGCCCGGATAATCGGCCGCGTGAATACACTCGGTGGGCCCACAGAACAGGCCCATATGACTCAACTCACCGAACGCAGGGTGCGGCCATGTTCGTGGCGACGGGGCACGATAATGGGCGCCCCGTCGCCGGGGGCATGCAGAATGTCAACACTGGTCTGGTAGAGCCGGTCGATTAGATCCTTGGTCACCACCTCCCGGGCCGGGCCCATGGCGGCAATGGTCCCCTCGCCGATGGCGATCAGCTCGTCACAGTAGCGGGCCGCCATCGCCAGATCGTGGATCACCAGCAGCACGGTTTTGCCCTCGGCGGTGATGCGGTGAATTGCCTCCATCACCTCAGTCTGGTGACCAATATCGAGGGCGCTGGTGGGCTCGTCGAGCAGCACCATGTCGCTGTCCTGGGCCAGGATCATCGCAAGCCACGCCCGCTGCGCCTGCCCGCCGGAGAGAGACGCTGCGCTCTGCTGCCAGATGCTTTCAAGCTGCATCCGCTCGCAGGCGCTACGCACCATGCGGGCATCCTCCTCGCCCCACTGATTGAACCAGCCCTGATGGGGGTGGCGGCCATACTGCACCAACTGCTCCACCAGAATGCCGGCAGGCAGGGTTGGCCGCTGGGGCAGGTAGGCGAGCTCCCGCGCCAACCCCTTCATGGGGTAGCTGGCAAGCGGCTTGCCTTTGAGCAGGATCTCGCCGCGTTGGGCTTTCGTCTGGCCGGATAGCAGCTTGAGCAGGGTCGATTTGCCGCAGCCGTTGGGGCCGACGATCCCCACCAGCTTGCCTCTCGGCACGCTGAAAGAGATGTCCCGCAAAATGGGGGTCTGCTGATAGGCGAAATGGAGGCGATTTACGGTGAGCGTCATCAGTCAGCCCTCTGGCGATCGTTAACGAGAAGAAACAGCAGCAAAAGGCCGCCGAGAATGCGGGTCATGATGCCGGTCGCCACCTCGTGGGGGCTGGCCAGCACCCGAACCAGGGTATCGCTTGCAAGCAGCAACAGGGCGCCGCTGAGTGCAGCCAGCCAGAGCGGCACCACCCGGTCTTTCACCAGCCAGGAGGCAAGAATGGGGGCCGCCATGGCGATAAAGACCACGGGCCCGCCGATGGCGGTGCCGAGCGCCGCCACCAGAATGGCCTGGGCCAGAATGCCCAGTTGCACCCGATCGCCGTTGACGCCAAGTCCTCTGGCCATCTCGGGGCCAAAGCGCAGCACCGCCAGCGAGCGGGAGAGATAGACGATCCACGGGCAGAGCAGCAGCAACAGGATGGCAATCGGGGTGATGGTGCTGTAGCCCACGGCGATAAAGCTGCCCATATTCCACAGATAGAGAGAGCTCAGGTGCAGCAGGGCCTGGGTGGACATCACAAACTGGCCGAGCGCCTCGAACAGCTCGGAGAGGCCGATACCGATCACCACGAACAGATAGCCCTGCTCACCCGGTTTGCGGCAGAGGGCATAGAGCACCAGCGCCGCGAAGATGGCGCCGATGGGTGCCGCCCACCAGGGCCAGCTGCCCACGGTCAGGTAGAGGGAGAAGACGATGATGGCCAGAGAGGCCCCGTTGTTGACCCCCACCATGTCGGGTGTGGCCAGCCGGTTGCGCACCAACGTCTGCACCAGACAGCCGGAGAGCCCCATGGCCGCCCCCGCCACCACCACCCCAAGGATGCGCGGCAGCCGGATCTTGAACAGGGTGAGCTGCTCAAGCCGGGTCCCCTCCCCCAGCAGGGTGTTGACCACCCCGGCCAAGCCAAGCTTGCCGCCGCCAACGCTCAGGGCCAGCAGAGCCAGCGCCAGCAACGCCATGGCCAGCAGAGCCAGCCAGCGCCAGCTGGGCAGATGGATCAGCACAGAGCGGTTGCCGGCCCGCAGGCAGAGCATATCGGTAGGTGTACGCATCAGCCCCTCACTTGAGGGTCAGCAGGGTACGAAAGCCCCCGCGGTGGACAATAGCGATCAGCACAGGTGCACCGATCAGGGCCAGAATGACCCCGTTTGGCAACTCGAACGGCTGGATCAGCCAGCGCGCCAGAATGTCGGCCAACAGCAGAAACAGCATGCCGAACAGGGCGGAGAAACAGACCTGCACCGACAGCTTTACCGGTTCCACCAGTCGGCCACAGTAGGCGGCCAGAAAGCCGACAAAACCGATGGGGCCGGCGATGGCGATGGCACTGGCGGTAAACAGGGTGGCGGCCAGCAGCACGCCAATTCGCACCCGGTTTGGACGGATCCCCAGCGCCTGGGCCTGACTGTCCCCCATCTGCATCAGGGTCAGCTGGCGACAGAGCAGCAAGGTGATGACAAACGCCGCCAGCACGAAGGGCAGTACGGCTATGATGGCATCGAGATTGGCCGCCGACAGGGAGCCGAGGTTCCAGAAGCGGTACTGCTCCAGCACCATCTTGTTGGAGAGCAGCAAAAAGCTGGAGAGACCGCCGAAGGTTGCGGAGAGCGCCACCCCGACCAGAATGAGCTTGAGGGGGTTGGAGCGGCCAATCATCATGCCGAGCCCCAGCACAATCACGTTGCCGAGCAGCGCACCGAGTCCGGCCCAGAGCAGATAGCCATAGGCGGACTCCACCCCGAACCAGGTAAGCCCCACCACCAGCGCAAAGACGGCCCCGGCGTTGACCCCGAGCAGACCGGGTTCCGCCAGCGGGTTGCGGGTCGCGCTCTGCAACAAGGAGGCCGCTAGAGATAAAGAGGCGCCGACCACCATGGCGCAGAGGGTGCGCGGCAGTCGCAAGGTATTGAGCACCATGGCGAGCTTCTCGTCACTCGCCCAAGGCGTGTAATCCATAAGGTAGCCGAACACCTCGCGGGCACCATAAACACCCGCACCGGTGGCGAGCGAGAGGCAAAACAGCGTGCAGAGAAGGAACAATGCCAGCCAGAACAGAGGGGTCTGGTACTTAACCACCCTTTACGACTCCTTGCGTTGGGTCTGACAACATGCAGCCAAACCGACGTGAAAACAGGGCACTCTTGTGTCAACGGAAATAAAAACGCCGCCCGGACGAATACCCAGACGGCGCAATACTAAATGCAAATCATTTTTATTTGCAAGGATGAATCAGGTATTCTTTCGCATCCGCTTAATTATCCATCACATCGTGACGGGTCTGGTGATAGGCCTCTTCACTCTTGCCCCGGCGCCAGTACGGCACGGCGTAGAGCGACTGGCGATCCACCTCGAGCACGGAACGAAAATGGCGGCGCAGCGGCAGCACCAGCGCCTCTTCCCCACCCAGCCAGAAGAAGCCACCATCGCGCACCAGCGGCAGAGCAATCACATGCTCCAGCAGGCCGCTGGACTCGGGCTCGCCGACAAACCAGTGACAGCGCACCCCGACCGGTAGTGTCAACGGCTGAGCATCGGCCTGATCCGGCACCAGAATCGCAATTTCCCCTCTGGCCTCGGCAGGCATCACCTCACACATCGCCATGATGGCGGGCAAGGCGGTGAGATCCCCTACCAGGCAGTAATGCTCGGCCGATTGCAGCATGGGGTTGGGGCCACCCGGCCCGGAGAGGATCACCTTCTCTCCCGGCTTGGCATGGGTAGCAAAGGCGCTGGCGGGCCCGCCTTCACCGTGCAGCACGAAGTCGATATCAATTTCCTGCTCATCACGGCGAAACGCGCGGATGGTGTAGGTGCGGATCACCGGCTTGTCCGCCGGGTCACTCCAGCGCGGGCCGCTCGGGGTCATTGAAGGCAGCACCGGCTCTACCTGATGGGGCTGGGCCAGCATCACCTTGATATGGGCCCCACCGCAGGTAAAGGGATAGTCAGCCAGTTCGCTGCCACCAAAGGTGATACGACGCAAATGGGGGGTGATCTGGGTAATGGCTTTGACAGTCAGCAGACGGGGACGATTGGGAGGCAGAGATGGGGACACGATGGGGCTCCTCGTTGAGTGTGTCGCCCATGCTACACGCAAATAGGAATTACTATCAAATAAGATTATTTCTCGTCTAATAGCTACAAACTGGATTCAAACATCCCCAACTACTGGCGTACACACCCCAATCCAAAAATAGGCTTTATGCACGCTAGCTCCATGATTGGGCAAAGAAAGCAGCCGGACAACGCCACAGTTACAAAGGGTTCCATTTGCTTATTTCGACCATAGTTTTTCGAGATCAAATTTTATTTCCCAATAAGTTTCCTATCCTTAGTGAAGCAGTTAATGTAAGCACAGGATGCCAAACAGGATTGTATGATGGATGACCAGATCCTGATTATTGATGATGACGATCTCTCCCTCCCCGACGCACAGCAAGCGGGCTGGAAGGTGATGATTGTTGACGATGAGCCTGAAGTGCATCGCATCACCAAAATCACCTTGAACAAATTCGAGTTTGACAATCGCCCCATCGATTTTCTGCATGCCTATTCCGCGGCGCAGGCCAAAGAGTTGCTGGCCACCACCCCGGACGTTGCCCTGTTGCTGCTGGACGTGGTGATGGAGGTCGACCACGCCGGCCTCGATGTCGTCAAATACGTCCGTGAAGATCTGCAAAACAAGATGGTACGCATCGTGCTGCGTACCGGCCAACCCGGCCAGGCGCCGGAAGATGACGTGGTCACCAACTACGACATCAACGACTACAAGGATAAAACCGAGCTCACCTCCCAGAAGCTGCGTACCCTGCTGCGTGCGAGTCTGCGTTCATATAGAGATATCCGCACTCTGGAAAGCAACCGTCAGGGGCTGGAAAAAGTCATCGAAGCCTCCAAGGGGATCTTTGAGAAACGAGCCCTGCGCCAGTTTGTCGAAGGCGCCCAGGAGCAGCTCAGCGCCTTGCTCCATCTGGGGGAAACCCAGATATACGACGTCAAGCAATACGCCTATGAGGTGAAGGATCAAGTATTGGAGCCCCTGCTCCCCGGCCATCCCGCCATGCTCCTTACAGAAGCGCCGGAGATCCTGCGCCAGGCTATGAGCAAGCGCAGCAACGTCTATAACGCCACCCAGATGGTGCTCTACTGCCAGAATCCGCGCCACCACCTGCTGTTCCACATCGAGACCACCCGCCAGCTCAGCCAGATCGATACCAGTCTGCTGACCCTGTTTACCGAAAACATCATAGTGGCGCTGGAGAATATCCGGCTCAATGAGGTGATCGCCGACAACCAGCGGGAGATCATCTATCGCATCGGCGAACTGGTCGAAACCCGTTCAAAAGAGTCAGGGCTGCACGTCAAACGGGTCGCGCTCTATACCGAACAGTTCTGCCACCTGATGGGCATGAGCGAAGAGCAGAGCGAGCTGGTGAAACGTGCCTCGCCGCTCCATGATATTGGCAAGGTGGGAATTCCCGATGCCATCTTGCACAAGCCGGGCAAGCTGACGCCGGAGGAGTGGGAGATCATGAAAACCCACGCCCAGCTCGGGCAGGATATGCTCTCCGGCAGCGATCTGGCGCTGTTTCAGATTGGTGCCACCATCGCTGGCAATCACCATGAGAAATGGAATGGCAGTGGCTATCCCCGCGGTTTGAAGGGGGCCGATATTCCGCTGGAGGGGCGGATTGTGGCGCTGGCTGACGTGTTCGATGCCCTGGGTTCGGATCGCTGCTACAAGAAGGCGTGGCCGCTGGACAAGGTGCTGGCCCTGATTGAAGAGGAGAAGGGGCAGCATTTCGACCCCCAGCTGGTCGAGCTGATGATGGCCAATCTGGACAAGTTCCTCGAGATCCGCGAGCAGAACAAGGATGTCTATATCGGCGAACACTGATAGCCAGCTTGTTCTGTTTATGAACTAAAAAAAACCGCCCTGCTTATCAGGGCGGTTTTTTATCTCTGGCATCACGCCACTTCAGTTCGAGGGTTACTGCTCTGGCAGATTGAGATCCAGCTTGGCGGCAGGTTGTCCGGCTTGCTGATTCTCGGCCTGCGCAGCGGCCAGAGCACGCTTCAGGGCACGCCGTTTTTGTATCACCACAAACCCGACCCCACCCAATACCGCCAGCAGCACACCACCACCCGCCAATGCCCAGACCAGCCAGCCCATTTCCTCCTCTGCCGGGGCTTCATGGGTCGCCTCGGCACTGGAGGCCGGTGCGGCGGCCGACACCACCTCTACAGGAGGCGGCGGTGGCGGGAAGACATTGAAGGTTTTCACCGGCAACTCGATTTTCAGCTCACGGCCGAGACGAGTGGTGCCATAGAGGGTTGCTTTCACCTCATGCTGACCGACCTCCTTGATGTTGGAAAGATCGATATCAAGCTTGGGGTCGCTGGCGGTCTCGCTGAACTCGTAGAGGCCGCCCACATTGCTGGTCACACTCCCCTTGACCACAACGGAGGCGGGATCCAGCTCATCACGGTCGATTAGCAGTGAGAGCTTGGCACCCAGCTCATCCGAAGGCGGTGCCAGGTTATAACTGAACGGATAGGGGTAAAGCAGCACATCCTGATAACGGGCACGGACAAACACCTGATTGCCCGTGCTGAACATGGCGCGGTACTTGCCACCGGGAATATCCTGCAGCGTCACTTCCGCCGTCATGATGCCATCGCCCGGCACTTCGTCGAGCCCCTTGCCATCATCGCGATAGTGGCCAAGTACTTGATCCAGCACGACCTCTTTCTTATCGGCATCGCTGAACGATTGCAGCTTGACGGTCATGCCAAGATCAGAGAGATAGTATTTATCTTTCGGTGGCTGACCATTGATCAGCAACCACGCCTTGAGCTTGACCACCTCCCCCTGATAGAGCTGCATCGGCAGGGCGGCGATATCGAGCCGGATATCGGAGAGAATGCGCACCCGGTTGTCGGGATCCACCTCGCCAATCGCCTGCCAGGGGCCCGGCATGGGATTGCGCAGGGTAATGAGATCATGCTCCGGCAGCGCCAGCCAACCCACATCGGCAGGTTTGACCTTGCCCACGTAAAGCTTGCTGCCATCGGGGCGAACCAGGATCACGGATGGGGTGCCCGGCTTGCGCTTGATGATGAAGGTGATCTCCTTCACGCCGTAATCGATGCGAAAGCGGTTATCCAGCAGCGGAATATCGGAAGGGGCAAATACCTCGGTCGCCGTCGCCCCTAGCGAGAGCAACAACAGCAGACCGGCACACCACTTGCTCATTGCCGCCACAGACAACTTCCTCCTTTCTTATTTACCAGATCCAGTCTCGCCTCGTGCAGGGCCTGAACCTCGGCGCTGGCACGCACCACCTTGAGGGCGGGTCGGTTGCTCTCTAACCGGCGAATACTGGTGTCCTGATTGCTTTCGTTTTCGTTGCTTTCGGTGGCCAGATTGAGTTTGGTCTGGCCGCCGGTCATCAGCAGGTAGACGTCCGCCAGGATCTCCGCATCGAGCAGAGCCCCGTGCAGGGTACGGTGGGAGTTGTCGATACCGTAACGATCGCACAGCACATCCAGGTTGTTGCGCTTGCCGGGGAAGAGATCCCGCGCCATCGCCAGGGTATCTGTGATGGTGCAGATATCCGCAGTCTTGAAGTTGAGTCCGAGCTTGCTGAACTCGTAGTCCATGAAGCTCACGTCAAACGGTGCGTTGTGAGCGATCAATTCGGCGCCGCGGATGAAGTCGAGGAATTCGTCGGCAATCTGGCTGAACGACGGTTTGTCACGCAGGAACTCGTCGGTAATACCGTGCACCTGGATCGCTTCCGGGTCGACCAGACGATCAGGCTTGATATAGACGTGATAGTGGTTACCGGTCAGCTTGCGGTTGATCACCTCCACACAGCCGATTTCGATAATGCGGTGCCCCAGATAGACAGGGCCGCCCGCCGTATTCATACCTGTGGTTTCAGTATCCAGAATGATCTGGCGATTCAGTTGGGGTGTGTTCATGATCCAATCTATGTCAAACTTCGGCTTTACTTACTCGCTAGTT
Organism: Aeromonas sp. s8; assembly: GCF_040907785.1. Taxonomy (NCBI): domain Bacteria; kingdom Pseudomonadati; phylum Pseudomonadota; class Gammaproteobacteria; order Aeromonadales; family Aeromonadaceae; genus Aeromonas; species Aeromonas sp. s8. Next base: position 228,500 of record NZ_JBFOCL010000015.1, read on the forward strand.
TACCCCAAGCCTCATGTTAAAACAGATTGATTGCTCATGTTAAAACAGATTGATGTCTATACCGACGGCTCCTGCCTCGGCAATCCGGGCCCGGGTGGTTACGGGGCCGTGATGGTCTACGGCAAGCACCGCAAAGAGATTTCCGCCGGATTCAAGTTGACCACCAATAACCGGATGGAGCTGATGGCCGCCATCATGGGGCTGCGTACCCTCAACGAACCGTGCAAGGTGCGCCTCACTACCGACAGCCAGTATGTCCGCCAGGGGATCACCCAGTGGATCATCGGCTGGAAGAAGAAAGGGTGGATGACCGCCAACCGGCAACCGGTCAAAAACGTCGATCTCTGGAAGGAGCTGGATGCGGAAGTGGGTCGCCACCAGATTGAGTGGCTCTGGGTGAAGGGTCACTCCGGCCACCCGGAGAACGAACGGTGCGACGAGCTGGCCAGAGAGGCCGCCTGCGGCAAGGATCTGGCCGAGGATACCGGCTACCAGCCCTGACGGGCCATTCCCGGTGTAGCGAGGGACTTTGGCAGTTGCCAGCGCCGCCGCACCGGGATCAGTGGAAAGCGCCGTTTACGGGCCGCAATCACGTATACCGATGCAAATGCCCTGCAATAATCCCGCCCGATACTCTCCCGCCACCAACTGTGCCAGCTCTGTTTCCCCATAAACGAGTAACCGAAACGCTCGTCGAACATCACCTCGCATCCCAGCAGATGCAACCAGTCCGTCACCCGCCCTGGGGTGAACATCCGTGCCGACCAGGGCATTCTGCGCCGCAAGAACGGCACACAGTGACCGATCCCGACCAGACTCATGGGGTTATAACCACTGATGATCAGCCAGCCATCGTCGGTCAGCACCCTTTCGGCTTCGCGCAACACCTGATGAGGATCGGCAGAGAAATCGAGGCAGTGGGCCAGCAGGCAGGCATCGACGCTGCCGGTCCGCACCGGCAGATCGAGAGGATCGCCATACATGTCGAGCAGCCGCCCGCCGGGGGCGACCCCGATCTGGTGACGAATGGAGGAGCGTTTGCAGGAGAGTTCAGCGCTCAGGGCGCCAATTTTCAGCAGATGATACCCAAACAGATTGGGGCACCAGTTGTCGAGCCGATCCTGGATCTCGGCCGCCACCCAGTCCCCCATAGGCAATGCAGACCAGCTGGTCGGGATCTCGATTTGTTGTTCGGTACGTGCCACCTGCATAATAGGGCTCAACTCGGGGTTTCGAACGCCATCCTGTTATATAAGATACCCTCCCTAAAGAGAAGCAGACTCATGTATCCAGTGATCACAGTTCCAGCCTTTAATGACAACTACATCTGGTTGATCCGCCACGAAAATCACTGTCTGGTGGTCGATCCGGGCGATGCGGCACCCGTGCTGGAGCGGCTCGAGGCATTGGGGCTGGTGCTCGATGCCATCCTGCTGACCCATCACCATCACGACCATGTCGGGGGCGTCACCGACCTGCTTGCCCACTTCCCCCACGCCCGGCTCTATGGCCCCAAACTTGACCCGATGCCGGATCACCACGGTCAGTGGCTGGAAGATGGCGATCAGATCAACTGGCACGGCCTCGCCCTCGAGGTGATCCATGTGCCTGGGCACACTCGCGGCCACATCGCCTACCACGGTAACGGCATGCTGTTTTGTGGCGATACCCTCTTCTCGGCCGGTTGTGGCCGCCTGTTTGAAGGGACGCCGGAGCAGATGTACCACTCGCTGCAACGACTTGCCGCCCTGCCTGATGAGACACTCATTTATTGTGCCCACGAGTACACCCTCTCCAACCTGCGTTTTGCCTATGCGGTCGAGCCGGACAACCCGGCGATCCGCCGCCAGATCGGGCTGATCAGCAAACTGCGGCAACAAGGACTGCCAAGCCTGCCAACCCGGCTGGGTGACGAACGCACTTTCAACATTTTTCTGCGCTGCGAACAGGATTCAGTGAAATTTTCTGCTGAAAAACATGGACTAAAATGCGTGGAAAATCCGGTAGATACCTTCACCATCCTGCGTCAGTGGAAGGACGTTTTTTGAACAAACCTTGATCAGGGGGCCATTGCCCCTTATGATGCGAGCTGTTTTTCCTAAAAATGACCGGAACGAGATGAAGGTACGAACGGCCTTATTGGCAGCGCTGTTGCTCAGCGGCTGCCAAAACCTGAGCCATCAGGATGACCGGGCGCTAACGGCAATCGAGCCGATCAAGTCCCCCCAGGTCAAGAAAAAAGCGCATAAAAAACACTCTTCCCATTTCCTGTTTGGCGATGAACAGCTGGACGAAATGGAAGATACGGACAATCTGTGGGTGCGTATCAGCGATGATATGCAACTGGAAACTCCGGACAACCCGCGCATCCGCCAGCAACGTGAGTGGCTGTTGCGCAATGATAAGCATCTGGCGACCATTGCCAGCCGGGCTGAACCCTACCTCTATCTGATGGTAGAGGAGATTGAACGGCGTGAGCTGCCAATGGAGCTTATTACTGTCCCGATGATCGAGAGCATGTTTGATCCCCATGCCCGATCCCGCAGCAATGCCGTCGGTCTGTGGCAGTTTGTGCCAGCGACAGGCAGAAACTTCGGTCTGCGCCACGACAACTGGTATGACGGACGGCGCGATGTGCTGGCCTCCACCAATGCGGCGCTCGACTATCTGGAATACCTGAACCGCTTCTTTGACGGTGACTGGCTGCAAACGCTGGCCGCCTACAATGCCGGTGAAGGACGGGTGCGCAACGCCATCCAGCGTAACCAGCGCGCAGGCAAACCGACCGACTACTGGTCGCTCGATCTGCCCCGGGAAACCCGGATGTATGTGCCCAAGATCCTCGCCATGGCTGACATGATCAGCAATGCTGACAAATACAATATCAAGTTGCCGGTGCTCGCCAACGAGCCGAAGCTGCGAGTGGTGGAGACCGGCAGCCAGATCGATCTGAATGTGGCCGCCCAACTGGCCGGTCTGCGCACGTCACAGCTCAAGGAGGTCAATCCGGCCCTGAGCCGTGGCGTGATGTCGCCCCGTGGCCCTTACCGCCTGCTGGTACCGGTAGAGTATGCCGATACCCTGGAGCTGGCACTGGCCGATCTGCCCAAGAGCGAGCGTATTCGTACCCGCTCCTATCAGGTCACCAGTGGCGATACCCTGTCGCGCATTGCCCAGAATCATGGCGTCAGCGTGAACGAGCTGAAGCTGGCCAACAATCTGCGCAGCAACAACCTGCGTCGCGGTCAGCAACTGGTGATCCCGACCCACGGTCAGGTCAGCAGCAAGGCCAGCTCCGCCAGCAAACCGCAACAGCTGGCAAGCCGTGGCAGCAGCCAGAAGGCCAAAGTCAGTTACAAGGTGCGCTCGGGTGACAACCTGTGGAGCATCAGCCAGGCACACGGCGTCTCCCACGAAGAGCTCGCCAAGTGGAATGGTCTGAATGCCAAGTCGGCGCTCAAGCCAGGCATGAAGCTGGTGGTCTATCCCAAGCAAGGGAAGAAGAGTGACAAATCGATGGTGTATCAGGTTCGCCGTGGCGACTCCATCTCCTCCATCGCGGCTCGCTTCCAGGTGGCCATCAATGATGTGATGCGCTGGAACCAGCTGGATAAAGGGGATTACCTCAAGCCCGGTCAGGAGCTGACCCTGTTTGTGAAGAACAACAGCTAAGCCTCACCGCTTGAACCCGATAAAAAACGGGGCCAGTCATCTGACTGGCCCCGTTTTTTATTACTGCGGCTAACCGCTGCTGTGTCTGAGCCGCCGACTAAAACAATGGCTTGGCGCCACCTGCGGATGCGTCACCGCTCTGCAGGCAAAACTATCACCGCTATTCCCAGAGCCTTGTCGGCACCACCATCAGCACGGTGCGCTGACCGATCGCCACATTGGCATTGGGGAAGACCACCGCCTCACGCGGCTTCTCGACTGTGTAACGCAGCTCACCATCCTCGGCCAGCACGAACCCTTGGGGGAATTCGGTGAAGTTGTCCACATCGCTGGCGAACAGGAAGCGAAAGTCCGCCGATTTTTTGGTGATCACCCGATCGATGGCAAACAGGGTGAAATCGTCCGCCCGCCACGGCTCCAGCGCCACCTCATCCTGAGTGACCAACTCCTGCAGCGCCTGACGGGTTTCGATAAAGCGGGTCATATCGTTCTCACCAAATGGCCGTACCTTGCCCAACTCCACCGTAAAGGCGTGGGCACCATGCTGGCGGGAGCTGTAGTAGCTGAAGGTAGTGGTCGGGCTGGCAGAAAGCAGTATGGTGCGCACCCCGCAGGCACCGAGGAACTGCACCTGCTCGCGGCAGTGGGGCCGCTCGTGGGGGAAGGGGTAGACGGCGAACTTCTCGTGGCGCGAACCGCGAATGGCGGTGTGCAGATCGTAGTGGTAACGGGGACGAGCCGGATTGGCAAAGAAGCGGCTCACATACTGCTCAAGGCGCATGGCGCGGATCCGCTCCCGATTGCACAGCCCCTCCCCCTTGCTGTGTGCTCCGGAGAAGAGCCGGTTCATGTTCTCCTCCACCTCCCGCAGCCCCAGATTCATCGCCGCCGGATTGCCAAACAGGAACAGCACCCGATGGCGGGCGCTCAGCTCGCCAGAGAGCAGACGGCTCAGCAGCTGGTTGCAGATCTCAATGGGAGCGGTCTCGTTGCCGTGAATACCGCAGGAGAGGACGATATCCTTGCGCCCTCCCGGCTGGCCGCCCGCGCCACTGGCAGGCTCCAGACAGAGCACGCCGGTATCCCAGACGCTGACCCGCGCACCATCGGGCAGGGCAAATTCAAAGGGATCGAGCTGCCACTCATGGCTGCGGGTCATGGCCAAAAAATCGTGCTGGGGAATCATCCGTCTCACCCTCTTGCGCTGGAACACTATGGCCGGATTATACGCAAGGCATCGCGGCTTAAAATCGTTTTTTAAACAAATTCAAACATTAACGATACAAGTGTGATAACAATCGAACGACGACAGCAATGGCAGTAGCGATGTGGAATAAAGAGGAGAGGAAAAAGGATCAACAAATAACAGGGGGAAAACGGGGGATATAAAACAGACAATGACAGACTTGGCGGCCGGGCGCCACGGGGCAGAACAGCAAACGACTCAGCAGAAAAACAAGGCATCCATGCCCGGCAGATCAACCACGCCAGAACGGCTTGGTGGTCTCTTGATAACGGTCAGCTTCGTTCAGGCCGATATCTTTGAGCAGGTACTCGGGCAGCTCGGAGAGCTGGCGACGGCTGCGGCTGCGCTCCAGCCAGGTCAGAACGGTCATTTTAACGCGAGCAACCAGATTCAATTGGCTGGAATGCTGGTAACCGGTTTCGGTATAAGTCATGTTGGCCATGATGTGGCTCCTCTGAATATTTGTTTACGCACTGGGCTTTATTTGATGCGCAGAGCTTAGTCAGGGAGCAGGGCCGACTCAATTGACGAATTTTGATACGTTACATTAGGAAAACTAATAGTAAAAAACTGACTGATACAATTTTAATTCTTTGATTTATAAAGAATAATTAATTCACTATTCGACCATCAACGGCCCGCAGCATATTGTGCTGCATGGCACCACCTTACATATGCAATTTACCGCATTGCCTATGCACTCGCCAATGGACGTGCCATGGGTGGCAACCCCGTCATTACATTCGATTGTTAATTCAGTGATCTCTTTGCGATCTTAAATTAACACAATGAAACATAAAAAAACTTACCTTTCCTCCCTCGATGACGACCCACAAACGCCCCTCTTGGCGCGCAACCGGCATACTGGTATGGTTATTTATACAGTAGTTTATTCCCCTGCCCTGATGCCATCATTTATGCCGTCAGCGGCGGATGAAACCACAGGATCATCGATGGATACCTTTACCCCGACCGCCGCCCTGCGTCAACAGATGGCCGCCATTGAAGGCGCTCTCAACCAGCTGGCCGATCTGCTTGGCCAACTCGATCTGCAGGAGGCCCATGTTTATCCCCTGCCCCCGGTTGCACAGGGGGAAGAGCACGACCCGATCGAGCAAATTGAGGTGGGCTATCTCAACGGTGAAGCCGCGCTGGCGGCCACCCTCGCCGCCTATCGGGACCACAGCGCCCGCCCCGGCTGCTCCACCAAGGCAACTCATCGGCTGCCCGGCTGGTTGCGCTTTCCTGCCGCCGCATCCCCCTTGCTGCAACCGCTGATCGGCCAAATCAACCAGCACAAGCTCGATTTCAAGGCGCTGGTGCAGCAAGCGGGGGGACGGGACGAGAAGTTCGAGCTGGTACATACCGCCCTGCCCGGCGTGATCACCCTGCAGGTCTACCGCAAGCTGACCCTGTTGGCGGGGGAGCTGCAATCCCTCGGCTTTACCTGGGCTGACAAGCAGACCATCAATCGCCTCAGTCGCGAGCAGGTGCTTGAGATGCTGGAGCGCAGCCGCCGCTACATACCGGCCCTCTCCAACAACGAGGAGTGGAGCAAAATGGTGGATCAGGAGGTGTACGACATTCGCCGCCTACCTGCCGATGCCGAGCTGCGGATCCGCCGCCCGGTCAAGACCCATCCGATGATCAATCTGCTCTGGCTGGAGCGCACCCCGCGCAAGCAGCAGATCAAGGCGAGCCTGCCTCTGCTGCTCTGCTCGGATACCCCGCCCGCGGTCACCCATCTGGGCAACTATCCCCCCAAGAGCCGGCAGGCGCGGCGAGATCGCAAGATTGGCGGCGAGCCCATCATCGAGCGGCTGCACCTCTATCTCTATCAGGGGTGACTGGATCAGGGATAGCTGGGCCGCCTTGCCGCGATAAGCGAGTATCCCGCATCTGCGTCCCAAACGAGAAAGGGGAGAACATCTCTGGATGCTCTCCCCTTTTCTGTATCGATAGGCGGTATGAAAGGTGGCTTCGCCAATCAGCCCATCAGCAGGGCCCGCAGGCTCTCCACATCCAGCCCGCGCACCTCGGACTGGCCGCTCAGCAACCCATCGGCCAGCGCCCGCTTCTCGTCGTGCAGAGCGACGATCTTCTCCTCCACCGTCTGCTCGCACACCAGCCGGTACACGGTCACCGGCTGGGTCTGGCCCATGCGGTGGGCCCGATCGCTCGCCTGATCTTCCACCGCCGGGTTCCACCAGGGATCGAGGTGCAGCACGGTATCGGCCTGGGTGAGGTTGAGGCCGGTCCCCCCTGCCTTGAGGCTGATGAGGAACAGCGGCACAGCCTCATGACGAAAACGCAGGATGGAGTCCTGACGGGACTTGGCAGAGCAGCCCCCATCAAGATAGCAGTAATCCCAGGATTTCTGCTCGATGCGGGCACGCAGCAGGCTCAACAGATCGACGAACTGGCTGAACACCAGCACCCGATGACCGCCGTCGATCGCCTCTTCCAGCAGGGCCATCGCCTCGTCCAGCTTGCTGCTGGTCTGCGACCACTCGGGCATCACCAGCTCCGGTGAGCAGCAGAGACGGCGCAGCCGGGTCAGGCCACTCAGCACATGCATCAGGGCGCGCCCATCGGCGCTCTGCACCTGCTGCACCACTTCCCGCCGGGTCGCCTCGTAGAGCTGGCGCTCCTCGGGGGAGAGGCTGATGTGGTGGATGATCTCGGTCTTGTCCGGCAGCTCGGTCAGCACCTGCTGCTTGAGACGGCGCAGGATAAAGGGGCTGATCACCGCCCGCAGCAGCGCCATGTGCTGGGGATCCTTGACCGCCTTGCCAAAGCGACGCTTGAACTCGCCAAGGCTGCCGAGTAGCCCCGGGTTGATAAAGGTGAAGAGGCTCCACAGCTCCCCCAGATGGTTCTCGATGGGGGTGCCGGAGAGGGCGAGGCGAAAATCGCCGTCGAGCTGGAACAGCAGCTTGGCGCGCTGGGTACCGGCGTTTTTGATCTGCTGGGCCTCATCAAGCACCATGGAAGACCATCGGCGGGACTTGAGCGCCTCCGCCAGGCTGCCGAGCATGCCGTAGTTGATGAGGATCGCCTGACCGGCCTTGGCCTCGCGAATAATCCCCTCCCGCTCGGCCGGATTCTCGAACACCACCACATCCAGTTCGGGGGCGAAACGAGCTACCTCCTCCTGCCAGTTGGTGACCACAGACTTGGGCACCACCACCAGCGCAGGGCCAAGGTGCTGGCGCATCCGCAGCACGATAAGCGCCTGCAGCGTCTTGCCCAGACCCATGTCATCGGCCAGACAGGCACCAAAACCGTGATGGGCCAGGGTCGCCATCCAGCGCACCCCCTCTTTCTGATAGTCCCGCAGGGAGGTAAGCAGCTCGTCCGGGCAATCGACCTCCTGCTGCCACTCCTGCTGAAGGGATTGCCACGCTGCATCCCCTTCGGTGGTAATGACCGAGAGCAGACGAGTCAGGGGATAGGCCAGCTTGTTGTTGATGCGCTGCTCTTCATCGAGCATGGCCCCCAGCATGGTGAGCCGTTCCACCAGCTTGTCGCTCAGCATCAGGCTGGTCTTCTCGTCGAGCTGAACGGTGCGCTGCCCCGGGGTCATCTGGCGCAGAATAAGGCGCAGATCGAGGATCTGGTGCTCATCGAGGGCCAGTGCCCCTTCGACCTGGAACCAGTCCTGCCGCCGCTCGATGCGCAGGCTCAGAGCCGCTTCATCAAGGCTCTTGAGGCGAGCGCTGTCCTGATGCCAGTGAATGACCACACCGGCATCCACCAGCTCGGGCAGGGCATTGACCAGCGCCAGCGCCTGTTCCCCCTGCAGCAGCCACTCGCTGCCGGGCAGGCCGATGGGCAATTGATTGCGCAGCAACTGGGCCTGCAGCTTCTCGGCCGCGAGATCCCGCTGCCAGTAGTGGTAAGCCTTGATCCCCTGCCGCACGATCGCCTCCCCCTTGCCAAGGGGCTGGGGCGGCAGATCCTCAAAGCGGGTCACCAGCTTGACCGACAGCTGACCATCCTGCCAATCCAGTTGCACCGAAGGAATGCCCGGCCAGGGAGCCAGTTCGGCGTTGCCGCTAAGCCCCGCAACCTGACTGTGCCAAGGCAACTCGGGAATGGCGTCCAGGGTGCGTTGCAGCTCGGCCAGCCCCTCGGCGGGCAGCAGCGGGATGGATTCGAGCGCTGGCAAGCGGTCGAGCAGCGGCAGCGGGGTGAGGATGAGCTGCCACAGATCCTGCGCCAGCGGCATGATATGGGCCCCGCGGGCGGCCGCATCGGGGCAGAGCTGCGCGCTCATCCCCTGCTCGGTGGCCACCACCTGCAGCAGGGGGGCGCTGATGGCCAGTTGCAGCTTTTGCCCCTTGGCGTTGAACAAACGGGGGTGATCGGCCAGCGGCGCCCAGACATCCCGCGGCAGCCGTCCCATCACCCGTGGCAGGGTGCGAACCAGTGCCCAGTCATGCTCGTCGAGCATGGCGGCATACTGGGTAGAGAGCAGGGCCGGATCGACCCGGCGACCGGCGGTCCACTCCCCCTTGGTACTCAGCTTCTGGATCTTGCACTCCAGCTCGGGGCCCTCGGCATGGAGCAGCCACACCAGCCGCTCCTGCGGCTTGCGCACGCCACTGGAGCGTCCCAGCCCCTGCAACCAGTTGAGCCAGCTGGCAGAGGCCGCGGTTTTATCCTCGTCCCCGTCATCATCCTGCTCGTCACTGCCCTCTTGCGCACTCTCCTCACTGCCGCGCAGTTGGCACAAGGGCGCCCCTTTGGCCGCCTCGCCCAACAAGATACGCAGCAGATCCTGACAAAAGGCCATCAGGCGATGATGGGGCTCGGCATCGAGCAGATGAGAGAGATCCCACTTGTGCAACATGGCCACCTGCGGGCTTTGGGCACCGTGACGGGCCAGCGCGCAGAGATCGAGCCAGAGATAGCCCCAGTGGAGCTCCTCCACCGGCAGCTGCAGGGTATCAAACAGGCCAACCGCCTGACCGTGGCGATCACCCGCCCACTGGCTGAGCAAGTCGGCAAGCAGGGGGAACTGGCCAGTCAGGCTGCGCTGCCACTTCTTGCGCTGTTCGCTGGCGATGACGGGATCGGCATGCTGCAACCAGCCAAGCCAGAGCAGGGCGCTGAACGAACGGGGCCACTGGCCCGCCTCACCCTCATCGGTTGCCTGCCACTGGCCCAGCGCGGTGAGCAGCCGCTCGCCAAGCGGGCCGCTCTGGTTCTGCTGAGCCAGCGCCTGCAGGGCTGGCCAGCCGGGGGCGGCATCCTGGTCCTCGCCGGTTGGCGATGTGCTCTCGCCATCCCCGCAGAGCCAGCGCCACTCCGCCTCGAACGCGTTGGCCCGGGCCTGCACCTCGGGGGCGCAGCGCACCAGCGCATTGGCCAGCGGCCAGCGCTCTTCATAGGGGGCATCGAGCAAGAGTTGCAGCGAGAAGTGCTCCAGCAACATTTGCTGCCAGGCGGGGCTGGAGCCCGCCAGCAACTGGTGAGCGTCCGGGGTATCTAGCAGGGTCAGCAGATCGCTGGCCGAGAAATAGGTGGGGATCTCCCCCGCCTTGCCGCGGCAGAGCTCGCGCACCACCGCATGGGTGAGATCCTGCCCGGTCAATGAGGGCACCCGGCTCCAGTCCGGCGCCGGGCAGAGACCGGCACGCACCCCCAGGATCAGCGCCAGCGTTCCCTCGGCGGTCAGGCTCCACTGCTGCTCCCCGCGCAATCTGACCAGCCCCGCATCCTGCAATCGAGTCAGTTTATCGATCAGGGCATGGCCTATCGCCAGTTGTTCTTGCAGCAAACGGGTACTGGCAACGCGCTGCAATTGCAGGGTGGCGAGCAGGGCATAACTATCCGAAGAGAGGGTGGACGCAGACATCAAGACTCACGGGCAAGTGCAAAAGCGGAATTTTAACGGTAAAGCGCCAGCGGCTCGACCCTTTACCGTGAAATAACTCAAAAAAAAACGGCCATCCATGATGACCGTCGAAAGTAACGAAGGAAATAGCCGGATCATCCGGTTACCTCCCACAGCGGGAAAATCGGGAGCGCTAGCCCCTAATTCGTGGAGCCAATGCTAGAGGTTGGCGCCCGAAAAAGCTTTGAAGCGGATCACAGTTGAAAAGGATTTCTGAAAACGGTTTCAATTTTTAGCGGCAAAAAACCATGATTTCGCGCCAAATGAGCCATGTCCCAACCCCTCCTGCTCACCCGGCACAAGCGGTGAAAACCCTTATGGCAGTCGCTTGTCAAACGCCCCTGTGCGGGCAGCTGTCAGCTGTATAGCTTCATCAGAACCTGTCGCCCCTAGGCTAGATTTCAGGGCCACCGGACATGGCAGAGATGGGCCAGGAGAGCACGAATCGGCTCCCTCCCTGCCCGGTAGCTTGGCAAACCGCGCTGCCGCCGTGCGCCTCGGCAATCGCCTTGACCACGGCGAGTCCGAGTCCGCTACCGCCGCTCTTGCGCGAGCGTGACGGATCTCCGCGACGAAACGCATCGAAGATACAGGCGGCGACCTCCTCGCTGATGCCAGGCCCCTCATCTTCCACACTCAGGACGCACACACTCTCCAAGCGATGCAGCCGCACGGTCAGCAGGCCCGGCAGCGCGTGCTTCTGGGCATTTTCCAACAGCGCCATCAGGGCCTGACGGATGCGAAACAGATCGCAGCAGACATGAAGTTCGCTATCGAGCTCCCGCTGCAACACAAATCCGCTCGCCGCCAGAGGGCTGGCAAATGCCTCAAGCACCACGGCAAGCTCGTCGGCCAGTCTGACCTCGGCCCGCTGCAACTCCAGATGACCGCTGTCGTTGAGGCTCAATACCCGCAAATCCTCGATCAGGTGATTGAGCCCCTCCACTTGGCGCAGCAATCCCTCGAAGAGTTCGCTGCTGGGAGGAAATACCCCTTCGGCCAGCCCCTGCAAGCGGCCGCGCAAAATGGTGACGGGAGTGCGCAACTCGTGGGCAATGGCGGCATTCCAGAACTCCCGCTCGCGGGTCATGCTCTGCAGCCGCTCGGCCATGGCGTTGAAGTCGCGCACCAGTTGCGCCGTCTCCCCGATCGCCTGCTCATCCTCCGGCACGCGGGCATCGAGTTTGCCCTCGGCCACCTCGCGCAGGCTGGTTGCCACCGAGTTGAGGGGAGTCAGGATGCGGCGAGAGAGGCGCACCGCCACGTAAAGCGCCATCCCCAATGCAATGAGAATGGTGGAGCCGATCCAGATCATCTCGACTCTGGAGGGCACCCAGGTCTCGGAGATGCTGCCCGGCACAAACGCCACGGCGATGCCATAAAACACATAGGTGCCGATCACCGCGAGGGAGATGATACCAAGCGTCATCAAGCCCAGAGAGCGGATGATCTGCCTGCGAAGGCCGGGCGCCGATTTCATGCATCGCCCCCGAAGCGATAGCCAACCCCCCAGACACTGGCGGGGACCCCCTGAATGCCGTGTGTCTCCAGTTTTTTGCGCAACTTGCTGATGTGGCTATCCACCGTACGCTCCTGGGTATCCCCCTCCGGCAGGCAGTGAGTCAGCAGTTCGGCGCGACTGAACACCCGTTTCGGCGCCCGCATCAAAGAGGCGAGCAACTTGAACTCGGTCAGGGTCAGTTCCAGCACCTGCTGCTGGTCATCGCGGCAAATGCTGGCCTCGTGGCTCTCCAGATCGATCTGAAACTGACCGACCCGCAGCACGTTCGCCGTGGCTGGCTTTACGGCCCGGGTGCGCCTGAGCACGGCCTGCACTCGCGCCACCACTTCGGCCGGATTGAAGGGTTTGACCACATAGTCATCCGCCCCCATGCGCAGCCCCATCAGCTTGTCGAGATCCTGATCGAGGGCGGTCAACATGATCACCGGCGTGTCGCCACGCGCCCGGATCTCGCTGAGCACCTGCCAGCCATCCAGTTGCGGCATCTGCACATCCAGCAGCAGGAGATCGGGTTTGAATGCCTGATGCATGGCCAGCGCTTCACGGCCATCGGCGGCGTGCAGGGAGCGCAACCCATGACGTTGCAGGTAAGCGGCGAGGATGTCGGCGATCTCGGCTTCATCCTCTGCAATCAGTACCAGTGACTGGCCCGCCGGGCTGGCGGAAGCATTGAGATGGGACATAGTCGGACTCGAAAAAAAGGTGGCGTTGAACTTTATCATCGCCTCCATGGATTCTCCACAAAGCCTCGAATCATTCGCAATAGCCCCTCGCCATAATGGCCGCTCGATGCACTCTTCGGTCACATCACACCGGAGAGACGGTTTAACGAGGTGAGTGGATGATGTTTGTCAAACAGCGGTATGCGGGCGCCCTGCTCGCCGTCATTGCCGCATTCGGGTTGGCGGGTTGCGATGTCGCGCCGCAAGAGCAGGAGGCACCCGCCCTTCCTCAGGTGTCGGTGCTGACATTGACTGGTCGGGAGCTCGTCATCAGCGAGGATCTGCCCGCCCGGGTGGCGGCACTGCGCAGCGCCGACATTCGCGCCCAGATCAGCGGTATCGTGCAGCGCCGCCTGTTCGAGCAGGGCGCCGAGATCAGCGCAGGCACAGTGCTGTTCCAGATAAACCCGGCCCCCTTCAAGGCCGATGTCGACAGCGCCGCCGCCGCACTGCAACGGGCCGAGGCGGTTCTGGCCCGCGCCCGCATCCAGATTGAGCGCCTGCGGCCGCTGCTGCGCACCGACGCCATCAGCCACCAGACCTATGATGATGCGATCTCCCAGCGGGATCAGGCGGCCGCCGATGTGGCCCAGGCCAGGGCGACTCTGGCCCGGCACCAACTGAACCTGCAATTTGCCAGCGTGGAGGCCCCCATCGCCGGGCGCATCGATCAGGCACTGGTGAGTGAAGGGGCTCTGGTGTCCCCCACCGATGCCACTCCCATGGCCCGGATCCAGCAGATCGATCAGGTCTACGTCGATGTGCGCCAACCGGCTTCGGTGCTGGAATCCCTGCGCCAGCAGGCTGGCTCAACGGCACCGGAACTGGCGGTGGAGATCCTCGGCAGCAATGGCACACCGCTGGGCATGCAGGGGCACATCCTCTTCTCCGGTATCGAGGTCGATGCCGGAACCGGCGACGTGCTGCTGCGGGTGCTGGTGGATAACCCTGAGCGGCGCCTGTTGCCCGGCCTCTATGTGCAGGCGCGCATCCCCCGTGCCCGCTATGCCAACGCCCTGACCGTGCCCCAGCAGGCGGTAGTTCGCACCTCGGGTCAGACCAGCGTGTGGGTGGTGGATGGCCAGGGGCAGGCACAGCTGGTTCCGGTCAATACCGCTGAACTGGTGAATAGCCAGTACCGCATCGCGTCCGGGCTCAGTGCCGGGCAACAGGTGGTGATCGAAGGGATCGACCGTCTGACCCCGGGGGTTCAGGTCACAGCGTCCCCCTGGCAACCACCCGCTGTCAGCCAACCGGCTGACGGTGGCATTCGCTGAATCGGAGAGTTATCCATGCCGCAGTTTTTTATCCATCGCCCGGTGTTTGCCTGGGTGATCGCCCTGTTCATCGTGCTGGCAGGGGTCATCGCCATCCCCAAGCTCCCCATCTCCCGCTATCCCTCGGTGGCGCCGGTGTCGGTGACCCTCTATGCCACCTATCCGGGCGCCACACCGCAGACCCTGAACGATGCGGTGGTGAGCCTTATCGAGCGCGAGCTGTCGGGAGTGAAGAACCTGCTCTACTTCGAGTCCTCGGTGGACGCCTCGGGCAGCGCGCAGATCACTGCCACCTTCAAGCCGGGCACCGATCCGGAGCTTGCCCAGATGGACGTGCAAAACCGCATCAAGGCAGTCGAACCTCGCTTGCCACAAGCGGTGCGGCAGACCGGCCTACAGGTGGAGTCCGCCTCATCCGGCTTTCTGATGATGGTCGGCATGACCTCACCGGATGGCCGCTTCGATGAGGTTGCCCTCAACGACTACATGGCACGCAATATTGTGCAGGAGTTGCGCCGCATCGACGGGGTAGGACGAGTGCAGCTGTTTGGCGCCGAACAGGCCATGCGCATCTGGGTAGATCCGGCCAAACTCGCCGCCTACGGGCTGACCATCGGCGAGGTGGCGCAGGCCATCGAGCAGCAGAATATCCAGATTGCCCCGGGGCGCCTCGGTGACGAACCCTCCCTGCCGGGGCAGCGCCTGACGGTTCCCCTCACGGTTCAGGGGCAGCTGACGACCCCCGAGGCATTCGCCGCCATCGTGCTGCGAGCCGGTGGTGATGGCGCCAAGCTGGTGCTGGGTGATGTCGCCCGGGTCGAGCTGGGGGCGCAATCCTACGCCTTTTCCAACCGCGAGAACGGGGTAGCCGCCACCAGCGCCGCCATCCAGCTCTCCCCCGGCGCCAACGCCGTGCGTACCGCCGATGCGGTGCGCACCCGTCTAGCCCAGCTCGCTCCCACCCTGCCAGCGGGCATGGCCTATTCGATCCCGTTTGACTCGGCCCCCTTCGTCAAGGTCTCCATCGAAAAGGTGATCCACACCCTGCTGGAAGCCATGGTGCTGGTGTTTATGGTGATGTTTCTCTTCCTGCAGAACCTGCGCTACACCCTGATCCCGGCCATCGTCGCCCCCATCGCTCTGCTTGGCACCTTCGCGGTGATGCTGCTGGCCGGTTTTTCGATCAACTCCCTCACCATGTTCGGCATGGTGCTGGCCATCGGCATCATAGTCGATGA
This sequence comes from Aeromonas sp. s8, assembly GCF_040907785.1. Taxonomy (NCBI): domain Bacteria; kingdom Pseudomonadati; phylum Pseudomonadota; class Gammaproteobacteria; order Aeromonadales; family Aeromonadaceae; genus Aeromonas; species Aeromonas sp. s8. Next base: position 244,079 of record NZ_JBFOCL010000015.1, read on the forward strand.
CGCCATCGTGGTGGTGGAGAACGTCGAGCGCCTGATGGCCACCCGGGGGCTGTCACCCCGTGAGGCGACCTCGCAAGCCATGAAGGAGATCACCGGGGCGGTGATCGGTATCACCCTGGTGCTCACGGCGGTGTTCCTTCCCATGGCGTTTGGCAGCGGCTCGGTGGGGGTCATCTACCAGCAGTTCACCCTGTCGATGGCGGTGTCGATCCTGATTTCGGCCTTCCTCGCCCTGACCCTGACGCCTGCGCTCTGCGCCACCCTGCTGCGTCCGGTCAGTCCAGATCATCATGAGAAGCGCGGCTTCTTCGGTGCCTTCAACCGGGGTTTCGAGCGGTTCACGGCAGGCTACGGTGCGCGGGTAACCCAGCTGGTCGGGCGCAGCGGACGGATGATGGCAACCTTTGCCGCCCTCTGCGCCGCGCTAGCCATCGGCGCCGCCCAGCTGCCCTCCTCTTTCCTGCCGGACGAGGATCAGGGCTACTTCATGACCTCCATCCAGCTGCCGACCGGCGCCACCAGCGAGCGTACTCTTGAGGTGGTCAAGGCCTTCGAGGCTCACGTCGCCTCTCGCGAGGCGCTGGACACCAACCTGGTGGTGCAGGGCTTCAGCTTCTCCGGCGCAGGCCCCAATGCGGCCATGGCCTTCACCATGCTCAAAGATTGGGATCAGCGTCATGGCGCCACGGCAGCCGAAGAGGCAGAGCTGGCACAAGCGGCTATGGCAAATATTCCTGAAGGCACGGTAATGAGCCTGCTGCCGCCCGCCATCGACGAGCTGGGCACCGCCTCCGGCTTCACCCTGTTCCTGCAAGACAGGGCCAATAGGGGGGAAGCCGCGCTGCTGGCCGCTCAGGCCCAACTGCTGGAACTGGCCGCCAAAAGCCAGGTAGTCAGTGATGTGTATCCCGACAATCTGCCTCCCGGCGAGAGCATTCACCTCGAGATCAACCGACAAAAGGCCGAAGCCATGGGACTCTCGTTCGCCAGCGTCAGCAGTACCCTGTCGGCCGCAATGGGGTCGCTCTACGTCAACGACTTCCCGAACGGCGGGCACATGCAGCAGGTCATTCTGCAGGCCGACGCGTCGGCGCGCATGCAGCTCGATGACGTGCTCGGCCTGCGGGTGCGCAATGCCAGCGGCGGCATGGTCCCCTTGCGGGAGGTGGTGACACCGGAATGGCGCGAATCGCCGCAACAGATGATGCGCTTCGATGGCTTCCCTGCCGTGCGTATTGCCGGGGGGGCAGCGCCCGGCATCTCCAGCGGAGCGGCGATGGCGAAGATGGAGCGTCTGGTGGCGCAATTGCCACCAGGCTTCGCCCTGGCCTGGACGGGACAGTCGTTGCAAGAGCGCCAGTCGGCCGAGCAGGCCCCCCTGCTGATGCTGTTGTCGGCGCTGGTGGTCTTCCTGGTGCTGGCGGCACTCTATGAAAGCTGGTCGATCCCGCTCTCGGTGATGCTGGTGGTGCCGCTGGGCCTGCTCGGTGCTGTCGCGGCCGTGATGCTGCGCGGCATGCCCAACGACGTCTTCTTCAAGGTGGGCATGATCACCATCATCGGTCTGTCGGCCAAGAACGCCATCCTCATCGTGGAGTTTGCGCGCCAGTTGCACAGTGAAGGGCGCTCGCTGCTTGATGCGGCTGTTACTGCTGCCCGCCTGCGCCTGCGCCCCATTCTGATGACGTCACTGGCCTTCACCCTCGGGGTGGTGCCCTTGATGCTCGCCAGTGGCGCCAGCGCGGAGACCCAGCACGCCATCGGCACCGGCGTGTTTGGCGGCATGATCAGCGGCACCCTGCTGGCCATCTTCTTCGTACCGGTCTTTTTTGTCTTCATCATCGGGGCGCAGCAGCGCCTGCACTCCTGGCAGGCACGGCGAGCATCCAACAGCATTAATCCGGCTCGATGACCACAGATACACAGTCAGCCGGATAATTCCTCAGCACATCACCAAAAGAAAAAGCCCAACCTGCTAAACAGGTTGGGCTTGGTATGTGGCGGAGAGACAGGGATTCGAACCCTGGGTGGCATTGCTGCCACAATTGATTTCGAGTCAATCCCGTTCGGCCACTCCGGCATCTCTCCGTGGGGAGAGAGTTTTACCCAAGCTGGGCCGAGGATGCAATAAAAATTTCTTAGATATCAAATGGCTGAATCAGATATCTGGGAGCAGGCTCACAATGCGGCGCGTGCTGTTCGCGTTGCGAGGCCATTCTTGTATAACCCTGTATCCACCCTCTCACACACCCGGCCATTATCCATATCGTGATATTAACCCATTGCCATGAGGCGTCTCTTTTTCCTGCTTGGTGCTCAAATTTATGGGTGATGCCGATTTTGGCCGGTTTCCTATGTATCCCCACATCATTGCGGGTGCGCGGCAAGCTGGTAATCATGGGCTGATTGAGGAACAATCGCGCCATCCTGGCGGCTGTATTGATGATGTTCCGCCCCGATTGAACTGATGGATCTTCTTATGCGATTGCCGAAACTCAAGCCCCTACCCTTAACGCCCGCCCTTTCCATGCTGCTGGCAGCGATCCTGCTCTGCGCCGCGCCGGCAGAGGCCAAACGCTACCCGTTGCCAGCTGCCGGGAGTCGCCTCATCGGTGAGCTGGAGGATTACATCATCCAGCAGAACGAACATCTGGAGCTGGTTGGCAAAAATACGCAAATTGGATTTTTGGCACTGCTTGAGGCAAATCCGGATGTAGACCCCTATTTACCCAAGCCGGGTACCCGCTTGACGCTGCCCACCCAGATGCTGCTGCCAGATGTGCCGCGCGAGGGGATCGTCATCAATCTGCCGGAGCTGCGCCTCTACTACTTCCCCAAAGGGAAGAATGAGGTCATCGTGCTGCCCATCGGGATTGGTGATATCGGCCGCGAGACTCCGGAGATGACCACCACCGTCATCGAGAAGAATCCCAACCCGACCTGGGTGCCCGGCCCCATGGTGCGCAAATCCTGGCTGGAGCAAAAAGGGATCACCCTGCCCGCCGTAGTGCCCCCCGGCCCGGAGAATCCCCTCGGCAAGTTCGCCATGCGCCTTGGCTATGGCAAGCGCGACTACCTGATCCACGGCACCAACAAGGATTTTGGCGTCGGTCTGCGGGTAAGCGCAGGCTGCATCCGGCTGCGACCTGACGATATAGAGGCCCTGTTCAAGATTGTGCCGATTGGCACGCCGGTGCGGGTCATCAATCAACCGGTTAAGGTCGCCATCGAACCGGATGGTCGCCGCTGGCTGGAGGTACACTCCCCGCTCTCCCGCACCGAAGAGGAGCTTGAAAATGGCGCCCCGCTGGTGCTATCTCCGGCCATAGAGAGCTTTATCAGCGCACCTGACGTGATGCAGGATGAGGTGACGGCAGCGCTGGAGAGCAAAAACGGCCTGCCCCGCCCCATCAGCAGCCAGCTTGTCAGTGGTTAAGTCACCAGCGCCCGAGTCGCACCGGAGTCACCTTACCTCATGAAATTCCTTCCCCTCCTACTCCTGTTGGCCTGTCATTCCTTGTGGGCCAAGGACATCCTCTGGATGAACAATGGCGATCGTCTGACCGGTACCATCGAAGAGATTGGCGATGAGTCGGTACGCATCTCTTTGCCCTATACCGGTGCCGTTACCGTCAAGCGGGATGCCATCAAGCGCTGGCGGCTGGAGCACCAGGATAAACCCAAGGCGACCGCCAAAGGTGGATTCACCCTGTTCAAGGATGAGCAGGATGAACGCAATGCCTGGCTCTGGACCGGTAGTGGCGATCTCAACATCAAGCTCAAACACAAGGACAAGCACACCAACAACGTCAACTTCAAGGGCAAGACCGAGTTGGCCAATCTGGACTGGCGCTACAGCCTCTCCGGAGAGTACGCCTACGAAACGTCTGACAGCGTCACCGATAACCACGACTACAAGCTGAACCCGACCATTGACTACTTTTTCGATCAACAGTGGTTTGTGCGCAGCTCGCTCAATGCCGAATATGACATGCTGGAGAGCAACTACCTCAGCCTCGACTATGGTACCGGGCCGGGTTACCGCTTCTGGAACGAGAAGCGCCGTCGGCTGGAGTTCGTAGCGCAGGGGGGTCTGCGTAAGACCTACTTCAGGGAAGAGAGCGGGATTGGGTTGCTCTTCAAAGGCAACCGGATCATCGACTATCCCTTTGCCAGCATGAACTGGGATTATCGCCAACCCATCCCGATATGGCGGGAAAAACTGGAGCTGTTCAGTCAGGGGCGCTATCTGCTCTATCTGGATCAACCCTCCCCCTATATCACTCTGAATCGAGATGTGACCGGCAGCGTGGGCTTGCGCTACTACTTCAACGACCACCTGCGCCTCTCCTGGTCGAGCGAGATGGAGTGGGAAGATGGCGAAGTGCATTTCGTCGGTCTCGAGCAAAAGTACAAAGAGACCGAATTCAGGCACCTGCTCAATCTGGGCGCCAGTTTCTGAGTCGATTGCAAATAAGATACATGTTCTATCGCCTCAATGAATTAGAGAAAATGCATTTTTATATATTTATCCACTAAAACTTGCATTGGTTTTCCCCACTTTTCATGGAGGCGATAATGCCCCCGCCTCCAAGCAAGAGAAAATCAGCAACCCACTCACTGTAACTTGGTAAGGGAATTGACCCCGGTCATCTTTATCCACACTTGTTCACCTGATCCGCCCTTAATTTGTCCCCACGGCCTTCATCAGTGAGTTTCCCTTCCTATACTCTCAGAGCAAAAAGCCTTGCCAGCCATTGACTTGGCGATGCTCCATACGACACTCAGCCATAGGGAAAGGACGCCCATACCATGGAACAGAACAAGCCCGCCTTTCAGCTCAACCTGCTGCTATCCGTCATCACCCTGATCCTGCTGTCACTGGTGTTTTTCGCCTACAGCTGGGCGGGTAAACAACTGGAAGAGAGTTATCGACAACAATATGTCTCCTACCTGCTGGCCGACGAACTGCGCCAATCCTCCGATGATCTGACCCGACTCGGTCGCACCTATGTCATCACCAAGGATCCAGCCTACGAGCAGCAGTACATGCGGATCCTGGCCATTCGCAACGGCGAACAGCCGAGGCCGGATGGCTACAACCGTATCTACTGGGACTTTGTCGCCGCCAACGGCCAGAATCCCCGCCCCGACAGCAATGTTCGCCGTGGCCTGATCGACCTGATGAAGGATGCCGGTTTCACCGACGGTGAGCTCGCCAAACTGAACGAGGCCAAAAACAACTCGGATGCCCTGGTCAACACCGAGGTCGCCGCCTTCAAACTGGTGCAGCAGAGCGATGGCGACCCGGTTGCCAACCAGCAAAAAGCCATCGCCATGATGCATGACAAGGCCTATCACCAGAACAAGGGGCGCATCATGTCCCCCATCGATGACTTCTACGTGATGATGGAGCAGCGCAACCATGAGGCAGTCGAGAGCGCCATCGCCAATACCGACATGCTGCGCTATCTCTTTATCGCCCTCGGTCTGGTGTTGATGTTCTTCCTCTGGCGCACCTATCGCTCCCTGCTCGATCTGGTGGGCACCTCGGTCGAGCAGCTCAAGACCGACCTCCATATGATGGCGGAAGGGGACTTCTCGCGCCCCATCAAGGTGCCGCCAGGATCGAAAGAGAGCCTGATCGGCCTGCTCGGCGGCATGCAGACCACCCTCAAGGGGATCATCGCCAAGGTCTCCCACTCCACCGAGGAGCTGTCCCACTCTGCTGACAGCATCGCCCAGATCGCCGAGCAGACCGCCCAGTTTGCTACCGATCAGCAAACCAGCACCCAGACCATGGCCGCCGCCATCGAGGAGCTGGTAGTGAGCATCAGCCACCTCTCCGACAACGCCACCCATGCCGACGAGCTGAGCAAGGTCTCCGCCAATACCCTGGAGGAGGGGTCAGGGGTCATTAAAGAGACGCTTGGCAGCATCGAGAATATCTCCACCACAGTGGGGGATGCGGCCAGCACCATCTCCGAGCTCAACGGCCATACCCAGCAGATTTCGGAGATCATCGGGGTGATCCGCGGCATCGCCGATCAGACCAACCTGCTGGCCCTCAACGCGGCCATCGAGGCGGCACGGGCCGGTGAACAGGGTCGCGGCTTTGCGGTGGTGGCCGACGAGGTGCGCAATCTGGCCAGTCGCTCGGCAGCCTCAACCCAGCAGATCACCGGGATGATCAGCAAGATCCAGAGCGGGGCGGATGCCTCCATCCGCAGTATGGAGAACACGGTCAACAACGTCTCTCGCGGCGTTACGCTGGCCAACCAGACCGGCGAGGCGATCGCCAGCATCCAGAGCCACGCCTCCAACCTCACCGGCTTGATGGGGGAGATCAGCCACACCCTGCGCGAGCAGTCCACCGCCGCCAACGAGGTAGTCTCCACCGTCGGCAACATCACCTCTCTCTCCGAGCAATCGGGGGATGCCGCCCGCCATGTGTCCCAAGAGGCGGCCAAGCTCAAGCAGCTGTCACGGGTACTGCGCCAGGAGATGGGACACTTCAAGCTTTAAAGAACGCTGAAAAGCAAAACGGCTGCCCGAAGGCAGCCGTTTTTTATTCAGGGTATTCCCCGTCATTCAGTATCTATCAACCACGCAGGGCGGCGATACGCTGCTCGATGGGCGGGTGGCTCATGAACAGCTCGCTCATGGAGCGCTTGCCGTTGATGCCAAAGGCCATCATGGAGCCTTCCAGCTGCGGCTCGGCACCGCGGGAGAGGCGCTCAAGGGCGGCAATCATCTTGTCGCGACCGGCCAGCTTGGCGGCACCGGCATCGGCACGGAACTCACGCTGACGGCTGAACCACATGACGATGATGGAGGCCAGAATGCCGAACAGCATCTCCAGCACGAACACGGTGATCATGTAAGCAAAACCGCCGGTGCTGCTGCTCTCTTCCTCGTTGTTGGAGCTGAAGAAGTTGCTGATCACGCCAGCCACGATCCGGGCGAAGAACATCACGAAGGTGTTCACCACCCCCTGGATCAGGGTCAGGGTCACCATGTCGCCATTGGCCACATGGCTCACCTCGTGGGCCAGCACCGCTTCCGCCTCGTCACGGCTCATGCTGTAGAGCAGGCCGGAGGAGACCGCCACCAGCGAATCATCGCGGCGGGCGCCGGTGGCAAAGGCGTTCATCTCGGGAGAGTCGTAGATCCCCACTTCCGGCATCTTGATACCCGCTTCGCGGGCCTGACGGGCCACAGTGCTCACCAGCCAGTGCTCGGTCTCGTTACGGGGTTGCTCGATGACCTGGACGCCATAGCTGCGCTTGGCCATCCACTTGGACATCAGCAAGGAGATAAAGGAACCCCCAAAACCGAACACGGCACAGAACACCAACAGCCCGGAAATGCTGGACTTGTTGATCCCCAGAACCGAGAACAGGATATTGAGTACCACCCCCAGCACCAGCATGACGGCCAGGTTGGTCACCAGGAATAGCATAATTCGCTTCATATAGACTCCTTGTGAAGATAAGGGACATGACCGGGGATCACTCGGGATCCCCACCTGATCATGTTAATGTCGACATTCTAGGGAGATTCGATGAATGTTCGCTGAATATGCCGTCAAAGTAGCGGCGAGATATCGAGACGCCCTTGCAAATCGGCTTCAAGCGGATTGTTTATAAACGGAATTTCGCCGAGGAAGGGGGCTGGCAGCAAGCCCCTCAGGGTGTCCAGATTTTCCTGATAATGGCTCATGGAACCATGGAGCCGATTAATTACCCACCCCGCTACCGGCAACTGATCATTGCGAATGGCGGCAAAGGTGAGCAGCGCATGGTTGAGGCAACCCAACTTGGCCCCCACTACCATGATCACCGCCATGTTCTCCTGCTTGACCCAGTCCGACAGCAGATGCTTGCGATCGAGCGGCAGATACCAGCCCCCCGCCCCTTCCACTACCGCCAGCTCGGCCCCGGCCTGTTCAATCTTGCGTAGCCCCTCGCTCAACCCCTGCATGGTGATAGGCTGGCGTGCCTCGCTGGCGGCGATGTGGGGCGCAATCGGCGGCTCATAGGCGAACGGATTGACCACCTCATAGGGCAGTGGCAGGCTCGCCGCCTCCTGCAACAGAACGGCATCCAGGTTGCGCAGCCCGTCCGGAGTGCGGGCACATCCGGCCGAGACAGGCTTGTAACCCGCGCACTTGATTCCCTGTGCGCTGATTTCGCGCAGCAGGGTGCGCGCCACCAGCGTCTTGCCCACATCGGTATCGGTGCCGGTGATAAAGAATGATTTCATACGGTTCTCTCCTTGGCAGGGGGTGGCACACTGCCCTGCAAACTCTGTGGTTCCCGGCGCTCAGCGAGGCTTGCTGAGACGGCCGAGGCACACCCGATAACTGGCGACCAGCCTGCCATCGGGCTGGCGAAACGCCTCATACGCCTGCGCCAGCTGCTGCAATCTGGCGCGCCCGCTCAGACCGGCCGGGGCGGCACTCCCCTGATTGTCATTGACCTGATTGGCCCCAATCCCCTTGAGATCACGCAACAACTGCGGCAATTCAAGATAGGCGAGATCCCAGGTGATACAACGCAGCTCGGGAGCAGATACCCCAGCGCTAGCCAGCGCCTGCTCCAATTGTGGCAGGCTGAGGAAGCGATTGACATGGGCGCGACCATCAAGCTGCTGCCAGGCGGCTCGCAACTGCCAGAGCGACTCATCGAGCAGGGTCGAGAAAAAGATCTGGCCGCCCGGTTTGACCACCCGCAGCAGCTCGCCAAAAGCCTGGGCCGGACGCTCGCACCACTGCAACGCCAGACTGGAGAAAACCCAGTCGAATGTGTTATCGGCGAAAGGGAGCTGCTCCGCATCGCCGCAGAGCAGGCGAGCACCGCTGTCACGCAAGGCGGCCTGCGCCAGCATGCCGGGGGCAAGATCCAGTCCCACCAGCTGATGACAACGGTTCGCCAGTTGGGGCAAGAAAAAGCCGGTACCGCAGCCCAGATCCAGCCCGCTCACCGTCAGATCAGTGCCAACCGGCCTGCTCGGCATCCATTCCAGCAGCGCCTGCCCCACCTCCTGCTGAAAGCGGGCGTGGGCATCGTAATGACGAGCGGCGGCGCCGAAACGGCGAGCAAGCTGCGCCTTGTCGACCGTTTGAAAACGCTCAGTCATGGTGAGCCTCCCCAAGCGTTGTAACTGCAGGGCAGACCCCCAAGGCATCGAGCAAGCGATCCACATCCTGCTCGCGGTGGGCTGCACTCAGAGTAATGCGCAGCCGGGCCGTACCGACTGGCACAGTGGGCGGGCGGATGGCGCTCACCCAGACGCCGCATTCGCGCAGCCGTTCGGCCAGTTGCAGGGCAACACTGCTCTCCCCCACCAGCAGCGGCTGGATCGGGGTGTCGCTCGCCCCCAGTTGCCAACCCTGCGCCTTTGCCCCTTGCCGGAAGCGAGCGATCAGCTGGCCAAGATGGGCGCGGGACTCATCAGCCGCGCGCACCAGTTCGATGCTCTTGCTGACCGCGCAAGCCTGCGCGGCGGGCATATGGGTGCTGTAGACATAGTGGCGAGCGAAGTTGACCAGATACTCCACCAGTTCGCGACTGCCGCCGACAAAGGCACCGGCAACCCCGAGCGCCTTGCCAAAAGTGCCCATCTGGATGTGTACGCAGGCCGGGTTCACCCCTTGTGCGGCCAGCGTGCCACGCCCCTCGGGGCCCAGCACACCGAGGCCGTGGGCATCGTCGATCATCAACCAGTTGCCGCTCCGGGCGGCGAGGGTTGCGAGATCGCGCCAGGGGCCTTGATCCCCGTCCATACTGAACACCCCTTCCGAGACAATCAGTCCGCGATTTGGCTCAAGCTGCCGTTCAAGGGCCGCCATATCGTTGTGACCGAAGCGTTTCATCTTGCAGGGGAGCTGGCTGCCCATTTCCTGCAAAGAGGCGTGGTTGAGTTTGTCCTGCCACAGCAGATGCTCCTTGCCGAGCAGCGCTTTGAGCACCGCCTGATTGGCAGAAAAGCCGCAGTTGAAGAGCAGTACCGCCTCCACCCCGAGCCACTCGGCCAGGGTCTCCTCAAGCTGTTGGTGGGCACGGCTGTAACCGGTCACCAGCGGCGAGGCGCCAGCGCCCGTGCCATAGCGCTCAATCCCCGCGTTGAAGGCGGCCTTGATGGCGCCGTGATCCGCCAGTCCCAGATAGTCGTTGGCGGAAAAGTTCAAGTATTCGCGCCCTGCAACCCTGAGCCGCCCGCCACTCGCCCCGTCGGTCGCGATGCGGTTGCGCAGCAGACCCACCTGCTCGCGCTCGGCCAGCGCCGTGCCCAACACAAAGGGGCCCGTTACTGCAGGGCCGTTCATGACCGAACGGCCCCTGCACGGGGGCGGGTGGCGTCATAAAACATTTCGGCAGGTTCACTCTGGCGGCTCACCTCAGCCAGCAGCTCCTCTTCTTGAACCTGATCCGGTTTCTGGGCGCGCTGGGCGGGACGAATACCGAGTCGTTTGAACAGTTGCATGTCGCTGTTCTCGTCCGGGTTAGGAGTGGTCAGCAGCTTGCAGCCGTAGAAAATGGAGTTGGCCCCGGCCATAAAGCACATGGCCTGCATCTGCTCGTTCATCTTCTCCCGCCCGGCTGAGAGGCGCACATGGGAGGCGGGCATCATGATCCGCGCCACGGCGATGGTGCGGATAAATTCGAACGGATCGAGGTTCTCCTGATCCTCCAGCGGCGTCCCCTTCACCTTGACCAGCATGTTGATGGGCACACTCTCCGGGTGGCGCGGCAGATTGGCCAGCGCCATCAAGAGGCCCGCCCGATCTTTGGCCTGCTCACCCATGCCGACGATACCACCGGAGCAGACCTTCATGCCGGCGCTGCGCACATGCTCCAGGGTATCGAGCCTGTCCTGATAGGTGCGGGTGGAGATGATCTCGCCGTAAAACTCCGGCGAGGTGTCGAGGTTGTGGTTGTAGTAATCGAGCCCAGCAGCGCCAAGACGCGCCGCCTGATCGGCGGTGAGCATCCCCAGCGTCATGCAGGTCTCCATCCCCAGCCCGCGCACCTCCTCGATCATCCGGATGATGTAGGGCATGTCCTTCTCTTTGGGGTTGCGCCAGGCGGCACCCATGCAAAAGCGTGACGAGCCGTTGGCCTTGGCTTCGCGGGCCCGCTCCAGCACCTTCTCCACCTCCATCAGCCGCTCAGCTTCGAGCCCGGTGTGGTAACGGGCGCTCTGGGGGCAGTATTTGCAATCTTCCGGGCAGGCGCCGGTCTTGATGGAGAGCAAGGTGCTCACCTGCACTTCATTCGGGTCAAAGTGGGCGCGGTGGACAGTCTGGGCCTGAAACAGCAGATCGTTGAATGGCAGGGCAAACAGGGCCTGAACCTCGGCGAGGGTCCAGTCATGACGAAGGGCGTGACCGCCCGCGGTGAGAGCATTCATACATGGCTTCCGGTTGTTATTAGTGGGATCCTGCGCCCGCCATCTTGGGATGGACGGCCACAAAACCCGTCGCCAGGCCCGCGCGCTCAGGGTGATGCGCAGTGCCAAGTGGCTGAAATTGTTGGCTAGTGTAGAGAGCACGCGTAGACTGTCAACACCGACCAGTTCAAACAAATTGACAACAGAACAACAAATGACCAATCAAGAATTCGACCTGCACCACATCTGGCACCCCTATACCTCCCTCACTCACCCCCTGCCCTGCTATGAAGTGGCCAGCGCCAAAGGGGTGACCATCACCCTCAGCGACGGCCGTGAACTGGTGGATGGCATGAGCTCCTGGTGGGCTTGCGTGCACGGCTATCAGGTGCCGGAGTTGGACGCCGCCGCCACCGCCCAGCTCGGCAAGATGTCCCACGTGATGTTTGGCGGCCTGACCCATGCTCCGGCGGTCGAGCTCTGCCGCAAGCTGGTGGAGATCACACCAAAGGGGCTTGATCGGGTATTTCTGGCCGACTCCGGCTCGGTGGCAGTGGAAGTGGCACTCAAGATGGCCCAGCAGTACTGGCACGCCAAGGGGACGCCCAGAGCCAAATTTGTCGCCCTGCGCAGCGGCTATCACGGCGACACCTTTGGCGCCATGAGCGTCTGCGATCCCGATGGCGGCATGCATGAGCTCTACAAGGGATTCCTGCCGGAACACTATTTTGTCGATGCGCCGAGCTGTCGCTTCCACGCCGAGTGGGACGAGCAGTGCGTAGTGGAGCTGGCGACACTCATGGCGGATCATCACGAGGAGATCGCCGCCATCGTGCTTGAGCCCATAGTACAGGGCGCTGGCGGCATGCGCTTCTACCATCCCCGCTACCTGCAGTGGGTACGCGCCCTGTGCGACGAATTCGGCGTACTGCTCATAGCTGACGAGATTGCCACCGGCTTTGGCCGTACCGGTCAGCTGTTTGCATGCGACTGGGCGGGGATCAGCCCCGACATCATGTGTCTGGGCAAGGCGCTTACCGGCGGCTACCTCACCCTCTCGGCGACCCTGACCACCGAACATGTCGCCCGTACCATCTGTGACGGCAAGGCGGGCGTCTTTATGCACGGCCCCACCTTTATGGGCAACCCGCTCGCCTGCGCGGTGGCCAACGCCTCCATCGATCTGCTGCTGGCCTCACCTTGGCAGGAGCGGGTGCGCGCCATCGAGCATCAGCTGCGTACCGAGCTGGTGGAGCTGACCCTGCACCCGGCGGTCGCGGATGTGCGGGTGCTCGGTGCCATCGGGGTGGTGGAGATGAAGGAGCGGGTGGACGTGGCGCGCATCCAGCGCAAATTTGTCGAACTGGGCGCCTGGATCCGCCCCTTTGGCAAGCTGGTCTACCTGATGCCCCCCTTCGTTATCACCCCTGAAGAGTTGCGGGTATTGACCGGCGCTATCCGTCAGGCCATCACCGAAGGCGAGTTTTAATGCATGCAGCGGGCGGCCATCGCAGCCGCCCGTTTGACTACCGGCATTTGATATATAAAGAGGACAACTTTATCCACTTCAGTGCAGTTTCACTTGCCGTAATGTGAGCAAAACACCAGACCTGAGGCCCCAAGAGGGGTAAACTGCTGCGGTTTTACCATCAAGAAAGACTGCTCATGCGCCTCTCCATTGCTGCCAAAATCAACTTTTTCCTGCTCTTCATCTTCTCCATGGTACTGGTCTTCTCCGCAGCCTATCAGGCGGTGCGCGAGCGCGATCTCATCCTGACCCTCATCAAGGAGCAGAGCCGCGAGCAGACCGAAGCCTACTTTGATGGCCTCAACATGCTGATGCTGACCGGCAAGATGGATGCCCGCGATACTCTGCGCGGCAAGTTTCTCGACCACGCCCATGTGGAGGATGCACGCATCGTTCGTGGCGACGCGGTGAGCAAACAGTTCGGGCCGGGACGGGAGACAGAACAGGTAAAGGATGAGTTTGATGAGCTGGCTCTGGCGGGCAAAGGGAGTCTGGAGGTGGTGCACAACGGCATGCACAGCCGTCTGGTGGTCACCCGACCGCTGCTGGCCAAGAAGGATTTTCGCGGCACCGACTGCACCAGCTGTCATCTGGTGCCGGAGAACACTGTGTTAGGGGCGGTGCGCTTTGACTACTCCCTCGATTCGCTGTTTACCCGGGTCGAGCAGAATATTCTCACCTCGGCGCTCATTCTCACCGGCATCTTCGGGATGGGACTGCTGCTGACCCTCTGGGTCATCCGCACCTGGATCGTGCGCCCCCTCAACCAGTTGACCCGCTCCATGGAAGAGGCCACCGACTTGCACGACTTCGGCCACCGGCTGGAGGGGGATGACGGCGACGAGATTGGCCGGGTGGCGGTGGCCTACAACCAGATGCTCGACAGTGTGGAGCGCCAGCTCGGCAAACGCACCAAGGCCAGCAGGCAGGAGCCGGATCAGCCCCGCTAAGACGAACGCTTAACCGACGTAGTAGAAAAGCAGACTGGCGATCAACACCAGTAGCAGGATGGCCAGATTGACATGCCGGGAGTCATCCTGACGGCGGCTGCGCTTGCGCTCCAGCAGCAACACCGCCAGCGTCAGGGCGCAGCAGCTCCAGAGCCCGTAGACCAGCCAGGGGGTAAGGGCCGGGTCCCAATAATCGCGCACCTCGATCCCGCCATAGACCAGAAAACCGTAGGCAATTTCGGGGCGGGCATAGTGGTAAAGGGAGAGCAGCACGATAAAGCCGCCCCAGCAGAGCATCACCAGCCCCTGCAACACCCGTGTCAGCCAATCTGGCCCATGCCGCCGATCTTTCACCCACCTCTCCTGCGCCCGTGGCACTCTTGTTGAGTGAACCATGCCGAAAACCCCACCAGAGTCCGACATTTTTGCTTGTTTATCAAACCCGCGCGGGTAAGATTGACGGCTTAGTCTGCCATGGTGGGCCATCTGTGCCCGGGCCAGACTCCCTAGTGTTGCAAATAGCGCTGCAAGAACAAGCTGGAGACAATATTTCGATGACGCACGCATCCGTAGTAGATGTGCTGGCCGGTAAGTATCCGGTCGGCACCACCCAAACTGTCAAAGGGTGGATCCGGACTCGCCGTGATTCCAAGGCGGGGATCTCATTTTTGGCCATTTCCGATGGCTCCTGTTTCCATCCGGTACAGGCAGTTGTCCCCAATACCCTGGCCAATTACGAGAATGAAGTGCTGCGTCTGACCACTGCCTGCTCCGTGGAAGTGACCGGCGTGGTTGCCGCCTCTCAGGGCAGCGGCCAGGCTTTCGAACTGCAGGCGACCGAGGTGAAGGTAGTCGGTTGGGTCGAAGATCCGGACACCTACCCGATGGCCGCCAAGCGCCACAGCATCGAATACCTGCGTGAACAGGCCCACCTGCGCCCGCGCACCAACATCGTTGGCGCCGTGACCCGCGTTCGTCACTGCCTGGCGCAAGCCATCCACCGCTTCTTCCACGAAGAGGGTTTCCTCTGGGTTGCGACCCCGCTCATCACCGCTTCCGACACCGAAGGTGCCGGCGAGATGTTCCGCGTCTCCACTCTGGACATGGAAAACCTGCCGCGCACCGACGCCGGCAAGGTGGACTACAACGAAGATTTCTTCGGCAAAGAGGCTTTCCTGACCGTATCCGGCCAGCTGAACGCCGAAACCTATGCCTGCGCCCTCTCCAAGGTCTACACCTTCGGCCCGACCTTCCGCGCTGAAAACTCCAACACCAGCCGCCACCTGGCCGAGTTCTGGATGGTTGAGCCGGAAGTGGCTTTCAACGATCTGGAAGATAACGCCGCACTGGCTGAAGCCATGCTGAAGTATGTCTTCAACGCCGTACTGACCGAGCGTCGCGACGATCTGGAGTTCTTCGCCCAGCACGTGGACAAAGATGCCATCGGCCGTCTGGAGCGTTTCGTCTCCTCCGACTTCGCCCAGATCGACTACACCGACGCCATCGAAGTGCTGAAAAATTGCGGCAAGAAGTTCGAGTTCCCGGTCTCCTGGGGTATCGATCTCTCCTCCGAGCACGAGCGCTATCTGGCTGAGGAGCACTTCAAGTCTCCGGTGGTGGTGAAGAACTACCCGAAAGATATCAAGGCCTTCTACATGCGCCTCAACGACGACGGCAAGACCGTTGCGGCGATGGACGTACTGGCACCGGGCATCGGCGAGATCATCGGTGGTTCCCAGCGTGAAGAGCGTCTGGACGTGCTGGATGCCCGTCTGGCCGAGATGGGCCTGAACAAGGAAGATTACTGGTGGTATCGCGACCTGCGTCGCTTCGGTACCGTGCCGCACTCCGGCTTCGGTCTGGGCTTCGAGCGTCTGGTTGTATACGTGACCGGCATGGGCAACGTCCGCGACGTGATCCCGTTCCCGCGTACTCCGCGTACCGCCGAGTTCTGATCAGCGGCATCTTGCCACTGCATTGCAAAAGCCGACCTGCGGGTCGGCTTTTTTATTGTCACCGTTATGGGTGATACTCAGGATCAACCGGCACAAGGAACTCGTCGCCTATGGGATATCGCCTGCTGCTCTCGCTATTGCTGTCCTGCATGCCTGTTCAACTGTGGGCCGAGCCCGTTCGTCTGACCACCCTGGAGTGGCCCCCCTACACCAGCCAGAGCCTGCCCGATGGCGGCCTCACCGGTCATATTGTCAAACGCGCCTTTGCCGAAGCGGGACTGGAGGTGACATTCGACTTCTATCCTTGGCAGCGGGCGGTGCGGCTGGCGGCCGACTCGACCCAGCCTTATAGCGGCTATTTTCCCGAGTACCTCTCCGACACCCTGCCCACCCTGTGGCGCAGCTCCCCCAGCGTAGGCGACAGCGTGCTGGGCATGGCGCAGCGCTCAGGCCCCCCCATCCCCTGGCAGCAGCTCACGGATCTCGCCCCCTACCGGATCGGCGTGGTGGAGGGGTACGTCAACACCCGTGAATTCGATGCCCTGATGGCCAGCAAGCGCCTCAACACTGCCGCCGTCGATGCAGACCTGCTCAACCTGCGCAAATTACAGCGCGACCGGCTCGATCTGGCAGTGATCGATCGGGATGTCTTTCACTGGCTCATCAACCATGATCGCAAGCTGAGCAGCGCCAGATTGCAATTTCACCCGAAGATCCTCGAACACAAGAGCCTGCACATCATGTTTCGCCCCGATCAGCAGGCGTTGCAGCAACGGGTGGCGCAGGCCATTGCCAGATTGGATATTGCCAAGCTGAGCGAGGATTATCAGCGCCGCTATCTGCAGCAAGCACCTGCGGCCAAATGAGCCAACCCGCTGAAGTCAGCCCTTGCTGGCAAAAATAGCCTGAGCGCTGGCTTTTTCACCCTCTTCTGCCGCAATCGAGCCCTTTTTATGCCCCTCCCCTGCAGCCCTGTTGCCGCTCTGTTCTACCGCCATGACCACCCGATGGCTTGGCCCCGAGTGATACCATTTAGTGAAAAAAAATGATGTTTTTGTTAGTACGTGGTTTTTAAGTGGTTTAATCAAAAATTCATCGAGTTATTGAAGTAACTCAATTTTTTCACTTTTTCAGGGGAGCAGAATAGCAACTAACCCTTTTGGGCTAAATAAAACAGACAATGACAATTCATGGTTCAGGCTACCCGCGGCAATATGGGTTGAATCACACGAGGTAACGGAATGATCTTGATGGAATTTTTGGTGGTACTCGGCTGCTTGCTGCTGGGTACCCGCTTTGGGGGCATGGGACTCGGTCTCATCAGTGGTATCGGTCTCTTCCTGCTGACCTTCGTCTTCGGCCTGGTGCCGGGCGAACCGCCTGTTCAGGTAATGCTGACCATTCTGGCGGTGATCGGCTGTGCCGCCACCCTGCAGACTGCCGGTGGCCTCAACCTGATGATGCAGGTGGCCGAGCGTCTGCTGCGCCGTCACCCGCAATACATCACTATCCTGGCGCCGCTCACCACCTGGACCCTCACCTTCCTGTGCGGTACCGGCCACGTGGTCTACACCATGTTCCCCATCATCGCTGACATCGCGCTGCAGAAGAACATCCGTCCCGAGCGCCCGATGGCCGTGGCCTCCGTTGCCTCCCAGATGGCGATCTGCGCCTCCCCGGTCTCCGTTGCCGTGGTCTCCATGGTCTCCATTCTGGCGGCCGGTCACGGTATCGGTCAGGCTTACGGCCTGCTCGACATCCTGATGATCGCCATCCCCTCCTCCCTGACCGGTGTCATCGTGGCAGCCCTGTGGAGCCTGCGTCGCGGCAAGGATCTGGACAAGGACGAAGAGTTCCAGGCCAAGATCAAAGACCCGGAGCAGCGTGCCTTCATCTACGGCGGTGGTGAAACCCTGCTCAACACCAAGTTCCCGAAAGAGGCATACTGGTCTACCTGGATCTTCTTCGCCGCCATCGCTGCCGTGGTATTGCTCGGTGCCAACGAAGGTCTGCGTCCGGTGTTCACCATCAAGGACAAGACCGGCCCGCTCTCCATGAACCTGGTGATCCAGATGATGATGCTGATCGCCGGTGCCATCATCCTGATGCGCTGCAAGGTCAAGCCGGGCGAGATCGCCAACGGCGCCGTCTTCAAGGCAGGCATGGTCGCCATCTTCTCCGTATTCGGGGTGGCATGGATGAGTGAGACCTTCTTCCAGGCTCACATGCCGCTGCTCAAAGAGACTCTGGCCCATGTGGTACAGGCCCAGCCCTGGACCTACGCCCTGGTGCTCTTCCTCATCTCCAAGCTGGTAAACAGCCAGGCCGCCGCCCTCACCGCCATCGCCCCCATGGGTCTGGCGCTGGGTGTGGAGCCGAAGCTGCTGATCGCCTTCCTGCCGGCGAGCTACGGCTACTTCGTGCTGCCGACCTACCCGAGCGATCTGGCCTGTATCGGTTTCGACCGCTCCGGCACCACCCGCATCGGCAAGTTCATCATCAACCACAGCTTCATCATTCCGGGGCTGATCGGGGTGGTGACCTCCTGCTCGCTGGGCTTTATCCTGACCAGCATCCTGCTCTAATCGCAGCGGCGTTTACCACGCTATTGCAATACAGGCCCCCACTTCGGGGGCCTGCTTTTTTCCCGCTCTGTGACCCCAACCATTTCCCCGCCGCCATTTCCGGACACTATGCCTTTACCTCTGCCCCCGCCGCTGGGTAGCATGCCCCCTCGTTCACCATTGGAATCTCATCCATGTCTCGCGTCATCCTGCTCTGGAGCGGTGGCAAAGATGCCATGCTGGCCCTCTGTCATGCTCGCCAAGCGGGCCATCAGGTGATGGCACTGGCCACCTTTGCGCCGCCAGAACCCCGATTTCTCGCTCACCCCTTGCCGCTGGTGCGCCGTCAGGCGGAAGCCCTCGGGCTGCCCCATCTGCTGGTCACCATAGAAGCACCGTTCGAGCAGAGCTATGAGACGGCGCTGAGCCGCTTGCAGCAGGAGTGGAACCTCGACGGGGTGGTCACCGGCGATATCGACAGCGTGGGCGGTGCGCCTAACTGGATCCGCGAGCGCTGCCGCCCGCTTGGTCTCACCGTCCACACCCCGCTCTGGCAGCAATCTCGTCAAGCCTTGCTGGCGGATATGCTGGCGCGTGGCATCGTCGCCCACCTCTCCTGCGTCGATACCCGGGCGCTTTCCCCCGAGTGGACTGGACGCACCCTTGATGCCGCCACCCTCTGCGAGCTACAACAACTGGCCGAGCGCGAGGGCTTCGATGCCTGTGGCGAGCAGGGGGAGTACCACACCATGGTGACCGACGGCCCGGGCTTTGCCGCCCCGCTGCGCCTCGATGGCTGGCTAGTGGCGCGGCAGGATCATCTGGCCTATCTGGCCGAGCCACAGGGGTAACGGCCTCAAGCCATCTGGCCCGCTCACTCAGCGCGCGAAAAATCGAGATAAAAAAACGGGAGGCAACAGCCTCCCGTTTGGATTTGAGCGGACCAGTTTTGAGCGGGCCATGACGACCCGAACAAGGGATAAACCGGCTTATTTCGCCAGCTTGCCCAGCACCCGCTGCAACAGGCGGATGCGTGGTTCGATGCTCTCCAGCAGCAGGAATTCCGCCTCCGAGTGGAAACCACCGCCCATGGGGCCGAAGCCATCCAGCGACGGCACACCCGCGGCGGCGGTGAAGTTGGCATCCGAGCCGCCACCGGCCTCCAGCCAGTTGAAGGGGATCCCCTCCTCGTTGGCTGCCTCCTCTACCAGCGCCATCAGCGCCTCGGTGTCACCGCTCGGGCGCATCGCCGGCTTGAAGGTCTGGCGATCCACCTCGACCCGACAACCCGCGAGGAAGGGGTTGTTGGCCATAAAGGTGAGCCGGTCGTGTACCGCAGCGGCCTCTTCGTTGCTCCAGAAGCGCAAATCCACGATCGCCTCGGCAAAGTCCGGCACCACGTTGACGCCGGTGCCGCCCTGTACCACGCCGACGTTCATGGTGGTGCCCGTGGTCATGTTGACCTGCTCGTTGATGGCCAGCACCCAGTGCGCCAGCTCGGTGATAGCAGAGACACCTTCGGTCAGGGCCGAACCGGCGTGGGACGCCTTGCCGTGGAAGGTGATGCGGTACTTGGCATTGCCCTTGCGGGCGCTGATGAGATCGCCACTCGGGCGAGCAGCTTCAGCCACCAGCACGCAGCCGCTCTGTTTGGCCTTCTCCACCAGCCAATCTTTCGACCAGGGGGAGCCAATCTCTTCGTCGCAGTTGCAGCAGACCAGCACCTTGAGCTTGGCATGCAATGCCGGATCCATCTCTTTGAGGGCATACCAGATAGAGAGCAGGCCGCTCTTCATGTCCGAGACGCCGGGGCCAAAGGCTTGATTGCCTTCGATTTTCAGCGGGCGCTTGGCCGCAGTCCCCTCGGGGAAGACGGTATCCATGTGGCCGCACAGCATCACGTCGTAGTGATCGGCACCCGGCGCATTGGTGATCTCGAGGCAGGGGCCGCACTCGGCAGCAAACTGGTGGCGAGTCACCTGCCAGCCGATGGCCTCATATTTCTCGGTCATGATGTCGGCCACTTTCGCCACCCCGGCCGGGGTGCGAGTACCGCAATCGAGGTTGATGAGCGGGGCCAGATCGGCCAGATAGCCATCGAGGGAAAACGGGCTCTTTACAACTGTCATTATCTTCTCCATGCAACAATCAGCGTTGATGGCCGATCGTCTATTGCAACAAAGCGACACAGTGAGAAAAAGGCGGGCAGCCATGCCACCCACCCGACCGGTAAATTCCAAACACCACTACATAACCCACATCACTACATGAACAGCAGATAGTTGAGGGTCAGCGCCGTCACCAGCGCCCCCGCCATCGGCACGCTGGTGCGCTTGACCACGGTAAAGGGCGATACCTTGGCAATCCCCGCACAGGCGATCAGTACCGCAGCGATGGGAGAGACGGTGCGGCCGATACTGGAAGCGAGCTGCATCGGCAGCAGCATGGTCACCGCCGGTACGCCAAACTTGGCCGCCACCGCCGGTGCCAGGGTCGAGAAGCTGAGGAACGCCGCGTTGCCGGAGCCCATGATGACCGCCGCTACCATGATCAGCGCCACCATCACCAGGGTCATCAGACCGCTGCCGATACCGGCATTGCTGGCAGAGTGCAGCAGGGTATCGATGGCGCCGATGGCCTTGAGGGATTCGGCAAACAGCTCGGCACAGACGATGAGCGCCACCACGGGGCCAAACACCTTGCCCATGCCATCGAGGAAGCTCGACAGCCCCGCGAATGCGGTACGCACCGAGCGGCTACGCAGCAGCTCGCACAGCATGCCGATAAAGACCGACAGCAGCATGGCCACCTCCACGCTCATCTTGATGTCGCTAACCAGCAGCTTGGAGAAGGTCATCATCAGCACGAAGGGGATGATCGGCAGCAGGGCATACCAGGTGGGCGCCTGCACGCTCTCGGTGCCCTGTTCGTCCAGCTCGGCGTGATCGCCGCGATGGAGCGCCGGATCCCAGCCATCCTTGCGATCGCAGTGACGCTGCCAGAAGAAGTGCAGCACCATGGTCACCAGCAGCATGGGGGCCACCAGCCAGATCTGGTAGTCAACAAAATAGCTGGTCGGATCCATGCCGGATTGACCGGCGGAGAAGATGGCGTTGGTCTGGGTTGGGCCAATCTCAAACGCCTGTGAGGTGGCGATGACACCACAAGCGGAGGCCGGGCTGATGCCGAGGTTGCGCATCACCGGGTACATGGTGACCATCAACAGCAGGCCAAGGCCGGTAGCGGAGGTAACGAACAGGGAGACAAAAACAGCCACCAGATAGCAGATGGAGAGCATCAGGTAGCTGGACTGAATGCCTGCCACCGGTTTGACCGCCACCCGCACCAGCGCCTGGGAGGCCCCGATATGGGACATGTAGGTGGCAAACCCCGCCACCGCCATGATGGTGAGGCCGAGGCCCGCCGCGCGGTAGGAGAAGATCCCCTTGAACACTTCGAACAGGTCGAACAGGGCGAAACCGGTGCTCTTGTCAGCGGGGAGAATGGGGTGCAGCCCCAGCCAGTAGGCCACCGCAAAAATGGCCATGCCCGCCAGCGCCAGCACCGCCTGCGGGTTGTAATCCTTGATGATGCCGTAGACCACGGCGACCAGAACGAGCAAGACGAATAAAAGTTCCAATATTCACTCCTGATAAATTTATCGAAGAGCGAAATCTAGTGATCTGACCACTGTTTGCCTTTGATCCCTATCAATAAAGGTGCCGTCATCGTGATTCATTAGCATAATATGTCGACCATGTAACAATTTTTCGTTATTTCAACTACCGGAAAACCTTTATCACCCCATATCCGGGAATTGTGTGACGCGACTCCCCTCTTTTTTGCGTTGGATCAACATCTGACGGCGCCGAACTGGCGAAGATGCGCTTCGACACATAGCGACCATTTCGCGCCGGAGAGAGTTATGACAAGCCAAGCCACCGCAGGTGCTTCGACCTGCGACTACAAGCTGTGGGACATCCTCGTCGAGTCTGCAAAGGAACGCACTACCATTCGTTACTCCAAACTGGCCAAGCAGGCCGGGCTGGAGCAGTGCCAGGATGAACTGCGCACCCTGCTGCAACGCATCCGCATGTACTGCACCGAAAACAACCTGCCGATCCTCTCCGCCATCGTGGTGGACGACGTGGGCAAATACACTGGCCTCTCTTCCAGCCTGCCTGATGCACCCTGGGAACGGGCCCGGGTCTTTGACCATGAGTGGACCACCCTGCACTGATTGAGGTGCTTGATGATGCCGACCAAAACGCGCCCGCTGGCGCGTTTTGGCTATCTGGTGTTTGCCCTTTCTCTTTTTCTCCTGCAATAGTCGATCTTCTCCCGCAATACCCAACCCCATCGGGCACGCCCACCGTACTGCTTCTGACCTTGTGTTCAAAATCGCCGCTCAGGTGTGACCAGTTCCGGTAAAACCCGCGAGCCGGACCATCGGCGTTGCCATGGGATTGCCACAATGCCAGAATCGGGCCCTTGCACTGCGTTGATTCGGATTTTCGGGCACGGCCACGGCCAGCGCCCACAAGAGAAGGACTCCCCATGGCCATCACCCTCTATGGCATCAAGAACTGCGACACCATCAAGAAAGCCCGCAAGTGGCTGGATGAGGCCGGTATCGACTACCGCTTTCACGACCACCGCGCTGACGGCCTGAATCCGGACGATCTGGACAGCTGGCTGGCAAAACTCGGCTGGGAAGCCCTGCTCAACAGTCGCGGTACCACCTTCCGCGCCCTGCCGGATGAGGCCAAACAAGGGCTCGACACCGCCAAGGCTCGCGCCCTGCTGCTGGAACATCCGGCCATGATCAAGCGTCCGCTGCTCGACCGTGACGGCGAACTGACTCTGGGTTTCAAGGCCGATCACTACCAATCCCTCTTCTCCCGTTAAGGACAACTAAGGACAACTGATGTCGGATGTCATCGCACTGGCCAAGGAGCTGATCCGCCGCCCCTCTGTTACCCCCCTCGATGAAGGGTGCCAGACCCTGATGGCGGAGCGCCTCGCCAAGCTCGGGTTTGTCATCGAGCCCATGGTGTTTGAGGACACCACCAACCTCTGGGCCCGTCGTGGCAGCGAGGGGCCGCTGTTCTGCTTCGCCGGTCACACCGACGTGGTGCCCGCCGGGCCGCTGGACAAATGGCACACCCCGCCGTTCGAGCCGACCCTCAAGGATGGCGTGCTCTATGGCCGCGGTGCCGCCGACATGAAGGGCTCGCTGGCTTCCATGGTGGTGGCGGTCGAGCGCTTCGTGACCGAGCATCCGGATCACACCGGGTCCATCGCCTTTCTCATCACCTCCGATGAGGAGGGGCCCTTTATCAATGGCACCACCCGGGTGATCGACACCCTGGAGGCCCGCAACGAGAAGATCCGCTGGTGCATCGTCGGCGAGCCCTCCTCCACCGCCGTGGTCGGCGATGTGGTAAAAAATGGCCGACGCGGCTCCATCACCGGTGATCTGCTGGTGCGCGGGGTGCAGGGCCATGTCGCCTACCCCCATCTGGCGGACAACCCGATCCACAAGGCGGCGCCGGCGCTGGCGGAGCTCGCCGCCACCGTGTGGGATGAGGGCAACGCCTACTTCCCCCCCACCAGCTTCCAGATCGCCAACATCTCGGCCGGCACCGGCGCCTCCAACGTCATTCCGGGCGAGCTGCAGGTCCAGTTCAACTTCCGCTTCAGTACCGAACTGACCGACATGGATATCCGCGAGCGGGTCGAAGCGTTGCTGGATAAACATGGCCTCGATTATCAGCTGAGCTGGACACTCTCCGGCCAGCCGTTCCTCACCGACACCGGCGCGCTGCTCGATGCGGCCGTGTCGGCCATCGAACAGGTTAATGGTCAGCGACCGGCCCTGCTCACCACCGGCGGCACTTCCGACGGGCGCTTTATCGCCCCCACCGGCGCCGAGGTGATTGAGCTCGGTCCCGTCAACGCAACCATTCACAAGGTGAACGAGTGCGTGAAGGCGGACGATCTGGATCTGCTGGCCGACATGTACCAAGGGGTGCTCGAGAGATTGCTGGCATGACGCAGGAACAACTGCTGGGGCTCGACGAGAGCCACCTTATTGTGGTGGGGCGCGGCCCCCATCGTCTGACTGCCGCCACCGCCGCGGCCTTCAACGACATGCAGGTTGCGGCCGCCTATGAGGGGTTCAACCTGCAGGCGGCCTCCAGCTGGCGCAGCTTCGAGCGCCAGCTCGCCATCTGGAATGGCAAGTGGCGCGGCGAACGGCCACTGCTCGATGCCAACAGCCAGCCCATCGATGCCCTGCAACTGGGCGAGGTGGAGCGGCTGCACGCCATCCTGCGCTGGAGCGCCCTGCCCGGCACCAGCCGCCACCACTGGGGGACCGATCTCGACATCTACGACCCGGACTGTTTGCCTGCCGATACCAAACTGGCACTGGAGCCCTGGGAGTATGAAGCCGGGGGCTGGTTTGCAGATCTCAGCGAGTGGCTCAGCGACCATATGAGCGACTTCGGCTTCTTCCTCCCTTATGCCAAGCCGCTCGGGGCAGAGAGCGGGGTCGCCTACGAGCCCTGGCATATCAGCTTCTCGCTGGAGTCCGATGAGCAGCGGCTCGATCCCGCAGCACTGGCGCTTTGCCTGCAACAGGCGGATATTGAAGGCAAGTCGACCATATTGGCCAACCTTGATGAAATTTTGGCCCGTTATGTCACCACCTGTCCTGACGAAAGGAAAATCCCATGAATCTCTGGCTGTGGATAGGGTTGCCGCTGCTGTTCCTGCTCGGGCTGTTTCTCAATGCCATCAAAGACATGAAACGGCTGGAGAAGCAGTTGCCCAACTACAAGGACAAGATCCGCAAAGTGAAGGATGACGAGGACGACTGAATCCCGCCCCATCCCGTGGGGAGCGCCCTTGTGCTCCCCTCTCCCTCTGCTGTGCCGTTTCGCTTTTCCCCGCCCTTTCCTCCCTGCGCATCCTGAAATCGACGCTCCTTTGACTCCGCTTTCGATAACCCCGTCACTGTCAGAATATGGCGCGGCCATGCTGAAAAAAGGGATGAAAAATGTAAGAAAGTGCAAATTGATGCACAAATAAGCCACACAAGGGGGGCCTAACTGCATATAATGTGCCTACTTTGCACATTACCAGGAAGGAGTTCGCCCTTGGATGCCGCTACCATCAACAGTTTCTTTTTTGTCGCTGCCCTGTTGGTGGGAGCCAGCGTACTGTTGAGCGCCCTCTCTTCCCGCCTCGGTATTCCCATTCTGGTTATCTTCCTCGCCGTCGGCATGCTGGCCGGTGAGGATGGCCCAGGTGGCATCCACTTCGCTGACTACTCCATCGCCTATCTGGTGGGCAACCTGGCGCTCGCCATAATCCTGCTCGACGGCGGCATGCGCACCCGGGTCTCATCGTTCCGGGTGGCGCTCTGGCCTGCCCTGTCGCTGGCGACGGTCGGGGTGGCCATCACCACCGGCCTGACGGGTCTGGCCGCCGCCTGGCTGTTTGACCTCAACCTGATGCAGGGGATGCTGATCGGCGCCATCGTCGGCTCCACCGATGCGGCAGCGGTTTTCTCCCTGCTTGGCGGGCGCAGCCTCAACGAGCGGGTGAGCGCCACTCTGGAGATAGAGTCAGGCAGCAACGACCCCATGGCGGTGTTTCTCACCGTCACCCTGATCGAGGTGCTCGCCACCGCCCAGCAAGGGCTGGATGGGGGCTTCCTGCTGCTGCAACTGGTCAAGCAGTTTGGTCTTGGCGCCGGGATTGGCCTTGGCGGCGGCTGGCTGCTGTGGCGTCTCATCAACACCGCCCGTCTGGCGCCGGGACTCTATCCGCTGCTCACCGTCAGCGGCGGTCTGCTGATCTTCGCCCTCACCACGGCGGTCGGTGGCAGCGGCATTCTCGCCATCTATCTCACCGGTCTGTTGCTCGGCAACCTCGCCCTGCGCAGTCGCAGCACCACATTGTCGGTGCTGGACGGTCTGACCTGGCTCAGCCAAATTGGCATGTTTCTGGTGCTGGGGCTGCTTGCCTCCCCCCACAAGCTGCTGCCCATCGCCCTGCCCGCGCTGGCGCTGGCGATGTGGATGATCCTGTTTGCCCGCCCGGTGTCGGTCTGGATCGGGCTGCTGCCGTTCAAGAACTTCGCCCCCCGCGAGCGCTGGTTTATCTCCTGGGTCGGCCTGCGCGGCGCCGTGCCCATCATTCTGGCGGTGTTCCCCATGATGGCGGGACTTCCCAATGCCCAGCTCTACTTCAACGTCGCCTTTTTCGTGGTGCTGGTTTCGCTGATTTTGCAGGGCAGCTCGCTGCCGCTGGCCTCAAAACTGGCGCGGGTGGAGGTACCGGCACCGCCGTCGCCCATCAACCGCTCGGGGCTCGAGATCGATCTCGACAGCCAGTGGGAGACCTTCGTCTACCAGCTGGGGGAGGAGAAGTGGTGCATCGGCTCGCCGCTGCGGGATCTGCAGATGCCCGCCGGCACCCGGATCTGCGCCCTGTTTCGTGGCCGCGAGCTGCTCCACCCCTCGGGTAGTACCTGTCTGCAGGCCGATGACATCCTCTGCGTCATCGGTCACGAACGTGACCTCCCCGCCCTCGGTCAGCTCTTTAGTCAGGCACCGGAGCAAGATCTCGGCCCCCGCTTCTTCGGTGACTTCCTGCTGGAAGCAGCCGCGCGGCTGGTGGATCTCGCCCCTCTCTACGGGCTGGATGTGAGCGAGGTGGCGGATCAGACTCTGGGCGATTTTATTGCCAGCCAGTTGGGCGATAATCTGGTGGTCGGTGACAACATCGAATGGCAGGGCCTGATCTGGACCGTGGCCGAAATGGACGAGAGCGTGCCGAGCAAGATCGGGGTGCGCTTTCAGGAAGAGGACCCGGTCTGACCGACCGTCCCGTATCAAGTCCCCAGCAAGAAGGGAGAGAGTTATGCCATATCAAAGTTTGCTGTCCGGCCCCCTGCCCCCCGCTGCCAATCTGGGGGTCATTGAAGGCTTTTTTGGCAAGGGATGGAGCTGGCAGGCCCGCGCCCGCTACGCCCAGTGGCTGCCACGCCACGGTTACGGCTTCTATATCTACGCCCCGAAAGAGGATGGCTATCTGCGCAAGCACTGGGCCCTCCCCTGGCCCGAGCAGCAGCTGGCCGATCTCGCCGAGCTGGCGCGCCAGTGCCGCGCCAACGGGCTCGCCTTCGGGGTGGGATTGAGCCCCATGGGGGCGCATCACGACTACGATCGCAAACGCCCGGCGCTGCTTGAAAAAGTGCGCCTCATCGACGAGATGCTGCAGCCTGACATTCTGGCAGTGCTGTTTGACGACATGAAGGGGGATACCCCGGATCTGGCCCGTCACCAGCTCACCATCGCCCACGATATCGCGGCCCACAGCAAGGCAAGCCGCCTCATCTTCTGCCCCAGCTACTACTCGACCGATCCGGTGCTGGAGAAGGTGTTTGGCGCCATGCCTCCCCGCTATCTGGAGGAGCTTGGCGAGCAGCTCGATCGCCGTTTCGAGATCTTCTGGACCGGCCCCAAGGTCTGCTCCAGCGAATATCCAGCCAGTCACCTCAAGCAGGTAACCGAACTGCTCGGCCGCAAGCCCTTCCTGTGGGACAACTACCCGGTCAACGATGGCAGCAAGGCGAGCAGCTACCTGCACCTGCGCGCCTTCGAGAACCGCCCCGCCGAGCTGGCGGAGCTGGTCGCTGGCCACGCGGTCAACCCGATGAAGCAGGCGGCGCTCTCCGCCCTGCCGCTCGCCACCCTGCCGATGAGCTACCGACTCGGCAAGCAGTACGACCCCGACAAGGCGCTGCACGCCGCCCTCAACGCCACCTGCGGCCCGCAGATTTCGGCAATGATCGAGGCCGACCTGCCGCTGTTTCAGGATCTGGGGCTGGCGCAGCTCACCCCAGAGCAGATTGCCGCCCTCAAGGCGCGCTACCTGCCGTTTCGCGACCAATCCTGCGTCGACGAAATCGTGCGCTGGCTGGACGGGGAGTATGTGTTCGACCCCGACTGCCTGACCGACTAAACCGCCCCTGCGGGGGCAGAAAGGAGGTTGTATGGATGCACACCTGCTTTACCAGAATCTGGCGGTAATCGCCGCCTTCTTGCTGATCTACAGCCTGATCGCGGGGCGCTTCGAATCAAAACTGGTCAACGGCCCCCTGCTATTTCTGCTGACCGGCTGGCTACTGGGGCCGGGAGGGCTGGAGCTGCTCTCCCTCTCTATCGACAGCGCCGGCATCAAGCTGCTGGCCGAGCTGACGCTGGTGATTGTGCTGTTCAACGATGCCGCCAACACCAACTGGCAGGTATTGCTGGCCAACCGCCAACTCCCCATCCGGCTTTTGCTGATTGGCCTGCCCCTCACCCTGCTTTGTGGCGCCCTGTTTGGCCACTGGATCTTCCCCGACTTGCCACTGCTGGAGATGGCCATCCTCTCCACCATTCTTGCCCCCACCGATGCAGCGCTCGGCAAAGCGGTGGTCAGCAACCCCGAGGTGCCTGCACCGGTGCGCGAAGGGCTCAATCAGGAGAGCGGCCTCAACGACGGCATCTGCGTACCTGTGCTGCTTCTGCTGCTGGCTCTTATCGCCCCCACCGAGCAGCACGCAGGCACCGCCACGTTGGCTATCACCCTGATGCTGGAGGAGATCGGCATTGGCCTGCTGGTCGCCTTTGTGCTGACCAGCCTCACCATCCGGCTGCTGAAGATCTCCTATCTCAATGGCTGGCAACTGCCACTCTGGCGTCAGCTCACCATGCCGGGGCTGGGCCTGCTCTGCTTTGCGCTGGCCCAGACGCTGGGGGGCAGTGGCTTTATCGCCGCCTTTGTCGGCGGCCTCTTTATCGGCCACCGCCTCGGCGAGCACAAGCACGCCTATATGGACAGCTGCGAAGGCTACGGCGACCTGCTCTCCGTGGTGATCTGGATGGTGTTTGGCGCGACCCTGATGCCCATTCTGCCGGAGCTGCTGCACTGGCAATACTGGCTCTATGCCATTGCCAGCCTCACCCTGCTGCGGATGGTGCCGGTCTGGCTGAGCCTCATCGGCACCGGCCTCAAGCCGGAGCTCAAGCTCTTTATCGGCTGGTTCGGCCCGCGGGGCCTTGCCAGTATCGTCTTTGCGGTGATGGTGCTGCAAAACGAACCAGCCCTGATTGGCCAGCGCCCCATCATCGCCACCGTGCTCTGCACCATCATATTGAGCGTCATCCTGCACGGCCTCACCGCCAACCCCTGGGTCGAGCGTTTCAAGCCTCGCTGAGCCACCCGGCGCCCATTAAAAATGCCACCGACCGGTGGCATTTTTCTTGTCTGGTGCGGGTCACTGACAGCTCTTACCCGAGCGCCAGCCAGACTCCCACCCCCAGCATCAGGGTACCGGCGATGCGGTTCATCAGGGTGACGTTGCCGCTCTTGGCAAGGAAGTGGCGCAGGGTGCGGCCGCCGCTGGCGTAGAGCAGCAGACAGGAGAACTCGATGACCAGGATCAGCGCCACCAGCGCGCTGATCTGCGGCGCCATCGGCTTGTCGGCAGAGATAAAGGGGGGCAGCAAGGAGATCATGAAGGCCCACCCTTTGGGGTTGGCGATGGCGGTGACAAAGCCCTGCAGCGCCAGCCCCATGGCGCTGGTCTGTTGACCGGCCGAGAGATCCGCCGGAATGGCCATCTTCCCCTTGGCCTGCCACATCTGGATGCCAAGCCACACCAGATAGGCGCCCCCCACATATTTGAAGGCGGCGAAGATCCCCGGATAGTTGAGCATGATGGCTGCCACCCCGATCACCGACAGCACCGAGACCAGCCCGACCCCGATCAGCTCCCCCCACATCATGTGCAGGGTACGGCGCACCCCCAGGCTCATTCCCAGGGTCATCGACAGGGTCATGCACATGCCGGGGGTCACCGAGACAAAGAAAAAGGTCGGGATAAACAGAGCCAGAATGGCCGGATCGATCCAGCTGGACACAACACACCTCCATATGACGAGAGCGGGAAATCACGAAAACGGGACAGGATTGACACAATCCAGCCAGTTGTACCACATATTCAGGGGATAAAGCGCTCAATCATGCCTAAATGGCTCCTTTCTCACAAGAAAAAACCTTTTCTTCAGCACATTTCAGCAATAAAAGCCTGTGACAGCTCCTGACGTGCATGTGTAATATGTCGGCTCCTCCAATTCCGGATTAGAGCCATTTATGTCATTGAATAATCTATCAATACGTGTCCAGGTCTTGATACCTTTGCTGCTGGCCAGCCTGCTGATGATGGTGATGATCGCCATCAGCAAACAGGGTCTGGATGAAGCCATCAATGACATAGATGAGACGACCCAGACCGTGGTCCAGCACAAGGACGATATTGCCAAACTGATCCACGCCACCTACCGGCTGCGCACCAGCGCCATCTATGGCCTCTACGATGCCAAGCTGTTTGCCGCACTACCTGCGAACCTCAACAGCGCTGAGCAAGAGATCAACACCATCCTCGGCCGTCTGGTGCTCCCCGGTGCCGAGCAGGATAACCGGCAGGTCGCTGCCGCCCTGCAGGCCTACCTCAGCCATACCCGCAGCAACATGCTGCCGCTGCTGGCGCAAAAACATCAGGGTGGCGGCGATCCGGTCGCCTACGAGGCGGCTCGCCTCCATTTCCGCGAGCTGGGTGAACAGCTGATCAAACAGATCGACAACATGTCCGCCCACATCAACCAGCTGATCCAGCAAGAGCTGGCCGACGAGCAGGCTCACTACGACGCCACCCTGCTGCGTACCCTGCTGCTCACCGCCGGTACCCTGCTGGCGGCGCTGATCTGTGGCTGGGTCCTCTCCGGTCGCATCGTCAGCCCCATAGGTCAGTTGCAAGAGGTGATGCACGCCGTGGCGCAAGGGCGCTTCAACGTGCGCGCCAAAGCGGATGGCAACAACGAGCTGACCCGTCTGGCCAAAGATATCAACCTCACCCTGACCCAGCTCGGCAACACCATCGAGAACCTGACCGGGATCAGCAACAGCGTCGCCTCCGCCGCCACCGAGCTGGCCGCCGTGATGACCCAGTCCGAGGCCAATGCAAAGCAGCAGCACAGCGAGATCGAACAGGTCGCCTCCGCCGTGACCGAACTCTCCAGCACCGCTGACAACGTCAACCACAACGCCGCCGTCGCCGACGAGCTGGCGCGGGATGCCAATGGCCGGGTCGAACAGGGGCTCGCCCTCTTTACCGAAAGCATCGCCGCCAACAGCCGGATGGCGGGCAGTCTGGAAGATGCCGCAGCCATCGTGGCCCAGCTCAAATCCCAGTCCGAGCAGATCGGCAAGGTAATTGAAGTGATCCAGGGGATCTCCGAGCAGACCAACCTGCTGGCGCTCAATGCCGCCATCGAAGCAGCTCGCGCCGGTGAAACGGGCCGTGGTTTTGCGGTGGTGGCCGACGAGGTGAGAATGCTGGCTGCCCGCACCCAGGACTCCACCAAGGAGATCCAGGCCATCATCGAGCGGCTGCAGAGCCAGTCCCAATCCGCCAACAACGGCGTGCAGGAGACCCTGGAGATCCTCAGCCATAACCAGCGCTTGTCCGCTCAGGTGCAGGACCTGCTGAGCGGCATTACCGGTGCCGTGCGCCAGATCAACGACGCCAACGCCCAGGTGGCCACCGCCGCCGAGGAGCAGTCCTGCGTCACTGCCGACATCAACCGCAACATCACCAATATTCACGAGATCGTGAGCCAGAGTTCCGCCGGCATCAGCCAGAGCGCCAGTGCCAGCAACGAACTCTCCCAGCTCGCCGAGCAGCAACGCAAGCAACTGGCCCAATTCCAGCTGTAAGCGCACAAAGTGAACCAGACAAAAAGGCCCGCAAGGGCCTTTCTTGTTGGTTAGCTGATACGGTATATGGCTTATACCTGATGAAAGTAAAAAGGCTCCCGCGGGAGCCTTTTTGTTATCTGTGGTTTTATTCGTACCATCAACCGCGCAGCAGGGCGCCAGCCACCAGTACCGCCATGGTGATGAGAGCCACCCCGATGATAAAGGGCAGCACCCAGCGCACGAAGCGATCGTAGGGGATCTTGGCGAGCGCCAGACCGGCCACCAGATGAGCGGCGGTGGGGGCGAACAGGTTGATCCAGCCGGAGGCGGACTGATAGGCGGTGATCACCAGATCCCGGGAGATGCCGGAAAAGTCCGCCAGCGGCCCCATCAGCGGCATGGAGACAGTCGCCAGCCCCGAGGTGGAGGGGATGAAGAAGCTCAGGATGATGTGCACCAGATAGGCCATCAGGATGAAGACCGATGAGGAGAGTCCGGTCACCAGGCCTTCAGCCCAATGCAAAATGGTGTCGATGATGACGCCCTGCTCCATCACCACATAGATGCCGCGCGCCACCGCCACCACCAGTGCCACCCCGATAAGATCCCGAGCGCCGCTCAGGAAAGTCGCCACATAGTTGGACTCCGGCATCCGGTTGATCAGCGCAATCAGGATGGAGGCACTGAAGAAAAGGGTCGAGAGCTCGTCAAACCACCAACCAAAGGTGGGCAGCACGTCGATCCCCAAGTCCGACCAGGGCACCACCGCATAGATCATCAGCAGGAAGGTGCCGAAGAAGACCAGCATGGTGAGCTTCTGCTTGCCGGTGAAGGCGAGATTGCCGCTCTTCATCTGGGAGAACTCGTCGTCATAGGCGATGTCGGCCAGCACGGAGCGGGACTTGTCCTGCTGCACCTGCTTGGCGTAGCGCATCACGAACCAGGAGGCGAAGATCACCAGCAGCAGCCACTGGATGACCCGCAAACCGATCCCCTCACCGATGGGAATGCCGGCAAAACCGGAGGCAATGCCGGTGGCAAACGGGTTGACGGTGGAGGCGAGCACCCCGACCCCGGAGCCAAGCAGGATAATCCCCGCCGCCACCATGCGATCAAAGCCCGCCGCCATCATCACCGGCACGATCAGTGCCCAGAAGGCCACCGTCTCCTCCGCCATGCCGAAGGTGGAGCCGCCGAGGGCAAACAGGGCGATCAGCACCGGGATAAGCAGCCGCTCACGCCCGGCAAAGCCACGCACAATGGCCCCCACCCCGGCATCAAGCGCCCCGCTCTGCATGGTCACCGCGAGAAAACCGCCGATGATGAGCACGAACAGCGCCACATCAGCGGCCTTGTGAAAGCCCTGAATGGGGGCCTTGAGCACATCGAATATCCCCTGCGGATGAGAGGGCAGCTCGGTGTAGCTACCGGGCACCGGCAACAACCGCTCGTCGCCGCTGTAATCGGCCACGGCCGCTGCCGCCACCGGCTGCTGGGTCTTGGCGGTGACATAGTCATATTTGCCCGCTGGCAGCACCCAGGTGAGGCCAGCCATCAAGGCGATGATGATAAAAAGCAGGGTATAGACAGTGGGGAGTTGGCGCTTCTTGGGCGCCTCATTTGGAGTGGTCATAGCTTCCGTTCCTCGGCAATGCCGTCTGTGATCCGATCAGCGCAAGACTAGCGGGTTTGATATGGGAAAAAGGTGATCGCTGATAATAAAATTCCGCAATTTGGCGGAATTTTTGCCAAAAAAACAGGGCCCCGCGGGGCCCTGTTTTCACTTGAGTCAGACTCAGAGCTCGACCACGTCGAATTTCACATCCGGATTTACATCCGCATCGTAATCAACCTCATCCAGCCCGAAACCGAACAGGCGCAGGAACTCCTGCTTGTAGCCGGTGTAGTCAGTCAGCTCGGAAAGATTCTCGCTGGTGATAGATGGCCACAGGTCGCGGCAGGTCTGCTGCACATCTTCGCGCAGTTCCCAGTCATCCATGCGGATGCGAGCCTGATCGTCCAGCGCCATGTCGGACGCGTAGAGACGGGTGCGCATCATGCGATCCACCTGCTCCATACAGCCCTCGTGAATGCCCTTCTCCTTCATAATCTTGAAGGCCATGGAGATATAGAGCGGCATCACCGGAATGGCGGAAGAGGCCTGGGTCACCACGGATTTGAGCACGGCCACGTGAGCGGTGCCGCCCTTGGCTGCCAGATCGCCACGGATGGCGGCAGCGGCGCGGTCCAGATCCTCCTTGGCGCGGCCCAGAGTGCCATGCCAGTAGATTGGCCAGGTCAGATCGGTACCGATGTAGGAGTAGGCCACGGACTTGGCGCCGTCAGCCAGCACGCCGGCATCACGCAGGGCAGCCATCCACAGCTCCCAATCCTGACCGCCCATCACTGTGATGGTGTTCTGGATCTCTTCCTCGTTCGCCGGCTCGACGGTGGCGGTGATGATCTGATCCTTGTTGGTATCGATGGCGGTGGTGGTATAGACCTCACCGATGGGCTTGAGGGCAGAGCGCACCACTTCGCCGGTTTCCGGCATCTTGCGCACCGGAGAGGCCAGGGAGTAGACAACCAGATCGATTTGACCCAGATCCTGCTTGATAAGCTCGATCACCTTGGCGCGGCACTCGTTGGAGAAGGCATCGCCGTTGACGCTCTTGGCGTAGAGGCCCGCCTCTTTGGCTGCCTTGTCGAAAGCGGCAGAGTTGTACCAGCCAGCGGTACCGGTCTTGGACTCGGTGCCCGCTTTTTCAAAGAAGACGCCGAGGGTCGCGGCGCCGCTACCGAAGGCAGCCGCAATCCGGGAGGCCAGGCCATAACCGGTGGAAGCGCCGATCACCAGCACCTTCTTGGGACCATTCTCGATGGTGCCCTTGGCCTTGGTATAAGCGATCTGGCGACGAACATTGGCTTCACAACCGACCGGATGAGTGGTGGTGCAGATAAAGCCGCGAACCTTGGGTTTGATGATCATATGGGGTCTCGGATCCGTTTAATGGATGAAATCGGGGCATAAGATACCTCATCTTGCCGCGATAAGGTGCTCTGATGTGTTGAACTGCGGCACAAATGGGCATCCGAAGATGGCAATCATGGTCCATGCCATGGTGCCACCTCACGGCAACTAGCAGGCAATGCGGGTGATGTGGCCATCCTGCAGCTTATAGAAGGCATCTTGCGGCAACTCCTGTGACCAGGTCGCCTCATAGTCGAGATCGGCATAGACGCCACGCAGCATGGCACCGAGCAGACCGTGGGAGATGACGATGGCCCGCTCGGCGATGGCAGGATCCTGCAACCATTGGTGTGCCCGGCGCTGAATGCTCTCGAAGCTCTCGGCCCCCGGTGCCTGCAGATACCAGTCCCCCTTGCCGGTATCGAGCTCGGGGTGGGCAAGACGCAGCGCCGGGATCTGGCAGCTCTCCCACTCCCCCATGCCCAGCTCCATCAATCGATCGTCCCAGACGATGCGATCCGCCGCCAGCCCCAACTGCTCGCACACCAGCAGCGCAGTCTGACGGGCACGCCCGAGCGGGCTGGCATAGATGGTCCAACGGGCGGGTTCCGCCAATTCGCCAGCAAGCCGCCGCCCCATGGCGATGGCTTGCGCCTCGCCCTTGTCGGTCAGTTCGGAGTTGCAACGCCCCTGCAGACGCTGCTCGGCATTGAAGCGGGTCTGGCCATGGCGCAGCAGATAGATGAGTCGAGACATGATTTCTCCAGCACGTTCAGAGAGATAGAAAAACAAAGGGGGGAGATGATAGCAGATGAGCCCGAAGGATGGCCCAAATAGAGAGGCTAAAACGGGTCAGGGCTGACCCGTTTGCTGCCAATTTGGCCAGATTAAACTGGCTCAGCCCTTCTTGATCTCCCGCAGATAGCGGTAGATGGAGTGGACCGAGATCCCGAGCTGGCGCGCCGCAATCTGGGCACTGTCTTTTAACTCGAAGATCCCCATGTCGTGCAGCTGGTTGACGATAACCCGAGTCTTCTGGGACGGGGGCACCGCCTCGTTGCCACGCACCTCGGCACTGACGGTGTCGATAGTGCTGTTGAGCGCTTCGTCGATGTTGCGGGCGAACACCTCCGGGGTGGGATGGCTCTCGTGGGGATGCATGCACTCCGGCATCATGGTGCGCAGCACAGATTGCAGCGGAGCGTCCATGTCGCTGTTGATGCAGAGCAAGCCGATGGCCCTGTGCTCCCCGTTGCGGATCACGGTCGTGATGGAGCGCAGGGTCTTACCGGTGGCGCACTTGGTCATGTAGGGACTGGAGATATCCTGCCCGCTCTTGAGCTTCATCATCGCCAGGTTGGTGATGGGAGCGCCGACACTGCGGCCAGTGATATGGCCGTTGGCAATCTTGACGATCGAGGGATTGCGCGCATCCAGACTGTGGAGCAGCACTTCGGTGTGCTGACCATACATGGCGGCGATGCCATCCACTATGTTCTCCATCGACTTGAGGATCTCAAAATCGCTCGGACTCAACTCTTGCAGCTTCACAATGGGACCTTCTTGCAAGGGTTGCTGCCGGACAATGGGCGCCGGGCAGCAACCGACAGGGACATCAGGCGGACATGATATCAATAATGGTGCTGTCTGTGGCAGACATGCCCTCCTTCACCATCTGACCGACGTTGCGGATGGTCTGATCCACGTCGCCGGCGACGATCCCCTGCCCCGACACCGAGTGGCTGTTGAGGGCCATCAGGAAGCCGCGCACCGCAGCGCCGGAGGAGGTACTCACCTTCATGGCGCAGGAGGCTTTCGCCCCGTCGCACACCATACCGGCACTGTCGCTCAGCACGTTCTGGATGGCGAAGCAGGATTGCTCGAAGCTGCCGCCCGCCAAATAAACCATGGCCATGGAGGCGGCCGCGCTGGTCACGGTATTGCCACAGAAGGCCGACAGCGGCGGATAGTGGGACTTGATATAGATGGCGCCCAGATGGCTCATGATGAGGGCGCGAGCCAGCTGCTCTTCGCTGGCCGCAAAGCGCTCGGCAATCACCATCACCGGAATGGTGGCGGCAATGCCCTGGTTGCCGCTGCCAAAGTTGCTCATGGCTGGCAGGGTCGCGCCCCCCATGCGGGCATCGGAGGCAGCCGCCGTCATCATCACGATGCGGTTCATCACATCCTCGCCGATAAGACCGGCATTGATGTTCTGCTGCATGGTGCGGCCAATCTCCAGGCCATAGGGGTTGTTCATCCCCTCGGCGGAGAGCTTGCCGTTAAGCTCGGAGGCTTTGAGGATGAACCTGATCTGCTCGAACTCCACCTGGGTGGCGAACTCGTAGATGGCGGCGATGCTGATATCGACGCCATCGCAGATGGAACCGGTGGCGCCGCCCTGGCTCTGATCGGCGGTGAAGGTCACCTCGCCATCGCGGCGCTGCTCGACGATGCGGGTATGACCGCCGCAGAGGGTCACTTCGGCGCTGTGTTCTTCACCCTTGTCATCAGTGCCATAAACGGTCACGCGGCAGAAGATAAACTCGGGGGCTGCGGTGCGGCTCACCTGCACCTTGCCGGCATCGATCAGCTGCTGGGCACGATCCACCTGTTCTGGCTGGATCGCGGCCAGCACCTCCAGCCCGGCATCGGCGTTGCCGCCGATGGCACCGGCCGAGGCCGCAATGGCCAGACCGATCTTGCCGGTGCCCGGCACATAGACACCCATCGAGTTTTTATAGAGATTGTCCGACACTGCAACCTCGAGGCGACTGGGCTCACAGCCCAGTTGCCGGGTGGCGACAGCCGCGGCATAAGCGGCGGCGATTGGCTCGGTACAACCCAGCGCTGGTTTGACAACCTGTTGAATAATCTGCAGATACTGCTGCCACGCTTGTTTCATCACTTGAACCTTTTTATCAGCATTAACGAGCGATATGGGCGATCGCTTCCACTTCAACCTTGACGCCCATCGGCAGATCCTTCACTGCGAAGCAGCTGCGCGCCGGACAATCTTTCTGGAAATAGGCTTTATAGACCTCGTTGAACGCGGCAAAATCGCTGATCTCGGCGAGGTAGCAGGTAGTTTTGAGCACGGTATCCAGCGAGCCGCCAGCGGCTTCCAGCACGGATTTCAGGTTTTCCAGTGACTGGCGGGTCTGGGCGGCAATCCCCCCTTCCACCACACCACCCTGCAGCTTGCAGACCGGCAACTGACCGGAGGTAAAGATGAGGTCGCCATAGGCAGTGCCGTGGCTGTAGGGACCGATAGCGTCAGGTGCCGCTGCTGCTGTGATGATGCGTTTCATATAGCCACTCCTGTTTGTGCAATTTTTTTTGCAATCACAAATCTCATTTCGTTCAACATTATTTGCTTTTTATTTTATCCATTCAACAAAAAGATACAAAAATGGCGTTTAAAGGCACCTTTCAGCCTCAATATAAACCGTGATCACCATCCTGATTTGAACAAAAGTACTCTTATGGGCATTGTTTATGACAGTTTCATTCAACTATATTTGCGCCGCTTTCCCACATCCCTACAAAAAAGAAGGTTTTAATGGACGCGCATAGCACTACACTCGCCAGCCCCGTGATGGGCACGCTGGAATGGAAAGAAGCGGTTCGCTTCGACAGCACCGACTGGGGCTGGATCATCATGAGCATCGGCATGGCCATCGGCGCAGGGATCGTCTTCCTGCCGGTACAGGTAGGTCTGATGGGCTTGTGGGTCTTTCTGCTCTCGGCGGTGATCGGCTACCCCGCCATGTACATGTTCCAGCGCCTCTTTATCAACACCCTGGCCACTTCGCCGGAGTGCAAGGATTACCCCAGCGTCATCACCGGCTACCTTGGCAAGAACTGGGGTGTGCTGCTCGGCGCGCTCTACTTCGTGATGCTGGTGATCTGGGTCTTCGTCTACTCCACCGCCATCACCAATGACAGCGCCTCCTTCCTGCAGAGCTTCGGCGTCACCGACGGCCTGCTCTCCGAAAACCCGCTCTACGGTCTGGTGCTGATCTGCGGTCTGGTGGCACTGGCCTCGCGCGGCGAAAACCTGCTGTTCAAGATCTCCACCTTTATGGTGCTGACCAAGATCAGCGTGGTGGCCGTGCTCGGCCTGATGATGGTGGACAAGTGGGATGCGGCCAACATCACCGCCATGCCCGCTGCCGGTGACTGGATGAAGGATGCCATCATCATGCTGCCCTTTACCCTCACCTCCATCCTCTTTATCCAGAGCCTGAGTCCCATGGTGATCTCCTACCGCTCGCGGGAAAAGTCGCTGGAAGTGGCCCGCTTCAAGGCGATGCGCGCCATGAATATCGCCTTCGGCATTCTGTTCGTGGTGGTGTTCTTCTACGCGGTCTCCTTCACTCTTGCCATGGGCCATGATCAGGCGGTTAAAGCCTCCGAGGAGAACATCTCCGCGCTGGCGATGGTAGCCCAGGGGATGCCCGGCCAGACCCTCAAGCTCCTGAGCCTCACCCTCAACATCTTTGCGGTAATGACCGCCTACTTCGGCGTTTACCTCGGTTTCCGTGAAGCCTGTCAGGGTCTGGCGATGAACCTGCTGCGCCGCGTCATGCCGGAAAACCGCATCAACAAAGGATTGGTGGGTAAGGGCATCATGGTGTTTACCGTCATGCTCTCCTGGGGTGCCATCGTACTCAACGCACCGGTACTGAGCTTCACCTCCATCTGCAGCCCCATCTTCGGCATGGTGGGTTGCCTCATCCCGGCTTATCTGGTCTATCAGGTACCGGCGCTGCACAAGTACAAGGGCACCTCCCTCTATATCATCATCGTCACTGGCCTACTGCTCTGTGTCTCGCCCTTCCTGGCGTTCAACTGATCGGTTTCCCCTTATCGACCACGGGTCACCTTCGGGTGGCCCGTTTTCTATTGGTGCGGCTGACCGCGCCCCCGCCCGGAAGTAAAAAGCCAAGGGGATCACAACTTGCAACCGGCCATCACCCAAGGGAGGCCGCTCGGAGTACTATTCAGGCAATACGACTCACGCCCGCACTCAGGTATCGAGGCTTAACATGAAATGGATTTTCAACCCCGCCATCCGGCTGGGCAATCAGCTCTCCTTCAAATACAAATTCCTGCTCTGGTCCTGCCTGATGCTGCTGCCACTGGCCTACAGCATGACCAATCTGCTGGGGCGGCTGCAGGATGACAACGTCCAGGCCAACCGCGAGCTGGCTGGCGTGGTCAATCTCACCCCCGTGCCCGCTATCGAGCAGGCCCTGCTCACCCATCGCAATCTGGTTACCCGTCACGCCTATGAAGTGGATCCGGTCGGTGATGATCAGGTCAAGGCAGCCGCACAAGCCGTTGATCAGAGCCTGCAAGCCTTTGCCGATACCCGCCAGAACAACCCCTCCTTTGAGGTGCTCCAGCAGGGCTGGGCCGCTTTGCAGAATGAAGCGGGCAAGCTGGAAGTGGAGCAGAGCAACTTGCGCCACGACAAGCTGCTGACCGAGGTGCGCCACCTCTACAAGCACATTACTGCCAGTAGCAGCCTGATCCAGGATCCGGCGCTCGGTACCTACTACATGGTGATCCTCGCCAGCGAGCGGTTGCCGCAGCTGCGCGACCTGCTGGCTCAGGTGCGAGATCGCGCCGCCACCATCGCCGATTTCGGCCTGTTTCAGGCAGAGGGCTACAGCGGCCTGCGTTTTCGTCTCGACCTCATCAGCGCCACCCTGCAGGAGCTGGAGGCCGATCTGACCCTGCTCTACCAGATTGAACCGGCCTACCGCGCCGAGCTGGGTCAGCAGACCGATGCTCTGATACAGCTGGTGCGTCAGGGGGTCGAGACCATGGAAAACAAGATGATGAAGGATCAGCTGGTGCAGCTCTCCACCAAGGAGGTGCAAGCGCTGGGGGATAAAATGGACGAGGCCATCACCGCGCTGGCAGGCCAGGTACGCCAGCGGCTGGAGGCCGACCTGCATCAGCGGCTGACCGCCAACCAACGCCACTTCTGGTGGGTCACCGCGCCGCTGACCGCCAGCTTGCTGCTCTACCTCTACCTGATGATCGGTGCCTATCTCTCCCTGCGCGAAACCGTGGGGCGGGTGCGTGATATCGCCGCCCGAGTCAACGCCCAGGATCTCAGCCAGCATATCGAGATCGTTGGTCAGGACGAACTGGCCGCCATCAGCCGGGATTACAACGTGACGCTGGAGACCCTGCGCACCCTGATGCTGCGAGTGCGGGAGAATGGCGTCACCGTGGTGGAGAGCGCCACCGACATCGAAGCCCGCACCTGCCGCTCGCAGGAGGTCATTGCCGATCAGCAAGGGGAGACCCATCAGGTCGCTACCGCCATCAAGGAGCTGGCCGCCACCTCACAAGACATGGCGGGCAACGCCCTGCAAGCCGCCCGCATGACCCAGGAGGCGCAGAACGTGGTCGGTCAGGGCGAGGATGTGGTGGAGCGCACCATCAAGGCCATCGACCATATCAACCGCGAAGTGCTGCGCACCGCCGACACCATCGGCCAACTGGAGCAGCAATGCAGCCAGATTGGTGGCGTCATCAGCGTGATCCGCGGCATCGCCGAGCAGACCAACCTGCTGGCCCTCAACGCCGCCATCGAAGCGGCCCGGGCTGGTGAGCAGGGTCGCGGCTTTGCGGTGGTGGCCGACGAGGTGCGGTCTCTTGCCAACCGCACCCAGGGGGCTACCGTCGAGATCCAGCAGATGATTGAACAGCTGCAATCCGGCGCCCGCGCCTCGGTCACCGCTATGTCGGCGGCCAGCCATGAAGCGCAGGAGGGGGTCGGGCTGGCGCAGGAGGCAAAACAGGCTTTCGGCGCCATCACCGAGAAGGTGGATCGAATGGTCGATACCAACGCCATCATCGCCAGCGCCATCGAGCAGCAGGGCGCCGTGGTCAACGAGATCGAACGCAACGTGGTGCGCATCTCCGATGGCAGTGACGAGGCGCTGCAAGTGGCCAACGCCGCCCGCGATGCCGCCCGCCAGATCCACCAGCTCACCGAACAGCTGCGCGCCATGGTACAGAGCTTCGTGCTGTAACAGAGCGCTGACAAGCCGGGCTCAACGTGAGCCCGGCATTATCTCGGTCTCGCCCCTGCCCACAACATCTCGGTTGCTCGGATCATCCAGAAAATCTCTGCGCCCCACTTGCCGGGCAAACGCCAACAAAGTAGTCTCGAACGAAAACAAAATGCGGTATTCCCGACACGCACTGTCTGCGACGTCGAGGCAAGCAAGCCGCCTGCGAGCCACAGATTAAACCCAGCGTCACGTCATTTATCACCCGCTTCAAGCGAGGATTTACCCATGGCCAGATACCAGTTTTTTACCATTCCGGCGTCCAATCGGCAGCAATACACCTTTATCGACATGGCATCTCCGACTTTCCTGAGTGAAAAGGCGGCACTACTGACCCAAGGATTCGAGGTGGAGGAGGACTTTATTGACGCAACCAGCCCACGAGAGGCTGTCGAGAAGTACCAATCCAATTTTCTCTATATAGCGGATGAGATTGGCAAGTCCGATAGCAGCTACGCCGCGGCCGTCGCCATGCTGGAGATTGGCAAGGGGTTATTCGGTAATAACACCCGCTGAGATAAGGCACAGCGGTGAAGAGTGGTGGCCATCGTGGCAACACGCCCGATGGCCATATGGCAAGACATCAATTCGGTAAGTCAGAAGCGCCCCAGCTGCTGGAGCATCTCGATCAGCTCTTCTTCGCTGCTCGGCTCATAGGCCAGCTGAAGGCTCGGCGCAGCGCCCCCCATCAGCATGTAGACGTTGGTGCTGCAGTGGTCGTAGTGATACCACTTACCATCGATACAGACGTCGGTATAGCATCTCGGGTCCCTTTTCAGTTCCATATGCACATCCTTTTGTTACATCCAATCAACATCACTCTTGACCGTAAGACAACCGACGGCCGAGTATCTTGATACAAATCAAGATGTGTAACGACGTTCTATCAAGAAACTGAAAGGATGCTCGCAACAGCTTGAATCATGATAAGTAATGAGGCTGTTTTAGAGCTGTTAAGCTTCCCGTCAGTCATGACAGCAACAATGGAAGGTATCGGCTGTTTTACCAACATACTGGGTAAACGGGATAAAAACAGGATGACTTGATGGCGAGTCCACATATAGACCTCAACCTTTTTCGGATCTTCGATCGCGTCATGACCGAAAAAGGGGTATCAGCAGCAGCCAACAGCCTAGATATGACCCCTGCGGCGATAAGCCAG
This sequence comes from Aeromonas sp. s8, assembly GCF_040907785.1. NCBI lineage: Bacteria > Pseudomonadati > Pseudomonadota > Gammaproteobacteria > Aeromonadales > Aeromonadaceae > Aeromonas > Aeromonas sp. s8. The sequence continues at coordinate 287,521 of NZ_JBFOCL010000015.1, forward strand.
GCCATTCGCCGCCTTAGCGACCAGATTGGCGAGCCACTATTTCTACGGGAAGGACGCGGGATCACACCGACCAGCCGAGCCCTCGCCCTGCACAGGGAGATCCGCACAGCCCTCAATACCATGGAGCGCTCCCTGCAACTCAATCAGGAGTTTGATCCCGGCACCAGTCAGCGCGTCTTTCGCATCGCCAGCCATCCGGATCTGGATCTGCTCCTGCTACCCAGACTACTTGCCCACCTCGCCACTACAGCACCTCACTGCCGCGTCGAATCAGTCCCCGGGCTCTATGAGGAGCACCTTCGCCAGCAAGCCCTTCGCCAGCACAATATCGACCTGATACTGGCCAGCACTGCATTGGAAGAGAGCGGCTTTTTGAGCCAGCCACTGTTGAATCTGGAACTCAGAGTGGTATGCCGTGCAGCCCATCCCCGCATTGAACATCAGCTCGACTTCGAAACCTTCTTTGCTGAAGAGCACGTAGTATGGGACGTAAGACGCAAAGATGACTGGGTGATCCGTAGCCTGACCAACAAGAACTTGCCACCACGCAAAATCGCCTATGAAAGCAACGCGCTGCTGACAGCGCTCTCTCTGGTCAGTCAGACTGACTGGCTCTGTGTCACCAGCCAATGGCATCTGGCCATGATGCGCCAACCGCTTGCCCTCAAGGACTTTCCTCTCCCCTGGGAATCAGCCCCCTGCCCCGTCTACATCAACTGGCATCAGAGTGCAAAACGAGACCCTGCACTCAGCTGGCTTATTCAACAGTTACAATTTCTCACCACAGCGGAACCCAATCGCAATGGTTTAAGGCCAGCTTAACGATTGATTATTGCGAACTGCAATGATCGGGGATGCTGAACAAGTTACGCTAACTGCGTGTAAAAAGTGATGCATCCTCTCTTCTTCATATAAATATGATTGTCAGATGCCACACTATTAATTAATGTCGTATCAACGACATCGATTAATCACATTTCTGATGACACTAATTCACTAACCAAAATAAAAAACCATAACATGATGAAAAAAATACTCCTGCCCCTATGTATAGGGGTAGCTATGCCTGCTATCGCCAAATCATCAGACAATTCTGCACCATTACAGGATATGTCTGACCCACTTGCGGTATATAGCCAATGGGGAAGTGGCATTAGCGATGATGGTCTCAATCTGAAATTCGGTAGCCAATATGACAACGGTAGCCAAAACAAACGGGCTATGAATATCATCGAGGCAAAAGGAGTCATGGGTGAAGGCCTGGGCTGGTCTGATCATCAAAATCGTGACAACTCCCTCGACAGCCTGCGGCTACGCAATTTCACCATCAATACCGAGAGTGGTCTGGGCACCCAGCTGGATATCATCTACAACTTTGATGAAAGTTATCTGGCCGAGCAGAACGCCTCTATCTCCTATAGCCTGATTAAAGCACTACCTGCCTGGGGCCCGCTTCAGCTATATCCTCTGGCTGGAGTTGGCGCCAATATATCAATGAATCAATATATTGATAGTAATCGTAAACAGATCGATGCCGGTTATACCATTCCTGGTACTTTTTATCTCGTCGGCATGTATAGCAAACTGACTCTTAATGAAAAGTGGTGGTTGAATTACAACCCTATGCTTGCCAATACTCTTTCAGGCTCAGAGTTTTATAAAGAAAACGCCTTTGGTGATGGCGAAAGTGCCGCACTGTATCACGAACTCGCACTCTCCTATCAATATTCAGGGCGACTTAACTTCAGAACTTTCATCAACTGGAACAATATTGCCGGAATTGAGGAGGCCGCCTATCGACTGGAGTTCAATTACCAGTTCTGACACACCTTGCCAATAATGCCTGGCAATATCAAATACGGCAGGCTGCAATCTCCTGACTACACTTAGCGCTGCCGCCCAACACAACTACCTCTGGAGTAATTCTGATGAAACCAAGGTTCTCAGCACCCACGGTCGTCACTCTCTTACTGTCCGGCGCCCTGCTTCTGCAACCCGCCTGGGCAGTCATCAATCCCAAACCGGCTAGCGAATTTACCATCAAGGCAAACCAGCAGGTGCTCACCACCCTGCCCTTCAATGACAAGCAGGATTTTGAGGATGCCCAGCGTGGCTTTATCGCCAAACCGGAGACCCTGACCATCAAGGATGACAAGGGCAACGTGGTGTGGGATCTGGAGCAGTACAAGACCTACATCGGCCTCGACAAGGCCGCGCCGGAGACCGTCAACCCCAGCCTGTGGCGCAATGCCCAGCTCAACATGCAGTACGGCTTGTTCAAGGTCACCGACAAGATTTACCAGATTCGCGGCTTTGATCTCTCCAACATCACCTTTATCGAAGGCAACAAGGGCTGGGTGGTGTTCGATCCGCTAATCTCCCCGCAAACCGCCAAGGCAGCGCTGGCCTTCATCAACAAGACCCAAGGGGAGCGCCCGGTCACCGCGGTGGTCTACAGCCACTCCCACGTGGATCACTACGGCGGTGCCGCCGGTCTGTTCAACTCGCTGGACGAGGTGAAAAAGAACGGCGTCGAGATCATCGCGCCGGAAGGATTTACCGAACACGCGGTGTCGGAGAACGTCATCGCCGGCAATGCCATGGCCCGCCGCGCCGTCTACATGTACGGCGCCCTGCTGCCGCGCAACCCGCAGGGGGGCGTCAATGGCGGTCTGGGGCAAACCACCTCCACCGGCGTGCCCTCGCTGCTGTTGCCGACCCGCTTTATCACCAAAACCGGTGAAACGCTGACGGTCGATGGCGTCAAGATGGTCTTCCAGATGACCCCGGGCACCGAAGCCCCGGCCGAGATGAACACCTGGTTCCCGGACAGCAAAGCATTGTGGATGGCCGAAAACACCACCAACACCATGCACAACATCCTCACCCTGCGCGGCGCCCAGGTGCGCGATGCGCTGAAGTGGGCCAGCTTTCTCAACGAGACCATCGAAACCTGGGGTGATCAGGCCGAGGTCAAGTTCCAGAGCCACCACTGGCCACGCTGGGGCAATACCAATATCGTCGACTACTTCAAAAAGCAGCGGGACCTCTACAAATACATCCACGACCAGTCGGTGCGCCTGATGAACATGGGCTACACCGGCGAGGAGATCTCCGAGCAAATCACCCTCCCCCCCGAGCTCAACGACTTCTGGCCGAACCGCGGTTATTACGGCACCCTGCGCCACAACAGCCGCGCCATCTATCAACGCTATATGGGCTGGTACTCCGGCAACCCCTCCGATCTCGACAACCTGCCCCCAGAAATGGTCGGCCCCAAATATATCGAGTTCATGGGGGGCGAGCAGGAGGTACTGAAAAAAGCCAAAGCTTCGTTCGACAAGGGGGAATATCGCTGGGTAGCAGAAGTGCTCAAGCATCTGGTGTTTGCCAACCCGAACAACACAGAGGGCAAGCTGCTGCTGGCAGATGCACTGGAGCAGCTGGGCTATCAGGCTGAATCCGGCCCGTGGCGCTCCGTCTATCTGCAAGGCGCCTATGAGCTGCGCAATGGCGTTCCCAATGTTGGCGGAACAGTCACCGCCTCGCCGGACACCATCCGGGCCATGAGCCCCAGCATGCTGTTTGACTATCTTTCGGTGCGCATTAACCCCGAGAAAGTGGCGGGCAAGAAGATGGTCATCAACATGGCGTTCACCGACATCGGGGAGAAACATACCCTGAGTCTGGAGAACTCGGTGCTCAACCACACAACCCGCTATGCCGCCAAGCCTGATGTGACCATTACCCTGAGCAAGAAGACGCTGGATGATATCCAGCTCGGTCAGGGCACCATGGAGCAGAAGATCGCCAACGGCGAGATCAAGATCGAGGGTGATCAGAAGAAGTTCAGTGACTTCATCAGCCTGCTCGACAAGTTCAACTTCTGGTTCAACATAGTGACGCCATGATGCAACGCACCTTGCGCGCATGCATGGTCCTGCTCTGCCTCATCCCCGGGATGGGGCAGAGCTGTGGTTATGATGCCCTTTATCCTAATCCGTTCGAACAGAGCTGGCCGGGGACGGTCAATATTGCCATGGCGACGGCGACTGCGGTGAGCCGTGAGCAGTTACCCCCCTTGGCAGCCCTGACAGGCGAAGCCGGCTTCTCCCGTAGTCAGGCATGGCTCCAAACCCTCAAAAGTCGACTCCAGCAGGCAGGGGGAGGCGGCGGGATCTCCATCCTGCTTATCGACTCAGGACTCTGGTCCAGAGTACGAGGCAAGGAGTCCCTACTGCTCCAGCTGCACACCAGCGGCCCAAACCCAAAAGACCGGGTGATGCTGCTGAGTGAAGCCGCCATCAACGCCATGTTGAATGGGTCGCTCACCATCGAGCAGGGACTGCAATTGGGTATTGTGGAGCTGCAAAGAGACGACAATCAGCAGTTGCAGCGGGATCTGCACAAGGCGCTGAGCTCGCAGACCTGACCGCCACAGGAGGAACAGATAGAACAAAGGGAGGCAAATGCCTCCCTTTTTTATGCCTTCACGGCGAACGTCAAGCGCGGGCGCTTATTCGTCTTCCAGATAGGCGTAGCCTTGCAGGCCCAGCTCCAGCTCGTCGAGCAGGGCTTTGCGAGTGGCATCGTCCAGCGCCGGGTGAGCGGCGATCCGCTGATAGTTTTCGCGGATCACGGACGGGTCGATGTTGACGTAACGCAGCAGCTGGTCGACGGTGTCGCCACGCACCACGTTGCGAATGTCCATCTTGCCCTCTTCGTCCAGCCACACTTCCGCGCAGTGGGTGTCACCGAACAGGTTGTGCAGGTCGCCGAGGATCTCCTGATAGGCACCGACCAGGAAGAAGCCGACGTGGCACTCTTCGTTCTCGCCGTAGACCGGCATTGGCAGGGTGCTCTCGACCCCCAGACCGTCGACATAGTGCTCGACCTGACCGTCGGAGTCACAGGTGATATCCATCAGGATACCGCGACGGCTAAGCGGACGATCGAGGCCGGCCAGCGGCATCACCGGAAATACCTGACCGATACCCCAGGCATCCGGCAGGGACTGGAACAGGGAGAAGTTGGCAAAGCACTTGTCCGCAAGCTTTTCACTCAGCTCGTCAGCCAGCGCACGGTGGTTGCGGTTGACCGGGTTGAGCATCTCTTTGAGCGCCAGACAGGTGTTCTGGTGCAGCATCTCGGCCCAGGCACGCTGTTCAAGGTTCAAGAGGCCCATGGTGTACTGGGTATTCACGTCACCCAGATCTGCCACCGAGTCATGGAAGATCTCCAGCAGGGAGGGATCTTCGCTGCGCAGATCCAGCCAGCCTTTCCACATGTTCTGCAGAATGGTAGGTGCATCTTCGTCCGGCGCGCTGATGTCGTTCATCTCCACCCCTTCGGCACCAATGATATTGGTAACCAGCACGGCGTGGTGAGCGGTCAGGGCACGGCCAGACTCGCTGATGATGGTCGGGTGCGGCAGGTCGAACTCGCGGCAGACATCGCCGATGCCCCATACCACGTTGTTGGCGTACTCGGAGAGGCTGTAGTTGGCGGAGCAGTGGCTCTGGGAACGGGTTCCCTCGTAGTCCACCCCCAGGCCGCCACCGACGTCCACGACTTCGATGTTGGCACCGAGGCGACGCAGTTCAGCGTAGAAACGGCCGCACTCGCGGATGCCGCCCTGAATGTCGCGGATATTGGCGATCTGGGAGCCCAGATGGAAGTGCAGCAGTTGCAGACAATCCAGCTTGCCCAGCCCGCGCAGACGTTCGATCAGCGCCAGGATCTGGGAGGCGGAGAGACCAAATTTGGACATGGAGCCACCGCTCGATTCCCACATGCCGGAGCCGGTGGAAGCGAGCTTGGCACGCACCCCGATGTTGGGTTTGATGTTGAGACGAGCTGACTCGTCCAGCACCATTTCCAGTTCGGAGGGCTTCTCCACCACGATGTAGACCTTGTGGCCCATCAGATTGCCCAAGAGGGCGTGGCGGATATATTCGCGGTCTTTGTAACCGTTGCAGACGATCACCGAGCCTTGCTCATGGTGATGGGACAGCACGGCCAGCAGTTCCGGTTTGGAACCAGCTTCCAGGCCAAGCCGGGGCTTGTCGCTGTAGGACTGGCTGATGGTCTCGATGACACGACGCTGCTGGTTTACCTTGATCGGGTAAACGCAGAGGTAGTCCCCTTCATAGCCTGACTTCTCGATGGCCTGACCAAAGGCGTTGAACAGCGCATCGACCCGACTCTTGAGGATGTCGGGGAAGCGCAGCAACACAGGGGTGGTCAGCCCGGACTGACGCAACTGTTCGATGGCGTCAGAGAGCACAATATGCGCGTCAGGGCGTGATTTGTCGGGGGCGACGGTCACATGACCGGCGTCATTGATATTGAAAAAACCCGCACCCCAGTAGGGAACGTTGTAGACCTTCAAGGAGTCCTTGCTGGACCAGTTAGTCATGGGCTATGCCTCGCAAATGAGCGACCCAAAGTCGCCTTCGTTACCCTCAATCACATCCAGACCATCTAGTGCAGAGTACGGCGAGCGCTGCCATCACGAGACGCAGCCACCCAAACCAACGCTTTGCACATCGCGGCAAGCCAGAGGCTGCCTGGTGGATCTTGGGGAAGTAACGAGTCTTGATGTGGGGCTGGTGGCTTTACATCAAGCTCAACGGTATGCGGTGCCACTATGCCGTAGCGCCGCGGTACTTTGATGACAGACGACATCAGCCACGCCGTCAGTTCATCATTCGGCAGCGATCCCGACAGAAGGAGAGGGTTCCAAGGAAGAGAAGAGAAGCGAAGGCGCCAGCACGCATGCGTGTTGATAGACGACAACAACCACAGCCCACCTCACCGTCAGTGACCGCCCATGACAAGGGAAGATGATGAGCCGGTGGCCCACTCGGTCAAATGAAGGATGAGAGTCTGTTGTTCTCCCTGATACCGGAGCCTAACCGGTATTAAAGAAACCATTCCCCAGCAGTGTCTGTCGTTTCTGCGTGCCTCGCCCTATAGGCGTATGATCGGTCGGGTTTCTGGCGGCTCTGCCTGCTTCAGGGTTGCCCTTGGATCGGCGCGGAGTGTACACACTTACCGCGGGCAGTGACAATAAAAAATAGTGTTCAAAATCCCCTTTTAATAAGTCGATCAAATCTTGCTGGCGGGCAGGCAGGCTCTGGGATGGCGCAGGTTATGCGACAGCCCGGTTTCCCCTTGAAAAGTGTGTGAAAACGCCATGATTGGGCTGACGCCTTGCTGTGCGGTCGCTGAGGGGAATTTGGCCGCCACCGCCAGCGCCTAAATATCGCAATAAATGCCACATTTATGCGATCTCCCTCCCGGACGTTGCCCCGCGCGCCGTACATTCGCCGCTCTTCCCTTGCGTCAAAAAATGGGAAAAACCTGCGCTGACGCAATGAGTGCCCCGCACGGATTGGCCACAATGACCGCTCACAATCGGTTAGAGGCTGACTAATGGATACCCTGCTTGAGCGTTTTCTGCGTTACGTAACTTTTCATACCCGCTCCGATGAGACCAATCCAGCCTGCCCCAGCAGCGAAGGCCAGCTGATCTTTGCCCGTGCCCTGCAAGAAGAGATGAAGGCGCTGGGGCTTAGCCAGGTCACCCTGGATGAGCACGGCTACCTCACCGGCTGCCTGCCGGGCAACCAGCCGGACGCCCCCGCTATCGGCCTGATTGCCCACATGGACACCGCCGACTACGAGGCGGAGCACGTAGTACCGCAAATCATCGAAAACTATCAGGGCGGCGACATCTGCCTTGGCAAGGGTGACGAGGTGCTCGCCATCCGTGACTACCGCTTCCTGAAAAACTACCTGGGTCAGGATCTCATCACCACCGACGGCACCACCTTGCTTGGCGCCGACGACAAGGCAGGCATTGCCGAAATCCTTACCGCCATCGCTCACCTGCAGGCCCACCCCGAGATCCCGCGCGGCGATATCTGGGTCGGCCTTACCCCGGATGAAGAGATTGGCCGTGGCGCCAACCTGTTCCCGCTGGACAGATTCCCGGCCAAGTGGGCCTATACCGTGGATGGTGGCGAACTGGGCGAACTGGAGTATGAAAACTTCAACGCCGCCAGCGCCACGGTGCGTTTTATCGGCAATAACGTCCACCCCGGCACCGCCAAGGGGAGCATGATCAACAGCCAGACGCTGGCCGCCCGCTTCCACGCTGCCATGCCTGCCGAGCAGACCCCTGAGTGTACCGACGGGTATGAGGGCTTCTTCCATCTGGCTCAGATGAGCGGCACCGTGGAGGAGAGCACCCTGCACTACATCATCCGTGACTTCGACGACGAGCACTTCGCCGCACGCAAAGCCGAGATGCAGAACCGGGTGGCCGCCCTGCAGACCGAGTATCCGAAGGCCCGCATCGAGCTGACCCTGACCGACAGCTATCACAATATGCGCAGCCAAATAGAGCCGCACATGCATATCGTCGAGCTGGCTCGTGCCGCCATGGAGGCCGCCGACGTGGTGCCGAAGATCAAGCCCATTCGCGGCGGTACCGATGGCGCCCGCCTCTCCTTTATGGGTCTGCCCTGCCCCAACCTCTTCACCGGTGGCCACAACTTCCACGGCAAGCACGAGTTCATCCCGCTGCAATCGATGGAGAAATCGGTCGCCACCCTGGTGGAGCTGGTGCGCCTCACCGCAGCCTGGCGCGGTTAATCGGGTCGCTATCATTACCAGGGCAAAGGGGGGAGCCGCTTAACCGGCTCCCCTCTTGCTATCTGGCCATCACCCATCAGGAAAGGGAAACCGGGGAGAGTCGCTCAGGAACAACCGTCTGCCGCTGCCATCAAACTGTCATCCCGCTGACATGTCACGGGAACAGTGTCACATCATGCTGGGAGCAACGGATCGCCGGAGCCTCCCAGATGTTCACTATCGATACCCTGCTGACCCAGCACTTCCCCCGCCTGCTTGGCTACCCCCTGCTTACCCCGCTGTTAAAGCGGCTACTGGGCTGGCTGCTCAACGAGCAGGCCTTTGCCGACTTTGCCGCCCGCTACCCGCACCTGCGCGGCCTCGACTTTGTCGAGCAGGCGCTGACCCGGCTCGATTTCGACTATCGGGTCAGCGAGGCGCAGCTGGAGCATATTCCCGCCAGTGGCCGGGTCATTCTTGTTGCCAACCATCCCATCGGCTCGCTGGACGGACTGGCGCTGCTGCAACTGCTCGGCCGCATCCGCCCCGATGTGAAGATCGTCGCCAACCAGCTGCTGGCACAACTCGCGCCGCTACGCCCTTTGCTATTGCCAGTGGACAATATGGAGGGCAAGACCGATCGACAGGCCATCCTCGCCATGAACGAGCACCTCGCCCATGAAGGGGGGCTGGTGATCTTCCCCGCAGGCGAAGTCTCCCGGCTTGGCCTCAAGGGGGTGAAAGATGGCCCCTGGCAGGCAGGCTTTATCAAGCTGGCCCAGCGCACCCGCACCCCGCTGGTGCCCATCCATCTGGGAGGGCGCAACAGCCTCTGGTTCTATCTCGCCTCCTGGCTCAACAAGCCCGCCTCCGCTCTGTTGCTGGTGCGTCAGCTGTTTCGCCAGCAGGGGCAGACCCTGCCGGTGACCATAGGGGCGCGCATTCCGCTCGGCAGTTTTCAGGAGCTGCCCGCCAAGACGGCGGCGCGGCTGGTGCGCAACCACCTCTACCGGATTGGCCGTGGCAAGGCGGGACGGCTGCAGACCGAGGCCCCCATCGCCCTGCCGGAGGATCGCCGCCAACTCAAACAGGCCATCGAAAGCTGCGAACAGCTCGGCACCACCCCGGATGGTCAGGGGATCTACCTCTACCGCCGCCACGAACTGAGCCACTCGGTGATCCTGCGCGAGCTGGGGCGACTGCGGGAGATCGCCTTTCGCGCTGTGGGGGAAGGATCCGGCAAGCGGCGGGATCTCGATGGTTTTGACAACGACTATCACCACCTGATCCTCTGGGATCCGGCCCGGCTCGACATCATCGGCGCCTACCGCTTTGCCCCTGTGGCGGAGCTGCTGGCCAGCAAGGGGAAGGATGGCCTCTACAGCCACACCCTGTTTGGCTTTGAGGATAAGCTGCTGCCGCGGCTGGAGCTTGCCATCGAGCTTGGCCGCAGCTTTATCCAGCCCGCCTACTGGGGCAAGCGGGGGCTCGATTATCTCTGGTTCGGCATCGGTGCCTATCTGGTTCGCTATCCTCGCTACCGCTACCTGTTTGGCCCGGTGTCGCTCTCCGGCAGCCTGCCGCCGGCGGCCAAGGATCTGCTGGTGAGCTTCTACCGCCAGCACTTTGCCCCCGAGCTGGCGCTGGCCCCCTCCCGCCGTCCCTACCCCGAGACGCAACCTCTGTTCGAGGGGGTGGATTACGGCGCCGATCTCAAAGCACTCAAGGCCCGTCTCGATAATCTGGGCTGCGCCATCCCTACCCTCTACAAGCAGTATTCCGAGCTGTGCGAGCCGGGCGGGGTGCAGTTTATGGACTTTGGCATCGACCCCGACTTCAACCACTGCATCGACGGGCTGGTATGGGTCGATGTGAGCCGCATCAAGTCCCACAAGCGGGCCCGCTATATCGGCAGCCATCTGGCCGAGCCGCGCTCATAGCCCTGCAGGCACCAGGCAAACAGCCAAAGGCAAAAAAGGAGAGAGAGGCCATCGCCTCCCTCTCCTTTCGCTCTCATGCTCAGCAGCTTTTCGAGGCGCTCGGCCCATCTGGCGTTACTCGGCCGCCTTGCGATCCGAGTGGCCGAGATCCCGCTCCGGAGCGATGACGTCACGCACCCGCTGTTTGATCTCCTTGGCCTCGGGGAAGCCATCATCCACCACCCGATCCCACACCTGCACCCCGCCCACCAGAATGCGAAACTCCCCCTTGCTGGCCGGCACCAGCGCCACCTCCCCCAGATCGCTGTCAAAGGTGGAGAGCAGCTCCTGCGCCAGCCAGGCGGCGCGCAGCATCCAGCGACAGAGGGTGCAGTAGCGGATTTCGATGCGGGGTTTGCTGATCAGGGTTTCAGACTCGGTCATGAGTGACTCCATAAAAAAGCGACAATGGCGGGAAGTGGCGTGCTGCCGCCCAATGGCCGATCCCGATTCGGTCAAATCAGTGCTGATCAACCCCATGAAAATCGGCCAGCCAATGGCGGGCAATGGTACGCATCGCCGATTCTGGCAGTTCGAACAGGCCGGGAGCAAGAGGGCCTGCCGCCAGCATCCGGATCCCTTCCATGATCTCCGCCAGCACCAGATAGACATATTCGCCAATCACGGCGCCATGGACGAAGTTGACCGCCTCGCCCCGGTTGAGCAGGTAGATCTGGGTACCATCCGGCCGGTTGAGGGCCAGCACATGGGGGCACACCTCTTCGCTCGGCCACGGCAACTGGGCCAGCGAGAAGGCAAACTCGTCGTCGGCCGAAGTGACCGAGGCCACCATGGTGCCGGGGCGCAGCGCCTGCAGATCCGCCAAATCCAGCGAGCCGTTGCCGGTAGAGCAGATCACCAGCTCGGCGCGGCTCAAGGCTTCAGCCTTGGTGATCAAGCGAAAACCGTGAGAAAGCGCTTCGACCTGTCGCAGCACATCTGTTTCCACCAGCCCGAGATGGAGGTTGCGACAGCGCAGGTCGCGGGCGATGCTGCGCCCCACCTTGCCATAGCCAAACAGCACAGCTTCGCAGACGTTGAAGGTACGGTTGAGGTTGCGGGCCAGCGACTCCGCGGAGTAGACCACGCTCAAACCAATCTGGATATCCTCGGCCTGCTTGAGGGGGCTGCGCGCCACCGACACCACAGGGGTCGCCAGCACCTCCTGCTCATAGCGTTGATGGCCGTTCTCGGTCATCTCCACCACCCCGAGGAAACGGGGGCCGAAGTATTCACTCAAGATCACCTGGGTTTTGGCAAAGTAACCGCCAATATCGAGGATCAGCAACCGCTCGTGGGGGGCCACAAGCGGCGCAATCTGCTGGATGAGGCTGTCGGGTTCATTGGTCCAGCGCCGGTTGAGGGGCAGCACCGGATAGTGCTGGGATACCCACTCCAGGGTCGGACCGTGTACCGATTTCGGTTTGGGCAAAATGGCACCAATCCGTCCAATCTGACCGAGAGCGTCGATAAAACGGGGGCGATCGGGAAGCAGGTGAGTGACCAGCAGAATGCAGAGACCATCGATACGTCCCTGTCCGGTGAAATGGCGAAAAAACAGATGCTCAGATCCTTGACTGCGCAACTGTGGCCTCCTTATGTGCCGCAAAGCAGGCAAACAGAACCCGGCGCGGCCGGGTTCTGTGTGTGTCCAAATAAAATGAAAATCCTTTTTATCTGAAACACATATGGGGCTCAATCATTATCTGCCAAGAGTATGAGCGAGTATGCAAAAATGACTGTAATTGCCTGTTTTTCATGCAAAAATCAGTACAAAGAAGCAGCAGGCCACACCCACCATAGGCTTAGTCCGGTTCCCGCGGCAGCGAGCAGGATCAGCCCACCCCAACACACTGGCCAGGGTTTGTCACGTAACGCCCACTCCAGCAGCGGCAGCAACCAGACCGGCAGCAACACCACCAGCGGCACCTCCACATATTGCCAGGCCAGCATCTGGACGAAGGCGAGGGCCAGCGCCAGACCGGCTGGGGCTACCTTGGTGCCAACAACGGTGGCAAGCAGGGCACGAAAACCGGCGAAAGCGGCCAGCGCACCGGCCAGCTGGGCAATCAGCAGACTGCCATCGATGCCGATCACCAGCGCCAGCCAGATAAAGCCGAGGGCAAACCCGAGCCCTTCGCGGCTGTCACCGCGCAGACCGCTCCAACCAAACCAGAGGATGGCGGGCAGTAGCGCCAGCCAGATCCTGGGTTCGCTCGCCAGTACCGAGGCCAATCCCTGCCACCACACCAGCGCACTGAACACCACAAAGAGCAGCAGTGAACCGCGCAGATCGTTCACCTGAGCCGCAATGGCGGGCACCAGCAGGGTCAGCGGCAGCCACTGCCACGCCTTGGCCGGAATACCATAGAGACCGCCGAGCCAGGAGCCCACCAGCCAGAGCGCCAGCGCGCCCCACAGATACCCCAGTCGCGGCCAGCGCCACGACAGCAAAGCGGCTCCCAGAGGAGCCGCCAGGGTTTGCAGCAGAAGTTCCGTGCCCATTACTTGCGCACGCCTTCGACAAACAGGTTGATGTTCATCTCGTCCGGGATGCCGGGCAGCATGTAGCTCACGCCAAAGTCACTGCGCTTGATGGTGGTGGAGGCGTTGAAACCGCTGCGGTAACCGCCCCAGGGATCCTTGCCTTCGCCAATTTTGACCAGATCGAAGGCCACTTCCTTGGAGACGCCGTGCAGGGTCAGGGTCCCTTTCAGCACGCCTTTATCCTTGGTGCCCTCGTAAGCGGAGCTGACGAAGGTCATCTTGGGATACTGCTTCACGTCGAGGAAGTCCGGACTGCGCAGGTGCTTGTCGCGGGCTTCGTGATTGGAGTCGACGCTGGCGGCATCCACTTCAAAGCTCGCCTTGGCGGCCGCCGGGTTGGTGTCATCCATGCTGAAGGTGCCGCTGAAGGTGTTGAAGCGACCCACCAGCTCGGAGAAGCCCAGGTGACCCACCTTGAACTGCACCGTGGTGTGCGCCGCATCCACATCGTAATCCGCCGCCATCAGAGGGGTAGCCATAAACAGGCAGGAGGCCAGCAGAGCCTTGGTCATTTTCATCCGTTCGTTCCTTCATCTTGGGGTTCACATCAGTGGTTAAAATGCTAACCTCGTTCTGAAGATGAATAATCAGTGATTTATTAAATTCATTATTTACTGAGGATGGAAAATGGATCAGATCGCCGCCATGCGCACCTTTATCAAGGTGGTGGAGTGCCAGAGCTTTACCAAGGCCGCCAACCAGCTCGGCATCTCGGTCGCCATGGCCTCCAAACTGATGCAACAGCTGGAGGAGTCCCTCGCCACCCGCCTGCTGTCGCGCACCACCCGTCAGGTCAATCCCACCGAAGCGGGCCAGTTCTACTACCAGCGCTCCCTCGCCCTGCTGGCAGAGCTGGAAGAGACCCACAGCCAGCTGACCCACCACAACCAGCAGCCCAACGGCACCCTCAAGCTCTCGGTGCCGATGGACTTTGGCTATCTGCACCTCTCCCCCGCCCTGCCGCTGTTTCGCCAGCGCTTTCCCGACCTCAAGCTCGATATCGAGTACAGCGACCGGCGGGTAGCGCTGGTGGAAGAGGGGTTCGATCTGGCGCTGCGGATCGGCCACCTCAGCGACTCCTCGCTGGTGGCGCGCCAGCTTGCCACCATTCGGGTCGAGCTTTGCGCCAGCCCCGCCTATCTGGCACGCAAGGGCAGACCGGAAAAACCCGAGGATCTCAAGCAGCACGACTGTCTGATCTACACCCTGACCCAGCCGGAGTGGCACTTCAAACGGGGAAGCGAGCAGCAGAGCATCCGGCCACAGGGGCCGCTGCGGGCCAACAACGGGGTGGCGCTGACCCGCGCCGCTTGTGATGATCAGGGCATCATATTGCAGCCCACCTTTATCGTGGGGGAGGCCCTGCGGTCAGGGCAGCTGGTCAGCCTGCTGCCGGAGTGGGACAAGGGAGATGTGGGACTTTATGCGGTCTATCCGCACCGCCGCTTCGTCTCGGCCAAGGTGCGCTGCTTTATCGAGTTCGTGCAGGAGCGCTATCTCGCCCCGCAACAGTGGGATAAGCCGTGATGATTGCCAGAGCAGAAGATACGGCCTGACTGTCCGGCCTGCTGGTCCGGCTTGAAACCTAACGCTGGCCGGATGCGGTGGTGGATGCGGCAACAGGGGTGAGCTTGGCTAGCAGACGCTCCTGCTCGAGGCTTAACTGCCAGCGTGGCAAACGGGTGCGTATCACCGACAACTGCTGCTCACTGAGGGCATAGGGGAGCGCCACTTCAATCTCGGGGCAGTCAAACATGGCGGCCAGCTGCAGGATCAAAATGAGGTTTGCCTCGTCTGTCTTGTGCTTGTTGACCCGTTTGCGGATCTCGTGGCGCAGCTGGGTTTCGGGGTCCTGGGTCATCGCCTGCCAGCCGAAACCGAACAACGGCACCAGCGCGCTGACAATCCCCAGCGCCGTCATCGGCTGCTTGGGGGGATGATAGAGTGCGTTGAGATCCAGCAGAACAGGATTCTGACGAACCTCACCCTCGCCAAATAAAATCGTTTTCGTCATTGGATTACCCGTTATATTCCACTAGACTGCGCCGCATATTTTACCCCGATATGCCAACGAGGTGCTGATGCTAAGCGATATCGAGATCTCCCGCCAGTCCCCCCGTCTCTCCATTCACGCGCTGGCCGAACGCCTCGCCATCCCCCAGCACCTGCTCAGCCCTCATGGCCACTACAAAGGCAAACTCAGCCTCGACCTGCTCACGTCTCAACCCAAGCAGAGCGGCAAGCTGGTACTGGTGAGCGCCATCACCCCGACCCCGCTCGGTGAAGGGAAGACGGTGACTACCCTTGGCCTCTCCATGGGGCTCAACCATATCGGCCAGCCCAGCATCGCAACCATCCGCCAACCGAGCCTCGGGCCGGTATTCGGGGTCAAGGGGGGCGCAGCCGGTGGCGGCCACGCCCAGGTGGTGCCGATGGAGGAGATGAACCTCCACCTCACCGGCGATTTTCACGCCCTGACAGCGGCCCACAATCTGGCGGCGGCAGCCCTCGATGCCCGCCTGTTCCATGAGCGTAAACTCGGCGACCAGTTCAGCGCCAAAACCGGCCTGCCGCGGCTCGATATCGATGCTGACAACATTCTCTGGCCACGCACCCTCGACATGAATGACCGCGCCCTGCGCCACCTCACGATTGGACAGGGGGGCGCAGCCGATGGTGTGGAGCGCAGCGATCGCTTCGTCATCACCGCCGCCTCCGAGCTGATGGCCATTCTGGCGCTGGCAAGCGATCTGAAAGACCTGCGCCAGCGCATCGGCCGCATCCAGCTGGCCCGCGATATTCACGACAAGCCCATTACCGCCGAACAGTTGGAAGTAGCAGGCGCTATGACGGTGCTGCTGAAAGATGCGCTGCAACCGACCCTGATGCAGACCACCGAGCAGACGCCGGTGCTGGTGCACGCCGGCCCCTTTGCCAATATCGCCCACGGCAACTCCTCGGTGATCGCCGATCGCATCGCCCTTGGTTTGACCGACTATGTGGTGACCGAGGCGGGTTTTGGCTCCGACATGGGGCTGGAGAAGTTCTTCAACATCAAGAGCCGCCAATCCGGTATTACCCCTGCCTGCGTGGTGCTGGTGGCCACGGTGCGCGGCCTCAAGGCCAACAGCGGCCTGCTCGATATCCGTCCGGGCCAGCCGCTACCTGCCAGCCTGCAGGGGGAAGATCTGCCGACCCTCAAGCAGGGCTGCGACAACCTCGCCTGGCATATCCGGAACGCCCGCCGCTACGGGGTGCCGGTGGTGGTCGCCATCAACCGCTTCCCCACCGACAGCGAGGTCGAACTGGCGCTGCTGGCCCATGAAGCGCAGCAAGCCGGTGCCTGTGGCGCAGCCATCTCCAACGCCTTCACCCTGGGTGGTGCCGGTGCCAGCGAGCTGGCCCGCGCCGTGGTCGCCGCCTGCGAGCAACCCGGCAAGGTGAAACTGCTCTACCCCGACGAGGCGAGCCTCGACGCCAAACTGGCAACCCTGGTGGAGTGCGGCTACGGTGGCCGCGGAGTGCAGCTCTCCGACAAAGCGCACCAGCAGCTGGCACAGCTCTCCGCCGAAGGGTGGGATCACTTGCCCATCTGCGTGGCCAAGACGCCGCTCTCCATCAGCCACGACCCAGCCCTCAAAGGGGTGCCGACCGATTTCGAGGTGCCCATCGACGAGGTGAAGCTCTGCGCCGGTGCCGGGTTCGTCTATGCGCTGGCGGGCCCCATCATGACCATGCCGGGGCTGGGCAGTCTGCCTGCCTATCGCCATATCGATATCGATGAGAACGGCGAGATAGTCGGCCTGAGCTGAGCCCTTCCACAACGCCAGAAACAACAAGGCCCCGCCAATTGGCGGGGCCTTCTGTTATCCATGCATCAACCCTTAGAGGGTGAAGCGCTGGGTCATATGGTGCAGGGTGTTGGCCAGCTTGCTCAGCTCGCCACAAGCCTGGGCGATCTGATGAGCGCCCTGGGCATTCTCGTCAGCGGCATTGTGAATGTTGACGATGCTGCGGTTGAGCTCTTCGGTCACCGCGTTCTGCTCTTCGGTGGCGGTGGCGATCAAGGTGTTCATGTCGGTGATGCGCACCACGGCACCGTTGATGGTCTCGATACTGGTACCGGCATCCCGCGCCAGACCGACGCTCTCCTGCATCTGGTGACGGCTCAGCTGCATGGCGTTGCCCGCCTCGGCGGCGCGGCTCTGCAAGAGCTCGATCATCTTGCTGATCTCGGCGGTGGAGTCCTGGGTACGCTGGGCCAGGGAGCGCACTTCATCCGCAACGACCGCAAAACCACGGCCCTGCTCACCGGCACGGGCCGCTTCAATGGCTGCGTTAAGGGCCAGCAGGTTGGTCTGACCGGCGATATCGCGGATCACATCCAGCACCACGCTGATGTTGGCGCTGTCGGCCTCCAGCTGCTGCACCACTGTGCCCGCTTGTTCAATCTTGACCGACACCTCTTCGATGCTGGCAATGGAGCTGCGTACCACTTCGCTGCCAGCAGCAGAGGTGCGCGAGGCATCCTTGGCGGCGCTCATGGCATCCGTGGTGTTGCGGGCCACTTCGTTGACGGTGGACTGCATCTCGTTCATGGCTGTCGCCACCTGGGAGACTTCGTTCTGCTGGATAGCCATGCCGCTGGCAGACTGGCTGGAGATGGCGCTCACCTCCTCCACCGCGCTGCTGAGTTGGCTCACGGAGCCGGCGATCTCGCTCACCAGATCGGAGAGGGAGCCCTGCATCCGGTTGATGGCGGAGCCCAGCTGACCCAGTTCATCACGGTTGAAGCGGCTGTCACGGATCCACTGCTGCAGTTCGCCCTGACCCAAATCGCCATTGGCAATACGCTGGGCCTGACGGGCCAGCATGATCAGCGGGTCGCGAATTTGGCGGGTCAGTACCACGGAGAGCACCACCACAAGGATCAGACCGATCACCAGCGCGATGGTGACACTCAGATTGGCGGATTGATAAGAGTCGACAATGTCGCTGCGGGATTCAGACGCATAACCATGGTTAATCTGGATAAGGGAGGCCACTGACTTGCTCAGCGCGGTGTAAAGGGGTACCCCCTCTTCAAGGAAGATGCGTTGGGCTTCGGCAAGCTGATCGCTGTCTTGCAGCTGTTTGACTCGCTGGTGCAGGGCGACGTAACGATCCCAGTCAGATTTCACCGTATCGAAGGTACGGCGCTCCGCCACATCCTCAGGCCAGATCGTCTTGTCATGGGCAATCAGCTGCTGCGCGATCGAGTTAAGCTGCTGACTGGCAATATTCCGATATTCAGCCCTTTTCAGCGGCTCGGCAGCCACCACGAAATAACCCAGCTCATAACGACGCAACTCACCGAGAGAATCCCCGATCGCGCTGGTGCGATTGACCGCTGGCAAGATGCTGTCGGTAAACCGGATGGCAACATCATTCATGTTGCCAAACTGGACAAGGGAAAAACCGCCGATAAAGGCGACCATCAAACCGAGCACGGCAAAGCCGGCGGTGAGTTTTTTGCCTATGGTCATGGAACTGGTATTCATGGGATATCCTGGTGGTCGTTAAATTCGTAGCACTCGTCCGGTTCACGCCCTCCTGGCATGAACTATCTGGCCACCTGTTCAGTGGCGCACCATCCAACCTTGATGAATATCTCTGAATTCCATGAGCGGCAGCGAGAGCCGTGAGGGGGCGCTAGAGTAACCGGATTGTGATGGTTCGGAAAGAGTCTGTCCGGTTACTTTTTGTAAGGTGAAAACGAGGGGTTTTTCGTGTTCGATTAAATATACCGCTTAGATGAATAAATCGGAAAAATGCATAACGTTTGCATAAGGCAAGCCGCGCGGGTCAAGCCGTTGCAGGCCGCCACTCTCATCCGGGGCCAATGAAAAACGCCAGCAATGGCTGCTGGCGTCTCGTTTATTCAGCAAGGCGGTTACAAAATAACCGCCATTTTATCCGCGCAGGCCGCCCAGAAATTCGGCCCGGGTATCGGGCTGGGTCTTGAACACCCCGCCGAGGGAGGTGGTGGTGGTATAAGAAGTGGAGTCCATCACGCCGCGGGCCTTGACGCAGTAGTGGGTCGCCTTGATGCTGATGGCCACATCCTTGGTGCCGAGCAGGGTCTGTAGCGCCAGCAGGATCTGCTGGGTCAGCCGCTCCTGCACCTGGGGACGACGGGCGAAGAACTGCACGATGCGGTTGATCTTCGACAGGCCAATCACCTTGCCACGAGGGATATAGGCCACATGGGCCATGCCGTCGATGGTGACGAAGTGGTGTTCGCAGGTGCTGGTGAGGCTGATGTCCCGCACCATGATCATCTCGTCCACCTGCATCTTGTTCTCGATCACCGTCACTTTGGGGAAGGTGGAATAATCGAGGCCGGAGAAGATCTCGTTGACGTACATCTTGGCGATGCGGTGCGGTGTCTCGGCCAGACTGTCATCGGTCAGATCCAGCCCCAGGGTCTCCATGATGGAGCGCATATGGCCTTCGATCTTCTCCCGCTTCTCCTGGCTGTTCAGCTCGTTGGTGACCAGGGGGGTTTCCAGTCCCTGGGCTTCGAGGGCAGCCCTGACCAGCAAGGCTTCCGGACTTAAGGTTGTCATTATCTTCTCTCCCACGCTCAGGGACTGTGAGGGCCGCTCAAGGAGCAACCCCTTATGTTATGGCGGCGTACAGGGCCGACGGTATCGCTGTAATGGTCGCCACTCGGGATGTAACGGCCATCTGTTATGGCGGCATAGTAAACGGCCATTGCCGCCAAGATTCAAGTCAACTTGTGCGTCACCTCATACTTTATGGCCATCTACCCCCGTTTCTGTGCCGATTACCCCGAGAATCCTTGAGATAACCTGCCCATCCCCGGGGATTTTTGTGATAATCCCGCCTTCAATCATAGAAAGAGGTCATGACGATGGGATTTGATACCAGCGGACTACTCCCCTTAAGCGATGCCCTGCAAGGGATGCTGGAACAACTCGCCTGCTGCTGCGACAGCGAGCAGCAGCCCCTGCCAGAGGCCCTTGGCCGGGTTCTTGCCAGCGACATCGCCTCTCCCCTCGCCGTGCCCCCCTTCGACAACTCCGCCATGGACGGTTACGCCGTGCGCCTTGCGGATCTCACTGCTGGCACCCCGCTCATCATGGCGGGCAAAGCGTTTGCCGGTCAGCCCTATCAGGGCGAGTGGCCCGCCGGCCACTGCGTGCGGATCATGACCGGCGCCCCGGTTCCCGCAGGCACCGATGCGGTGGTGATGCAGGAAGAAACGCAGGCCGACGGCGATCGGATCACTTTTCTTACGCAACCCGAACCGGGCCAGAATATCCGCCGCACCGGCAGCGATATCGGCAAGGGCGCCTGCGTGCTGCCAGCCGGCACTCGCCTCACCCCAAGAGAGATGCCACTGCTAGCCTCCCTCGGCGTGGCTACCGTCGCGGTGCGCCGACCGCTGAAAGTGGCCATCTTCAGCACTGGCGATGAGCTCAAACCGGTCGGTACCCCGCTCGCCCACGGCGATATCTATGACTCCAACCGCTACGGCGTGCGGGCCATGCTGGCGCGCATGGGCTGCGACTGCCTCGACCTTGGCATCATCCCCGACGATCCGGCCCAGCTACGCGCTGCCTTTATCCGCGCCGACGAAGAGGCCGATGTACTCATCACCACCGGCGGCGTCTCGGTGGGGGAAGCGGATTTCACCAAACAACTGCTGGACGAGCTCGGCGAGATTGGCTTCTGGAAGCTTGCCATCAAGCCGGGCAAGCCGTTTGCTTTTGGCCGTCTGCCCCGCGCCTGGTTCTTCGGCCTGCCGGGCAACCCCGTCTCCGCCATGGTCACCTTCGATCAGCTGGTGCAACCGGCGCTGGCCAAGCTGGCGGGCCAGCACTTCGAGCGCCCGCTCCAGCTGCAAGCCATTGCGGCCGAGCCACTCAAAAAGAGCCCGGGCCGACTCGACTTCCAGCGCGGCATCCTGAGTCAGGGGCCAAACGGCCTCGAGGTGCGCAGCACCGGCTCGCAGGACTCCGCCGTGTTCAGCTCACTGTCGCGAGCCAACTGCTACATCGTTCTTGAACGGGAACGGGGCCGCGTTGCCGCGGGCGAGACGGTGACCGTGGAGCCATTCGGGGGGTTGCTGCTGTGAGCGAGATCCTGAGCGACGCCGAACTGCTGCGTTACAACCGCCAGATCATCCTCAAATCCTTCGACTTCGAGGGACAGGAGGCGCTCAAGCAGGCCCGTGTGCTGGTGATCGGCGCTGGTGGCCTTGGCTGCGCCGCCAGCCAGTATCTGGCGGTAGCCGGAGTTGGCCAGCTCACCCTGGTCGATTTCGACAAGGTGGAGCTCTCCAATCTGCAGCGTCAGGTGTTGCACAACGATGAGCGCATTGGCCACTACAAAGTAGACTCTGCCGCCCAGTCGCTGCGAACCCTCAATCCCTGGCTCAACGTCGAGACCCACGCTGCCGTGGCCGATGAGGCGCTGCTCGATACCCAGCTGCCCCGACATCAGCTGGTGCTCGATTGCACCGACAACCTGGCCATTCGCAACCTGCTGAATCAAAAGGCACGCCAGCACAAAATACCGCTGGTCAGTGGCGCCGCCATCCGGCTGGAGGGACAGCTGTGCAGCTTCACCTGGCAGGAAGATGAGCCCTGCTACGCCTGCCTCAGCGCCCTGTTTGGCGAGCAGGCCCTCACCTGCGTCGAGGCGGGCGTGCTCGCCCCCGTGGTGGGGCTGGTGGGCAGCCTGCAAGCACTGGAAGCTATCAAACTCTTGGCAGGCATGGGCAAAAGCTACAGCGGCCGCCTGCTGATGATCGACGGCCTGAGTGGCACCTTCCGCGAGATGAAGCTGCCCAAGCGCCCCGACTGCCCGGTCTGCTCCCACCCTTGACGCAAACGGGATCAAAAAAGCCGAACCCTGTGGTTCGGCTTTTTGGTACCTGCACCTAACAACCCCTTCCTCAATGGGTCGTGAGGATCCGTTGCAACAGGTGATTAAAGCCCGAGGGATCTTCCGCGGGCCAGGCGTGGTGGCCGTTGGGGGTGTGGATGGTGGCGTTGGGCAGGGCGGCAAACTGCTCTACCCGTTTGGCCAGCGGCAGGTAGTCGTGACTGGTGGAGATGATGGCCACCGGCTGCCAGATGGAGCCGAGCCGGGCGCGTACCGACCAGCCGGGTAACGCCTCCAGCAGCGCCTTGTAAACCTTCTTTTTGTTACGCACGAAACGCAGCCGGAAGGTATGGCGCACCTGCGCAAGATCCGGGCCCGGGAAGAGCTCGCGTCCCAGCCACCAGGCGAGCGGCCGCATGCCAAACCAGCGCAGCCACTTGAGGCGCTGGGCGTAGCGCTCCTGCTCCCTCGGCATTTCCAGCAAAAATTCGCTGACACCGTTGACCAGCACCAGCCCCCGCACCTTGTGTGGGAGTTGCAAAGCCAGCTCCAGCGCCACCATGGCCCCCAGCGACAATCCCACTACCCAGGCGGGCTCAGGTTGCTCATCGAGCCAGTTCGCCACATCAGCCGCCAGGGTTGATACGTCGAACGGCCCCTCCTGCATGCTCTGACCATGGCCGCGCAGATCCAGCGCCACCACCCGGTAGTGTTCGGAAAACCGTTCGATCTGCGCCTGCCAGTCGAGGCTGGAGGAGCCCAGCCCATGCAGCAGCAACAGCAAGGGGCCCTCTCCTGCGCTGCGCAGGGCAAGACCGTTGAATTTCATCACCTGATTGCGGCGCATCAGTGTATTGCCTCTCGACTCATCACCTGAACCATCTCTTGTTGTTATGTTGCCCGTGGCCATCCTGCCACGTTATCAGCACGGCGCCCAATCAGCCTTCGCTGACCAGACTCACCGCCTTGATATAAGCGTAGATCTGCTGCTCCGGCGCCAGCGCCAGCCGCCTGGCGGAGCGGCTGGTGATCCGGGCCAGCAGTATCTGCTCACCCAGCGCCAACTGCAACAGGGTCTGGCCGGGGCGCACCTCGCGCACCGCCAGCAGACGGGTGACGAGACAGTTGGAGAGACTGGAGTGCTCGATGGGTGCCGTGGCAATCACCACATCCCGCCCGGCCACCTTGATCTGCAAGGGGCCACTCTCGTCCGGCACATGGATCATGGTGACCCGCAGTTGCTGCTCACCGAGCTGCAGGGTCGCCATCTGCTCCTCTTCATCGTAGTGAGAGAGGGTCGCCGCCAGCATCACCCCGGCATCGTCACGGCTGGCGAGCGAGAGATCAGTTCGGGCGAAAATCTCGCTCGGCCGTCCCTGCGCCTCCACCCTGCCACCTTCCAGCAGCACCAGCTGATCGCAGAGCAGGCTCACCTCCTCCATGGCGTGGCTGACGAAGATCATCGGGATGCAGCTCTCCTGCTGCAACCCCTTGAGCACATGGGCCTGATGGATGCGGCTGCGCCGATCGAGCGCCGAGAAAGGCTCATCGAGCAGCAGCAGATCAGGCTCGGCCAGCAGCGCCCGCCCCAGCGCTACCCGCTGGCGTTGACCGCCAGAGAGGGCATGGGCAGGCAGCCCCAGCAGATCGGCAAAACCGAGCCGAGCCGCCAGCGCTTCGGGTTGCCAGCGCCCTCGCCCCTTGCGGGCCGCCAGTTGCAGATTACCGAGCACCGTCAGATGGGGGAAGAGGCGCGAGTCCTGAAACACCAGTCCGATCCGGCGCGCTTCGGGCAGAAGCTGAGCATACTCCCGATCGCGCCACAGCAAGCGATCCCCGTTTTGGCGATCGAGCCCGGCGATGATGCGCAGCAGGGTGCTCTTGCCACAGCCCGAGGGGCCGAACAGGCCGAGGATCCCACCCAGTTCGAGGGTCAGTACGCAATCAAGGGTAAAGGGGCCAAACTCACGCCGGGCATGGAGGTTCAGGACATGGCGGGGTGGCTCGTTCACTGACGACATAGTGGCGGGCTGGTTCATCCAAACACTCTCCGCTGTCGGCGCTGCAGCACACCATAGACCAGTACCAGCATTACCAGCGAGAAGGCCATCAGGCCGCCAGCCAGAATATGGGCGCTCTGGTAATCCATCGCCTCCACATGATCAAACAGGGCAATCGAAAGCACCTGGGTCTCGCCGGGGATATTGCCGCCAATCATCAGCACCACGCCAAACTCCCCCAATGTATGGGCAAAGCCCAGCGCCGCCGCCATCACGAAGCTGGGCAGGGTCATCGGCAAGATGATGTGGAAGAAGCGCTCCAGCGGGCCGAGCCCCAAGGTAGCGGCAGCCTCCAGCTCCTTGTTACCCATGTTGACGAAGGCGGAGGTGAGCGGCTGCACTACGAACGGCAGCGAATAGAGGATGGAGGCAAACAGCAGGCCGAGAAAACTGAAGGCGAGCGGGGCACCAAAGGTGTCGCGCCACCAGGCGCCGAAACCATATTCGGGGGAGAAGGCGAGCAGCAGATAAAAACCCAGCACTGTGGGGGGGAGCACCAACGGCAGTGCCACCAGCGCCTCCACCAGCGGCCGCAGCCGGTTCTGACTGCGCGACAGCCACCAGGCGAGCGGCGGTGCCAACAACAGCAAAATCGCTGTGGTGCAGGCCGCAAGCTTCAGGGTGAGCCAGACCGCCAGCAGATCCCCTTCACTCATTGCCGACCTCCCGGTTGATAAATGCCCCCAACAGCATGGTATCCATCCTTATTGCAAAGAGTGGCCGACCCGAAGGCCGACCACTCAGGGTATCGCATCAGGCCCATCACCTTATTGGGGCAAGGCATAACCAGCTGCCTTGATCTGCGCCTGACCCGGCCCCTTGAGCCAGGCGACCAGCGCCTCGACCGCACTCCCTTTCTTCAATACCAGCCCCTGCTGTTCGATGGGGGGATAGAAGTCAGCCGGTACGGCCCAGGCTTCACCGGTCTTGTCCGCTTCCACCAGATTGGCCCAGGCGACAAAGCCCAGCTCGGCATTACCGGTGTCGACAAATTGCCAGGTCTGGCCGATGTTGGCGCCGGTCAGCAACCGGTACTGCTTGGGATCGATCTTGAGATGGGTGAGGGTCGCCATGGCGGCAGCACCATAGGGAGCTGTGCGAGCATTGGCGATGGCGAGGTTGCCTTTCCAGCTACGCAGGGTCGCCTCGTCAGGGGCCGGCCCCCCCTTCTTCCACAGCCCCAGCTGGCCGATGGCGTAGGTGAAGCGATCGCTCCCCTTGCCCTCTTTTTCCAGCTTCTCGGGGGTCGCCGCATCGGCGGAGAGGAAGAGATCGAACGGTGCGCCGTGACTGATCTGGGTGTAGAGCACTCCAGTGGCGGCAGACGAGATGGCCAGGGTGTGGCCGGTCTTGGCGGTAAACTCCTTGCCAATACGCTCGATGGTTCCCTTGAAGTTGGCAGCCACAGCCACCTTCACTTCATCGGCCTGCACGGCACCGGTATGCAAGGTGGCGGCGCAGACGCCTACGATGACAACAGATAACAACGGTTTCATTCCCTTTCTCCTGATGGGGCTCGCACATCCGCGCCCCTTGGCGGGGCCGTGGTTCCCGTTGAACCTGTGCCCCTCGTGATGAACAGGTCAGGCTTGCCAGCGGGCAGCGGCGGCGTTGTCGCTCTCCTTGGCCTCGACCCAGCGTTGCACACCCTCGGCGGTCAGCTCTTTTTTCCAGAACGGCGCCCGGGTTTTCAAGAAATCCATGATGAAGTGACAGGCGTCAAAGGCGGCGTCGCGGTGGGCACTGCTCACCGCCACCAGCACGATCTGATCGCCAAGCCACAACTCGCCGATACGATGAATGAGGGTACACTCCTGCAGCGGCCAGCGGCGACGGGCCTCCTGCACGATATCGGCCAGCGCCTTCTCGGTCATGCCGGGGTAGTGCTCGAGGGCCAACCCCTTCACCTCCTCCCCCTGATTGAAGTCGCGAACCTTGCCAACGAAGGTGACGATGGCGCCACTGTCGGGGCGGGTGGCGAGACGGGCATATTCGTCCGCCAGCGAGAAATCCTCCCGCTGGACCATAATGCGATCGGTCATGGTTGCCTCGCTCATCCTTAACCTCCGGTCACCGGCGGGAAGAAGGCCACCTCATCGCCATCATTGATGGGGGTATCGAGGGGCACCAAGGTCTGATTGACCGCGACCAAGAGCTTGCCTGCTTCCAGCGCCAGCGCCCACTTGTCGCCACGCTCACAGAGCGCCGCGCGCAGTTGTTCGGCGGTGGCGTAGTCGCACGGCAGGCTCAGCTCATCGCAGGCCACCAGCTCTCTTACTTGCGCAAAAAACAGTACCTTGATCATGCTTGCTCCCCGCTATTTGACCCCAGCTGAAAATGGCCGGACTTGCCGCCCTTTTTCTCTACCAGCCGCACCTGTTCGATCACCATGTCCTTTTGTACCGCCTTGCACATGTCGTAGATGGTCAGCGCCGCTACCGACGCTGCGGTCAGTGCCTCCATCTCGACACCAGTCTTGCCGGAGAGTTTGCAGAGGGTGCGGATATGCACCTTTTGCTGCTCGGGCAGCGGCACTATCTCCACCTCAACTCGGGTCAGGGCCAGCGGATGGCAGAGGGGGATGAGATCGGAGGTCTTCTTGGCGGCCATGATGCCAGCGATGCGGGCGGTGGCGAACACGTCCCCCTTGTGGTGCTGGCCGCTCAGGATCAGCGCCAGGGTCTCGGGGGCCATGGCAACAAACGCTTCGGCACGGGCTTCACGCTCGGTCACCTGCTTGTCGGTCACATCCACCATATGGGCTTCGCCGCTCTGGTTCAGATGCGTCAGGTTGGGCTGGGTCTGCTTGGGATCGGTCTGGTTCATCGTTTGCTCTCAGAGGTGGGAGACAAAGTTGCACGGCTTGGTGCGGGCATCGAGCTGATCGCGGATCAGTTGCTCCCAACCCAGCCGACAGGCGCCGGTGGAGCCCGGCAGACAGCAGATCAGGGTGCGATTGGCGAGTCCCGCCAGTGCACGGCTCTGCATGGCGGAGCCTTTAATCTCGGCAAAAGAGAGTTGACGGAACATCTCGCCAAAACCCTGTACGGTGCGCTCGAACAGCACACCGACCGCTTCCGGTACCCGGTTCTGTTCATTGAAGCCGGTACCGCCGTTAATCAGCACCACCTGCACCCCCTCATCGGCGATCCACTCGCTCACCCGCGCGCGGATGCGAAACAGGTTGTCCGGGCAGAGCGCCCGATCGGCCAGCTGATGGCCCGCGTCGGCAAGGGCCGAGACCAGATAGTCGCCCGAGCTGTCATCAGCGGCAGTGCGACTGTCGGAAACCGTCAGCACGGCGATCTTGAGGGGAATAAATGCGTTGTGTTTCTGTCCCATCGGGCAGCTCCTTGTGGCAATGGGCCGTCAACGAGGCAGGAAGAGAAGGGGTATGAGAGGCCAGCTGTCAGGGCGCAAAAACGGACGCAGACAGGGGTGACCAACTTGCTCAAGCGTGTGACGGCGGGCTGATTCTATCAAAGGTTTCACGAGATATGGGATTTAAAAGACACACAAATCTGATGCTTGTCCCATATATGAACAAAACGCAGGCCGGGCAAACCCGGCCTGTCGTCGCAGGATCAGAACCCTTTCACCCCGGTCATGTCGGGCAGCTGGTGCGCAATCCCCTTGTGACAGTCGATGCAGGTACTTTCACCACTGGCCAGATTGGTAGAGTGCATCTTGGCGGCACGCTGCCCCTGCAGGGAGAAGTCCATGTACTCGAAGTTGTGGCAGTTGCGGCACTCGCGCGAATCGGTCTCTTTCATCCGCTGCCACTCCCGTTCCGCCATCTCGCGCCGGTGTGCCTCGAACTTCTCGCGGGTATCCACCTTGCCGGTGATCATGCCCCACAGCTCCTTGGAAGCCTGCACCTTGCGGATGATCTTGTAGGTCCACTCGTGCGGTACGTGGCAATCCGGGCAGCTGGCCCGCACGCCGGAGCGGTTAGCGTAGTGGATGGTATCGCGATACTCCTCGAACACGTTGTCCTTCATCTCGTGACAGCTGGTGCAGAAGGCCTCGGTGTTGGACGCTTCCATGGCGGTGTTGAAGCCACCCCAGAAAATCACGCCACCGAAGAAGCCCATCAGCAGGATGACCCAGAGAGCCGCCTTCGATGGTGACTTGAAGGTGGTCCACAGACGCTGGATAAAGCCGGGTAATTTCATCTATGGATTCCTCAGTTCAGCGCTTCAACCGGTTTAAAGGTATTTTCCACCAGCGGCTTGGCATCCGCTTGCGGTACATGGCACTGCAGGCAGAAGTAGCGACGCGGCGACACTTCACCCAGGGTCAGGCCGTCGCGGGTCTCGAAGTGAGTCGGACTGATCTTGGGGGCCTTCATGGCGCTGGCATTCTTGAAGCTGTGGCAAGCCAGGCACTTGTTGACCTTGGTGTCCACCTCATAGTTGCGAATGTCGTGGGGGATCAGCGGCGGCTGATGCATGTACTGGCGATCGTAGGGCGCGCCATCCTTGCGGAAGTTTTTCAGGGGCGCGGCGGTGGCATCGGTCACCAGATCGGTGGCGCCACGCTCGGACTTGAGGCCACCGGTACTGTTGGTGATCTCGGGGGCCGCTGCCATCAAGGATCCCGCCATCAGGCAGGCCAGCATTGCTCCAATCAGCTTTTTCATTATTTGTTCTCCGACGTTTTTTCTGCCTTGACGGCAAAACCTACAGTGATTTCAAAAACTTGTTCCGCGCAGACATCGATGCAGCGGCCACAGTTGGTACACTCCTGAGCCGCAATCAAGGGCCCGTGACCGCGCTTGGCACCGTGAACAGGCCCGCGCAGGATGGGACGCTCCGGGCAAACCGCATAACAATCCATGCAGTTGTTGCACCGCTCGCGCCCCTTGGCAGAAATCTTGATAAATCCGACCCGGTTGACCAGGGCATAGAAGGCCCCCACCGGACAGAGATGACCGCACCAGCCCCGCTCAACCACGAAGAGATCGAACAGGAACAGCGCTGCAAGCAGGGCCCAGCCAGCCCCCATGCCAAACAGCAGGCCGCGCATGGCGAGCGACACCGGATTGACCAGCTCCCACGCCATCACCCCAACCACCGCTGGCACCACCAGCACCATGGCCAGCAACCAGTAGCGGGTCGCACGGCTGAACTGGCCGTTGCCCTTTAATCCAAGTCGCCCCCGGAGCCAGGCTGCGGCATCCGTGATGAGGTTGACCGGACATACCCAGGAGCAGAACATCCGCCCCCCGACCAGCCAGTAACCGGCCAGCACAATGGCAGCACCCAGCCAGAGAGTGGTGATGGGCCAGTGACCCGCCGCCAGCGACTGCAACAGCGTGAGGGGATCGGTCAGCGGCACCGTCTCCAGCAACAGCGAGCTGGAGAGGTTGCCCTTGAGGATCCAGATGCCCGCCAGCGGCCCCAGCAAAAACAGCCCGAGCACGCTGAACTGACTCAGCCGACGCAGCAACAGGAAGCGGTGGGAACGCCACCACCCCAGCTTGATGCGAGCATCTTCCCCCGGATAACGACTCATAACCCCTCCGGTTTGCGGGTGGGCAGGGTGAGCCTGTCGCCAATGAGCGACTTGTTCCCCGCCTTGGCCTTCTCTTCCCAGCCGAGCCTGTAGTGATGACCCAGCTCACCTTTGGCGAGCTGGCGTGGCACCACCTTGATGGCCGCTTCCTCCAGCACGCAGGCATGCTCACACTTGCCACAGCCGGTACAGACATCGCTGTGCACCGTGGGCAGGAACATGGCGTGCTTGCCGGTACGCTGGTTATGCTGCAACTCAAGAGTGATCGCCTTGTCAATCAGCGGACAGACCCGATAGCAGACATCGCAGCGCAGACCCAGATAGTTGAGACAGGTCTCGTGATCGATGAGCACTGCCACCCCCATCCGCGCCTGATCGATGTCGGTCATCTGCTGATCCAGCGCCCCGCTCGGGCAGGCCACCACGCAAGGGATGTCATCACACATCTCGCAGGGCACGGCACGCGCCTTGAAATAGGGGGTGCCAGTGGTCACACGGTCAAACAGCCGGGCGAGCTTGAGGGTGTCGTAGGGGCAGGCCTCAACGCAGAGCCCGCAACGCACGCAGGCGCCGAGAAACTCTGCTTCATCGAGGGCGGCAGGCGGGCGCAGCGCCTGGGCAGGCACAGCTTGCGCCTGCTGGCGGGCCATGCCACCTAGCCCCACGCCAAGCAGGCCCACACCGCAGGCCCCCTTGGCCATGTCGGCCAGAAACTGGCGACGACTACGACTCATCTCGCACTCCCCCGCCTTAAGCCTTCATCACCTTGACGGCGCACTTCTTGTAATCGGTCTCTTTCGAGAGCGGATCGGTGGCGTCCAGGGTCAGCTTGTTGACCAGCTGGCTCGCATCAAAGAAGGGCATGAAGACCAGTCCTTTCGGCGGACGGTTGCGACCACGAGTCTCGACACGGGTCTTCACCTCGCCACGGCGGGAGGAGACGATCACCTCTTCACCACGACGCACGCCGCGGGCCTTGGCATCGTCCGGGTGCATGAAGAGCACCGCATCCGGAAAGGCGCGATAGAGTTCGGGCACCCGACGGGTCATGGTGCCGGTGTGCCAGTGCTCCAGCACGCGACCGGTGGAGAGCCACAGATCGTACTCTTTATCCGGCGACTCGGCGGCGGGCTCGAACGGCAGGGCGAAGATGACCGCCTTGCCATCGGGCTTGCCATAAAAACGTACCCCCTCGCCCGCTTTCACATAGGGGTCGAACCCTTCACGGTAGCGCCACAGGGTCTCTTTGCCATCTACCACAGGCCAGCGCAGACCACGGGCTTCGTGGTACTGATCGAACGGAGCCAGATCGTGACCGTGGCCACGACCGAAGGTGGCGTACTCTTCGAACAACCCTTTCTGGACGTAGAACCCGAAGTGCTCGGCCTCGTCGTTCAGCAGACCTTTGCTCTGCTCTTTCGGGAACTGGTTGACCTGACCGTTGGCATAGAGCACGTCGAACAGGGTTTTGCCCTTCACTTCCGGCATCTTGGCAATCAGCTCAGCCGGCCACACTTCCTC
Organism: Aeromonas sp. s8; assembly: GCF_040907785.1. Classification (NCBI taxonomy): domain Bacteria; kingdom Pseudomonadati; phylum Pseudomonadota; class Gammaproteobacteria; order Aeromonadales; family Aeromonadaceae; genus Aeromonas; species Aeromonas sp. s8. The sequence continues at coordinate 318,680 of NZ_JBFOCL010000015.1, forward strand.
AACCTTGAAGCGCTTGGAGAACTCCATCAGCTGCCACAAGTCGGACTTGGCCCCTTCCGGCGCTTTCACCTGCTGGTGCCAGAACTGGGTGCGGCGCTCGGCGTTGCCATAGGCCCCCTCTTTCTCCACCCACATGGCGGTCGGCAGGATGAGATCAGCGGCCTGGGCAGTGACGGTCGGGTACGGGTCGGAGACCACGATGAAGTTGCGCGGATCGCGATAGCCAGGCAGGCGATCGGTATTCATGTTGGGGCCGGCCTGCATGTTGTTGTTACACATCACCCAGTAGGCGTTGAGCTTGCCATCTTTGAGCATGCGATCCTGCAGCACGGCGTGGAAACCCACCTTGTCGGGAATGGTCCCCTCCGGCAGTTTCCAGATCTTCTCGGCAATGGCGCGGTGTTTGGGCTCGGTCACCACCATGTCGGCAGGCAGACGGTGGGCAAAGGTACCCACTTCACGCGCAGTGCCACAGGCAGAGGGCTGGCCGGTCAGTGAGAAAGGACCATTACCCGGCTCGGAGATCTTGCCGGTCAGCAGGTGGATGTTGTAGCAGAGGTTGTTGGCCCAGACGCCACGGGTATGCTGGTTGAAACCCATGGTCCAGTAGGAGACCACCTTCTTGCCCGGGTCGGCATAGAGCTTGGCCAGCTTTTCCAGCTTCTCTTTGGAGACGCCGGAGAGCTTGGAGACCGACTCCACATCGTAATCCGCCACGAACTTGGCAAACTCCTCGAAGGTCATCGGAGTGGCATCGCCGCTGTCCGGATTCTTCGCTTTCTGCTGCAGCGGATCGGTCGGGCGCAGGCCGTAACCGATGTCGGTGGCCCCCTTCTTGAACACGGTGTGTCTGTTGACGAAGTCCCAGTTCACCTTGTCGTTCTGGATAATGTAGTTGGCGACATAGTTGAGGATCGCCAGGTCGGTCTGCGGGGTAAACACCATGCCGTTGTCCGCCAGCTCGAAGCTGCGGTGTTCGAAAGTCGAGAGCACGTGCACCTGCACTTCCGGGTTGGAGAGACGGCGATCGGACATCCGCGACCAGAGGATGGGGTGCATCTCGGCCATGTTGGAGCCCCACAGCACAAATGCATCGGCCTGTTCGATATCGTCATAGCAGCCCATCGGTTCGTCCATGCCGAAAGTACGCATGAAGCCAACGACCGCAGAGGCCATGCAATGGCGGGCATTGGGGTCAATGTTGTTGGAGCGGAAACCGGCCTTCATCAGCTTGGCGGCGGCATAGCCTTCCCAGACGGTCCACTGGCCGGAGCCGAACATGCCGACAGCGGTCGGCCCCTTCTCTTTCAGGGTTGCCTTGAACTTCTCGGCCATGATGTCAAACGCCTGATCCCAGCTGATGGGGGCAAAGTCGCCATCCTTGTCGAACTGGCCGTTCTTCATCCGCAGCATCGGCTGGGTCAGGCGATCCTGGCCGTACATGATCTTGGAGAGGAAGTAGCCCTTGATGCAGTTGAGGCCACGGTTGACCGGCGCATCGGGGTCGCCCTGAGTCGCCACGACCCGACCATCCTGAGAGCCCACCAGCACGGAGCAGCCGGTACCGCAGAAGCGGCAGGGAGCCTTATCCCAATGGATGGCCGTCTTGTCGGTACTGGTGATGAGATTGGCTGCCAGCGTGGGGGCACTGACACCGGCCACGGCAGCGGCAGCTGCCACCGCGTTGGCCTTCATAAAGTCGCGTCGACTCAGCTTCATGGCATATCCTCACATTGCTTATCGCGTAATAGTTGTCGAATCTGTCGAACGGGAGCCAGCCATCAGCGGCAGAGGGCACGCCCGGCATCCCATCACTCTTTTCAGTGACCGCCCAGTTCATCGAACTGGTGGTAAATCAGGGCGGCTGAGAGCACACCCGGCATCGCCTGTATCGCATCAATGGCCGCCATGATCGGCCGCTGGCTCGGACCTTCCAGGGTCACGACCAGCTTGCCCTCGTCACTGACGGCGTGGATCTCGGCCCCTTCCAGGGCGCCAATCTGCTCGGCGAGCTGATGGCGCAAAGGGGGCTGGGTCAGCACCACCAGACTCGATACATGGAACTCCTGATCCATTGTGGCTTCTGTGTCACACGGCTTCTGACTCATTCTGACTCCTGCTTGAGGGTGGGCTGGCTCGCACCACCGGATGGGGCGGCTCGCCCGTCGACCTTGATGCTGCCAACCGGACAATCCTGCACACAGGCGCCGCAGCCATTACAGCGGTCCGGCTCGACCGTCGGGGTGGGCACACGCCCCAGCACCGGAATAAAACGAATGGCATTGGGCTCACAGCTGTCCTGACAGCGCTGGCAGAACACCTGACCATTGGCCAGACAGTTGGCTTCGATATGGGCCTTGTAGTGCCAGGGGGACTCGCTGGTCGGGCGAAACAGCGGCGCCTTGCAGACCGTGGCGCACTCGGTGCAGAAGGTGCATTCGCCACGCTGGAAATCGACCACCGGAAAACCGCCCTCGCCATTCACCAGGATCTGCTCCGGACAGGCCGCCAGACAGTCCCCGCAGCGGGTGCAGTCGGCGACAAATGCCGACCAGTTGACTGACCAGGGCAACTGCACCGGCGGTTCGGCAGTTCTCAGCCGCCCCCGGAACAGGCCGCGGCGGGCAAGATCGATCTCATCCGGCATGTTGACTCCTGTTCTGGTGAAAAAGGGGACAGGGCGAGTCCATGATTGGCATTCTTGATACCAATTATAAGAGTGGGTGTATATTGCGGCCCTGACAAGGTAAGGGATATACCACCAGGGAGATAAACAGGGGGGATTCTTGCGCCAGATCAAAGCCTTGCAGCGCAATAAAAAAGGAGGTATCGGTTAAAATACCTCCATGTGAGGATTGCTATTTAATCGTTGGCGATTTTTTGCGGTTATCCGCCGATCGAGGCGAGATGAGGGGTGATGCCGGCATTGCCCTCATGGAGACGATGGGTGGCACTCTTGCCCGCCAGTGCCGCGCGAATGCGCTGTTGCAGCTCATCAGATTGCCCATCTGCGCCGAGCAGATCCCGCAGGTCGATGCCGTTGTCGCCAAACAGGCACAGATGCAGCTTCCCCAGCGAGGAGACCCGCAGCCGGTTGCAACCGGCACAGAAATCCTTGCTGTAGGGCATGATGAGCCCCACCCCACCTTGCGAATCGGGGTGCATAAAGACCTGCGCCGGACCGTCATCCGTGCCCCGCAACTGCTGCACCCAGCCGCTCTCCAGCAAGCGCTGTTTGATCTGCTCGCCGCTGACATGGTGGTCACGAAACAGGGTATCCATCTCGCCGGTCTGCATCAGCTCGATAAAGCGCAGCTCGATGGGCTTGTACCTGATCCAGCCCAGAAAGGCATCAAGCTGGTAGTCGTTGAGCCCCTTGAGCAGCACCGCATTGATCTTCACCGATTTGAAACCGGCGGCCAGTGCTGCTTCGATCCCCTCCATCACCTCGGCCAGCTTGTTCTCACCGGTGATCTGGTGAAACTGGCGCGGGTCGAGACTGTCGACACTGACATTCAGCGCGTTGAGTCCGGCATCAAACCACTCCTGAGCCCGCTCCTTGAGGCGATAGCCGTTGGTGGTCATGGCGACCTTCTCGATACCCGGGGTGGTGGCAATCACCTTGACGATCTCGGTGAAATCGCGGCGCAGGGAGGGCTCGCCCCCCGTGATGCGCACCTTGCGGGTGCCCATGGCGGCAAAACCGCTGACCACGCGGCGGATCTCGTCAATCGAGAGAAAGGGTTGACGCCCCGCTTTGTGACCTTCCGGGGGGCGATAGCCGTCAGGCAGGCAATAGGTGCAACGGAAATTGCACACATCGGTCACTGACAGACGCAAATAGTAAAAACGACGGGAAAAACCATCTTCAAGTGGCAACATAAACACCTTTCCAAATACGGGAGGCCAGGGCATTTCTTTCCTGACCCTTACAGCTCAAACGTCGGCTGACGGCTGGTTTCCCCCTATCGCTAGGACTTAGGCAAAACCGCTCGGAGTTCATCTAGTTTTTCGATGCTAACACAAGTTGGAGTACACTCCCACGCATCTTGCGGGGTCCTTATCACTATTCAGAGGTGCGCATCAGTATGGGAAAACGGTTCCGGGTCCATTCGGTCAGCAGTGCCATTGGTCGCGCCATGGTGTTGATCCTCTTTATGGCCAGCCTGATCGCGCTGGTCGCCATGGTCACCCTCTTCTACTCGGTACCCGATGCCAAGGCGATCAACCTCTCCGGTTCGCTGCGGATGCAAGCCTACCGGATGGCCTACGAAATCGAGCGGGGCGACAGCGTGCTGGGGCGCCTCTCCCAGTTTGAAGAGACCCTGCACGCCGAAGAGCTGCAGGAGACCCAGCGCTGGATCACTCCTGCCTCCCTGCGTCGCACCTATGGTGAGGTGCTCGGCCAGTGGCAGGTGATGCGCCAGCACATCGAGGATCGCACCCCCAGACGGTACACCGATAACACCGAGCAGTTTGTGGCGGCCATCGACAATTTCGTCAATCAGATGCAGTACCACGTGGAATTCAAGGTGCGGATGCTGGCGCTTGCGGAGGGGCTCGGCCTGCTGGCCATCATCACCATCGCCTGGTTTACGGTGCGCTTCACCCGCCAGCAGGTGGTCGCCCCCCTCAACCAGCTGGTCTACTGTGCCCGCCAGATCCAGCGGCAGGATTTCGATCTTAAGCTGCCCGCCCACGGCGAAAACGAGCTGGGGGAGCTGTCGCGCGCCTTCGTCACCATGGCCGATGAGCTGGGCAAACTCTATCGGGAGTTGGAGAACAAGGTGGAGGAGAAAACCGCCAAGCTGCAGCAGGCCAATGACACCCTCTCGTTTCTCTACTCGACCGCCCAAAAGCTGCACGCCGCCCCGCTCAGCACCCGCACGCTGATCAAGCTGCTGGACAGGGCTGCCGCCCACCAGCATATCGACCACATCCGGCTGACCCGCTTCGAGCACAACGCCATGCCGGTCTACATCTCGGGGCGAACCGGCTGGCCCGGCGATCTCGATGCGGTGGCCAGCTTCTATCTGCAGATGGATGAGCAGGAGTTCGGCCGCCTCGACATCATCAGCCAACACCCCATCGATGAGCGGTTGATTAAAAACTTCACCATGCTGCTGGCTCAGGTGCTGCACAAAGACCAGACCCTGCTGCAACAGCAGCGACTGCTGCTGATGGAGGAGCGGGCGGTGATCGCCCGGGAGCTGCACGACTCGCTGGCGCAGGCCCTCTCTTATCTCAAGATCCAGTCCACCCTGCTCAAGCGCTCTTACGCCAAGGGGCAACATGACAAGGCGCAGGAGGCGATGCAGCAGATCGACGAGGGGCTTAGCAATGCCTATACCCAGTTGCGCGAACTGCTCGGCACCTTCCGTCTCACCATTGGCGATGCCAATCTGGGGGAAGCAATCCGCGTCATGCTCGATCAGCTGCAACCCCAGACCCAGGCCGAAATCCGGTTCCATTACGGACTGGCCGACAACGACCTGGAGGCGGGCCAGCATATCCACATTTTGCAGCTGATCCGTGAGGCAGTGCTCAATGCCATCAAACATGCCAACGCGCAAGTGATTGATGTTAGCTGTGAGACCCTCGCCAGTGGTAACATTGAGGTTCAGATTTCAGATGACGGTGTCGGGATCGGACTCGCCAGCTCGGCGATCAACCATTACGGGTTGAGCATCATGAACGAGCGCGCCAGCAAACTGCACGGTCTGCTGACCATCAACGAGCAGCAACCACAAGGCACCTGCGTGCATCTGACCTTTCCCACCAGTCTAGCGAGAGACGCCTGATGGACGAGATGAAATACACAGTTCTGGTCGTAGATGACCATCCCCTCATGCGCAAAGGGATTGTGCAGTTGCTGGCTCTGGAAGAGAACATGGAGGTGACCGGTGAAGCCTCCAACGGCACAGATGCCGTGGCGCTGGCCAAAGAGTCCGAGCCGGACCTGATCCTGCTCGACCTCAATATGAAGGGGCTCTCCGGCCTCGATACCCTCAAGGCGCTGCGGGCCGAAGAGATCACCTCCCGGGTGGTGATCCTCACCGTCTCCGATGCCCGTCAGGATGTGGTGGCTTTGCTCAAGGCCGGTGCCGACGGCTACCTGCTCAAGGATACCGAGCCTGATCTGCTGTTGGCCCAGCTGGCCGACGTGATGACTGGCAAGCAGATCCTGAGCGAACCGCTGCGCCCCTATCTCGAAAACATCTACGAGCTGGATCACCTGCAGCAGAAGCTGGAAAGCTTAACGCGTCGCGAAATGCAAATCCTGCGCGAAATTGCAAAAGGCCTCTCCAACAAACAGGTCGCCTCGGTGCTCCATATATCCGAGGGAACGGTCAAGGTTCACGTGAAGAGCCTGCTGAAGAAACTCGAGGCGCAAAGCCGCGTGGAAGCGGCTGTCATGTATCTGGAGCAGCGCAACTAAGCGCCCTCAACCGCCCGAAAAGCCACCCTCCGGTGGCTTTTTTCATTCTCTGGCACAGTCGCTGCATTGTCATATTCAGCAACTACTCAATGGAGGATGGAACATGAAACTACAACCTTTGGCACTGTTCCCCTTGCCTTCCCACATACTGCCGGGTGGCAAGCTTCCTCTGCGTCTGTTCGAGCCACGCCACCTGCAGATGCTCAAGGAATCATTCATCAACGATCAGGGCTTTGGCATCGTGATGGAAGAGTCGACCACCTCGGGACAATCCGGCCGCATTCTGCCGGTGGGCACCCGGGTCAAGGTGACTGACTTCTACACCCTCAATGATGGCCTGCTGGGTGTGACGGTGCTGGGACTGGAGCGCTTCTGCATCCACGAGATGGAAACAGACGAGATGGGCCTGCGCCGGGCCAAGGTGGAGATGCTGCCCAACTGGCCGAGCACCCACTCAGATTTCAACGACAAGCTGCTGGTCAATCGCCTGCGGGAAGTGTTCGAGCAGTATCCGGAGCTTGATGAGCTCTATCCGGACAAGCGCTTTGAAGATGCCGCCTGGCTCTGCCAACGCTGGCTCGAGATATTGCCGATGCCGATTTATGAAAAGCAGATGCTGATTGCCAAACAAAACAGCGAAGCGGCCCGTAAATTTCTGCATCGCCTGATTTCACAATGACAAAAACAGCGTTGCAAAATGCAATTATTCCAACAATGAAAATGTGAAATTCGCATTTTGCGAGTAAGTAGGAACGCAAAACACCATAACAAGAGAGAGCCGCTGCGCTAAACGGCCAAAATCGAACACAAAAGAGTCCCAAAAAAGTTGGCACAGATTTTTCATATAGATTGATACAACCCGATTTATCCCGTGCTCTCTTCAGTATTTGCTGAAGAACTGGTCAACCCACAAAGTTGACCATTTTTTTTATCCGCGCGTCGGCAACCGCTGACCAAAGTGACGCTGCAAACACTCTCTCAACCGTGACAAGGTGATGGGCTTGGCGAGAAAGTCATCCATCCCCTGCGCCAGACAGCACGCCTTGTCCTCCGCCATCGCATTGGCCGTCAGGGCAACGATTGGCATAGTGCATCCCAACTCCCGCAAGCGTCGGGTCGCTTCCAGCCCGTCCATCAGGGGCATCCGCATATCCATCAGGATCAGATCCGGGAGCTGCTCATCCACCTGCGCCAGCGCCTCCAGACCATTGGCCGCCAGCCGTACCTTGCCCACCAGTTTTTGCAGCATCAGCGACACCACCAACTGGTTCACCGGGCTGTCCTCCACCACCAGCACATCCAGTGGCAGCAGTGCCGAAGCCCCCTCCTCCCGCTGCGGCTGGCTATGACAAGGCAGCGCCATGCCGGGCAGTTCGAACCAGAAACAGCTTCCCTTGCCCGGCTCGCTCTTCAGGTGGATCTCTCCCCCCATAAGCGTCACCAGACGCTTGCTGATGGCAAGACCGAGACCGGTACCGGAAAAACGCCGGGTGGCCGAGTTGTCGACCTGGGAGAAGGGCTCAAACAGGAGCGCCTGATCCGCATCGGCGATACCGATCCCGGTGTCGGAGACCGAGATCAGCAGCTTCTCATCCTGCCAACCCAGGTGCAGTGTCACCTGCCCCTGTTCGGTAAATTTGAGGGCGTTGTCCAGCAGATTGCCCATCACCTGTGACAAACGCATCGGATCCCCCTGCAACTCCCGGGGGACCGACTCATCGACCCGATAAACCAGCGCGATCCCCTTGGCGGTCGCGCGAGCTTGCAGCGGCTCGACCAGAGATTGGCAAAGCTGGACGGGTTGCAGGGTCTCGCAGTGAAACACCAGGGTTTGCGACTCAATTTTCGAAAAATCGAGCACGTCGTCGATGATGGTTTGCAGCAAACTGGCCGAGTGGGTGGCATGGCGCAGCAGGCTCTGTTGCTCCGGCGCCAGCTCGGCATGCTGCACCAGATCGAGCATCCCCAACACCGCATTCATGGGCGAGCGGATCTCGTGGGTCATCATGGCCAGAAACTGGGACTTGGCACGGTTGGCCGCTTCGGCCTCATCCCGTGCCCGCGCCAGCTCCTCTTCCCTACGGATCTGGTTGCTGATATCCCGGGCAGTGCCGCGATAACCGATAAACTGGCCATCATGGTCAAAACAGGGCTCGGCGCTCACTTCCATCCAGCAGGGGCCGTGTTGCAGCGCAACCTGCATCCGCACCCCTCGCACCGGCTGGCGCAGCTCCAAAAGCTGCAGGTATTTCTGGGCATCGCAGCTTTGCTTGTTGCAGACATAGTCATAGAGGGTCGGCCGGGTCGCCTGCGGGGTCATCTCATCCAGATAACCCGGCTCAGAGGCGTAACTGAGGCGATGCTCGGCATCTGTCTCCCAGAACCAGTCAGAAGCCATGGCGGCGAAGCTGCGAAAACGGCGTTCGCTGGCCTGCAGCGCCTCGGTTTTTACCGCGACCTGCTCCTGCAAGCGGGCCCGATAGGTGATGTTGACCAGCGCCTGGGCGATAAGAGGACGGCAACGCTCCATGGCGGCCTTGCTGGTGAGATCGAAGGTACCCGCCCGAGCGTGGCGGCAGATGAGGGTGGCGGTAAAACCGGGGGCCTGCAGCCCGGTCAGCATCACGCTGGCCCAGCCCGGCTCGCTCGCCAGCGGCGCAAGCTCGGGCAGTTGGGCGGGATCGTAAATCACCAGGGTTTCACCCGAGATGGCGCGGGCAAATGCCGGGGTCATGCGCCAGCTGCGGGCTGATAGCATCGGCTCGGTACTGAGGTGGGTACTCCCCAGCTCCCCTTCCCAGGCCACCACATCCGCGTGCTCAAAGCCGATAAAGGGTTTGAGCACCTGGATAAGGCTCTCCAGCACCTGCTCCAGCGTCTTGGCATCGGCGAGGGTGGCAACCCCACCCAGCAGGGTCTGGGACTCGTGACGATACTTGGCCTCGCGCTCGCGGCACCGCATAAGGTCGACCAGCGTGGTCTGCAATTTGTCGCCGAGGGCTTCCAGTTCACTGTTGCCAATCATCTTGTTGCCTGCTCTGTTATGTTCTGCCGACTCAACGGGTCAGGAAAATCACGCTCGATACCATCAGGTTGCCGTGGGCCAGCTCGCCATTGGGCAGCCGCCCCTGCTCGCCGAAGGTAAAGGGGGTGATAAAAGGGATCTTGCCGAGGCGAGCCTGGCTCTGCTCGACAAATTGGCACAACATATCACCTAGCGCCAAACGGCAACCAGCACAAAAGATGATGAGCGCGCCGATAGGCTGCAATTCCACATCGACCCCATACCCTGGCTCGACGCGCATGGCATTGAGGCTGCGCTGCAACAACCCTTCCTGACTGCTGTACATCAACAGCAGACGCTCCCCTTGCACCACATCGGTAAAGAGCCGCAGCCCGCCCTGTTCGGTCACCGCTTCGGGATGGGAGAGTTTGTAGTAAGGAATGCCATCCAGTGCTCCCACCTGACGAGCCAACGGGGTGAGCGTGGTCTCCCGCAAAATCGCCCCTACCGGCCAGGGCTGCTCGCGACCGCACCAGCGGGCATAGACCTCGGCAGCAGGTTGGTGATCGATGGTGAGTACCTCCCGCCCGTTGCAGGTGGTGATCTCACCACTGAATTCGGCAGGCACATAACCGGAGTGAAACTGAAAAGCCAGCTGGCAATCGGGATAGAGCACCGCCAGACCGACGCCATCCTGACTCACCGCCTCATCCCAGCAGAGCTGCCAGTCACCGCTGACGCTACTATCAGCCGCGGATCCACCGACCACCGGCACCGAGGCACCGAGTTCGGCCTCGATACCGGCCAGCAGCCCCTCCTCCTTGCCGGGACTGGCATGAAACAGGATCAACTGGGGCAGCTCGCCCGGCCGACCACAGTCGCTCATGGCTCGGCGCAGCAACTGCCGCACATCCACCCCGTCACCGCTGGCACCGGCTACCCCGAATGCCCCTTTCTCATCGTACAGAGCAGCAACGGCCAGCCCATATCCGTCTCGGGCGTGGTGTCCCATCTCGGTCATGACACCACCGCAAGAGCTGCACCCTAGCAGGCGGGTCGTCGGGAACTGGCGTTTGAGCGCGTCGCGCAGTATCGCCCCCTCATGGGCTTGGGTAAAATAGAGTAACAGCAGGGAGGGGGCCTGATCGGCATGGTGGCGCAGCTGCGCGCAGATATCTTGGGCCGCCAGCGATGAATTCTGGGCGAGGGAGTGAACGGTCAGAAATTTCAACACCATCTCCTTGTTTTATCGAATGGCAGCCTCAAGCAAAAATCATACCTTTATCAAACAATTATCTCGCTTCGCTTGCTAACATAGCGGTCAACTGAGACCAATGACAGGACGCCCATATGTGGCAAAAAAACATCAATGACTTCGATCGGGTCGTTGCCATCGGTGGTGGCCACGGCATGGGACGAGTGCTTTCGTCCCTCTCGTTTCTCGGTCAACGGCTCACCGGCATCGTCGCCACCACAGATGATGGTGGCTCAACCGGACGCCTGCGCAAGAGTCAGGAGTGCATCGCCTGGGGCGATCTGCGCAACTGCCTGAACCAGCTAGTGACCGATCCCAGCATCGGCAGCCTGTTGTTCGAGTACCGCTTTGCCGGCAAAGGCGAGCTGGCGGGCCACAACCTTGGCAACCTGATGCTGCTGGCGCTCGATAATCTCTGTGTCCGTCCTCTTGATGCTATCAAGCTGATCAGTGACATGCTCAAAATCGAGTCACAATTGCTACCCATGTCTGAATTTCCCACCGATCTCTGCGCCCATATGGAGTGTGGCACCCAGATCCTGGGAGAGGTATCCATCGATCAACTGGCAACCCCTCCCCTCTCCCTCGGCCTGATGCCGGAAGTGCAAGCGACCCGGGAAGCGGTGCTGGCATTGCAGCAGGCGGACATGATTATTCTGGGGCCGGGCAGTTTTCTCACTTCCATCATGCCACCACTGCTGCTGGCCGAGATCGCCCAGGCCATCAACGAGAGCAGCGCCATGCTGGTTTTCGTCTGCAATCTGGTGGCGGAAAACGGCCCTGCCAGTCAGCTGGATCTGATGAATCAGTGTCGCTGGCTGGAATCCCGGGTCGGTCAGGGTCGGCTGGATGCCATCCTGGCCCCACAAGGCGCGGGTGATGCGGGGGACTGGCAAGGGCGAGTGATCGAAGCCGAGCTGGGCGAGCTTGAGCTGCCCCATCGGCACGATCGGTTGAAGCTGAAACTGGCGCTGGACCGGACCATCCAGCAACTGCTCAACCAGCGTTAGGCAACGGTCACGGCGCCCCGGCCCCCCTGCATGGCGCCGTTACTGATAATCGGCAAGAAACGCGAGCACCTGGGGCAAGGAGGCCTCCAGCAGTTGCAACTGGCGCTCTGCCTCGGCCACATCGGCCTGCTTGCTGGCCATCTCCAGCGCCATCACCTGCTGATAACTCGGTATGGCGCCATAGCTGCCACAGGATGATTTCATACTGTGCGCCACCCGAGCCAGCGCCTCCCACTCTCCCTGTTCATAGAGGGGTCTGAGCTGACTCAGCTGCTCGCCCACCTCTTCAATAAAGACTGCGATGACCACGGGCAGCATATCCGGACCGATATCCTCTGCCAGCTGCTGCAACACCTTGCGATCCACCCACTCCATGCGAGGCTCCTCCAGAACGGTATTCAAACAGACCATACTATAGATAGTTTTCGATGTCGTGGCTCACGACCAGGCTGTGATGAAGCACCCGATTGGATGGCTCAGGGAATAAAGTGGCAAAAAATGTGATCAGTATCGAAATAGCGATGCTGAAACGCCCGTCAAGACAACAACTTGATTGCCACAAATTAACAATTGATCAACACTCAATGCCGTCAGAGTGATGATGCTCAGCAACACCTCTCATCCCTTTTGCCTTTTATGGCTGCTGCGAAGAACCAGGGTAGGTATCTACCCTGGTATTTTTTTATCTTGCTCAAACGCGACCTGATTGGTCGCCACCAGCTCCCCCATGCGAAACAGATTGAATTCGCCGGGCGCCATTTTGACCCAATTCTCATTGCCGGTCAGCGGACGGGTGGTGATCAGGGTGACCACATCGTTGGGGGTGGTCTCCCTTTGAAAGTCGATCACCACCTCCTCATCCAGCAGGCTCGCCTCGCCAAAGGGCGCGCAGCGGGTCAGCCAGTGCAGATTGTTGCTGCAGTAGCTCATCACATACTCCCCGTCCGAGAGCAGCATGTTGAACACCCCGAACGCTCTGAGCTCGTCACACAGGGTGGCGAGATAGCGAAACATGGCGGGAAAGTTGGCCGGACGCTTGGGATATTTTTGCTCCAGCCGATCGAGCAGCCAGCAGAAGGCGTGCTCGCTGTCGGTATCCCCCACCGGCCGGTGGCGGCCGGTTGGCAGCTTCTTGTAGCCGGTCAACTGACCGTTGTGAGCGAAGGTCCAGTAACGGCCCCACAGCTCACGGGTAAAGGGGTGGGTATTTTCCAGTGACACACAGCCACGGTTGGCCTGCCGAATGTGGCTGACCACGGCGCAGCTCTTGATGGGCAGCGCCTGTACCAGTCTGGCGATGGGAGATTGGGCGCTGGGCTCGGGATCCTTGAAGGTGCGAAAGCCCTTCCCCTCGTAGAAGGTGATCCCCCAGCCATCCTTGTGGGGCCCGGTCTTGCCGCCGCGCAGCATCAACCCGGTAAAGCTGAAGCAGATATCGGTCGGCACATTGGCACTCATGCCGAGCAGTTCGCACATATCCGGCAGACTCCTTTCATGATTTGGCTTGTGTCATGTTCGACCAGCACGCTGGTTCGACAGACAGCAGGGGAAGGCGCAATCCCTTCCCCTGTGACTGGCAACAACCGGCCGATGGCGAACCATGCTACCGGCGTTGCCCTTGTCTGGTGACGATGGCTTGATTACTTGGCCATCTCTTTTTCGACCAGCTGGATCAGGATGTGGATCACCTTGATGTGCACTTCCTGAATACGGTCGGCATAGCCAAAGTGCGGCACGCGGATCTCGACATCCGCCAGACCCGCCATCTTGCCGCCATCCTTGCCGGTCAGGGCGATCACTTTCATCCCTTTGGCGCGGGCAGCCTCGATGGCTTTCAGGATGTTGCCGGAGTTACCGCTGGTGGAGATACCAAGCAGCACGTCGCCACGGCGGCCGACCGCTTCTACGTAGCGGGAGAAGACATAGTCATAGCCAAAGTCGTTGGAGACGCAGGAGAGGTGGCTCGGATCGGAGATGGCGATACCGGCATAACCCGGGCGGTTCTCGCGGTAACGACCGGTCAGCTCTTCGGCGAAGTGCATGGCGTCACAGTGGGAGCCACCGTTGCCACAAGAGAGCACCTTGCCCTCTTCTTTGAAAGAGTCAGCCAGCAGTTTGGCGGCCGCTTCGATGTTTTTCAGGTTCTGCTCATCAGCCAGGAAGGCCTGCAGCACGCTGGCAGCTTCGGTCAGTTCATTGCGGATCAATTCTTGGTACATGATGTCTCTTCCACTGTTTTTAGTGTGCGTGTAGATCGCGGCTATTCTCGCACAAGCGAATCGCACAGTCGCCCCCCTGCGAGCCACAGCGCTGGCGGCGCGTGAGCGTTATGGGGATCACAGAGAGAAGGTAATGAAGATGTAAACAGCTTGATAACTTTGTGCGTATGAATTACAACAGGGGCCATATCCAACAGGTCAGACCTCTGGATCAGTTACGCCACGTTGGCAACCTAACCACGCAAGGAGCAAGCAATGACGACGACCCTCACTCTGCTCGGGGTGATCCTGGTTATCGGAGCCCTGGCCTATCGCCGGGCATCCCTGTTCATCTCCACCCTGGTCACCGGCGCCGCCCTGGTGCTTGGCACCATCTATGGGCATGTGCCCTTGCTGGTATGGGCGCTGTTCGCGGTGATTGCCATCCCGCTCAATCTGGTGGAATTTCGCCGCAATCAAATAACCAAGCCGCTGTTCAAGATCTACAAATCGATCATGCCGGAAATGTCCCGCACCGAGAAAGAGGCGATTGAAGCGGGCACAACTTGGTGGGAAGCCGACCTGTTCGCGGGCAACCCAGACTGGAAAAAGCTGCACGCCATCCCGGTCAGCACCCTCTCTGCCGAAGAGCAGGCCTTTATGGATGGCCCGGTCGAGGAAGTGTGCCGCATGGTGAGCGACTGGGAAGTGACCCACGAGCGCGCGGATCTCTCCCCCGAGGTGTGGCAATACCTGAAGGACAACAAGTTCTTCGCCATGATCATCAAGAAGAAATATGGCGGTCTGGAGTTCTCGGCCTACGCCCAGTCCTGTGTCCTGCAAAAGCTGTGCGGTGCCAGCGCCGTGCTCGCCTCCACCGTTGGCGTACCCAACTCGCTGGGCCCGGGCGAACTGCTGCAACACTATGGCACTGACGAGCAGAAGGATTACTACCTGCCCCGCCTGGCGGTAGGCAAAGAGATCCCCTGCTTCGCCCTGACCAGCCCGGAGGCGGGTTCTGACGCCGGCTCCATCCCCGACTTCGGTATCGTCTGCAAGGGCGAGTGGGAAGGGAAAGAGGTGCTCGGTATGCGCCTCACCTGGAACAAGCGCTACATCACGCTCGCCCCTATTGCTACCGTGCTGGGTCTGGCCTTCAAACTGCGTGATCCGGAACACCTGCTGGGTGAAGAGGAAGAGCTCGGCATCACCTGTGCGCTGATCCCGACTCACATCAAGGGGGTCGGCATTGGCCGTCGCCACTTCCCGCTCAACGTGCCGTTCCAGAACGGTCCGACCCAGGGCAAGGATGTGTTCGTCCCGCTCGATTTCATCATCGGTGGCCCGGCCATGGCCGGTCAGGGCTGGCGCATGCTGGTCGAGTGTCTGTCGGTCGGTCGCGGCATCACCTTGCCCTCCAACAGCACAGGTGGCGTCAAGATGCTGGCCCTGGCAAGCGGCGCCTACAGCCGCATCCGTCGCCAGTTCAAGCTGCCCATCGGCAAGATGGAAGGGATTGAAGAGCCGCTGGCCCGCATCGGCGGTAACGCCTACATCATGGGCGCCGCAGCCAACCTGACCGTGACCGGTATCGACCTTGGCGAGAAGCCGTCGGTCATCTCCGCCATCGTCAAATACCACCTCACCGACCGTGCCCAGAAGTGCATCATCGATGCTATGGACATCCACGGCGGCAAGGCCATCTGCATGGGCCCCAACAACTATCTGGCCCGTGGCTATCAGGGTGCCCCCATCGCCGTTACGGTGGAAGGGGCCAACATCCTGACTCGCAGCATGATCATCTACGGTCAGGGCGCTATCCGTTGCCACCCGTATGTACTGCCGGAGATGCTGGCCGCCAGCCACCCCGACAAGGAGCAGGCGCTGAAGGATTTCGACAAGGCGGTGTTCAGCCACGTCGGCTTTGCCATCAGCAACCTGGTACGCAGCTTCTGGCTCGGTATCACCGGCGCCCGCTTTGCCGCGGCCCCTTACAAGGATCAGACCAAGGGCTACTACCAGCAGCTCTCCCGCCTCTCGGCCAACCTAGCGTTCCTGTCAGACATGGCGATGGGTACTCTGGGTGGCGAGCTCAAACGCAAGGAGCGGGTCTCCGCCCGTCTTGGCGACGTGCTGAGCCAGCTCTATCTGGCCTCCAGCGCCCTCAAGCGCTATCAGGACGAGGGACGCCAGCAGGCCGACCTGCCGCTGCTGCACTGGGCACTGCAAGATGCCATGTTCAAGGCACAAGAGGCGATCGACGAGCTGCTGCGCAACTTCCCGAACCGCTGGATTGGTCTGGCCCTGCGTGCCGTAGTACTGCCGCTGGGTCGCGACCTGAGCCGTCCGTGCGACAAGCTGGATCAACAGGTTGCCCGTCTGCTGCAAACCCCGAGCGAAACTCGCAGCCGCCTGGCCAAGGGCCAATACCTGACTCGCGAAGAGGGCAACCCCTTCGGCCTGCTGGAGCAGGCGCTCGATGACGTACTGGCCGCCGAGCCGCTGTTCGAGAAAGTCTGCAAGGCTGACGGCATCAAACGCCCCTTCATGGCGCTGGACAAGGTGGCCGACATTGGTCTGGCTGCTGGCGTACTGACCCAGAGCGACGCGGAGCTGCTGCGCCGCGCCGAAGTGAGTCGCCTGCGCACCATCAACGTCGATGATTTTGACCCCATCGATCTGGTGGCCAACAAGAAGCTGTTTGAAGCCTCCGCTTACCATCACGCAGCCTGATAACCAGCTATCGACAACGCCTCCCTTGTGGAGGCGTTTTTTATGGGCGCTCGCCACTTTTCACGACCCCCACTGCAACCACTTGCACTCACAGCTCCCCCGACCAGCTGCAGGCCCCGTGTGGTCAGCCGGGAAAAAAGGCACAATAGCCGACAAATCGAATCACCAAGGAAGCCAAGATGACCCTTGAGCACCTGATCCTGTGGCGCCGCGACCTGCACCGCCTGCCGGAAGCCGCCTGGAAAGAGTTTCGCACCACCAGCCTGATTGCCCACCACCTGAGCGAGCTCGGTTATCGCATCGTGCTCGGCGACAAACTGCTTGCCAGCAATCTGATGATGGGCCGTGATGTGGATGTGGCGGCCGAGAAGGCCCGTGCCCGCCGTCAGGGGGCCCACCCCGACTGGCTGGAGCGGATCGGCGATGTCACTGGCCTGATGGGAGAGCTGGATACCGGCCGTCCCGGTCCGACCCTGGCCTTTCGCTTCGACATCGATGCGGTGGAGGTGGAAGAGTCCGACGCTGAACAACACCAGCCGCAGCAGGAGGGCTTTGCCTCCCACAACAAGGGGTGGATGCACGCCTGCGCTCACGATGGCCACACCGCCATCGGCATGGGGCTGGCCAGCAGCCTGATGGCGATGAAGGAGCAGCTGTGCGGTCGCATCAAGCTCTTCTTCCAACCCGCCGAAGAGGGGTGTCGCGGTGGCAAGGCGCTGGCTGCCGGTGGCGCACTCGATGACGTGGATGCCCTGCTTTCGCTCCATATCGGTATTCACGCTGGTAGCGGCGAGCTGGTGATCAACCCCACCGAGTTTCTCTGCTCCACCAAGTTCGACGTCCACTTTATGGGCACCGCCGCCCATGCAGGGCTCGAGCCCAATGCCGGCAGCAATGCGCTGGCCGCCGCCTGCATGGCCACCACCGCCATGCTCGGCATTCCCCGCCACCGCGACGGCATGACCCGCATCAACGTCGGCCAGCTTCACGCTGGCAGCGGCCGCAACGTCATCCCGGATCATGCCGAGCTGCGCGGTGAGACCCGCGGCGCCGATAGCACGCTCAACGACTACATGTTCAGTCAGGTACAGCGCATCGTCGAAGGGACTGCCCTCGCCCACGGCGTCACCTACCGCATCATCAAACAGGGCGAGGCCATTGCCCTCGACAACAGCCCGGCACTGCAAGCCGAGCTGGCGGCGCTGGCCCGCAAGCAGGGGCTCGCCACTATCCAGACTCGCCGCTTTGGCGCCAGCGAAGATGCCGGTTTTCTGATGGAGCGGGTGCAAAAACAGGGGGGCGAAGCGGCTTACCTCATTCTGGGGGCCGATCTGGCGGCGCCGCACCATCACAACGAATTCAATTTCGATGAGCGGGTGATGCAAAGCGGGGTAGAGCTACTGGCCGCTTGGGCCCGTGCACGACTGGGTGTGGCAGAAGCAGCCCTCTCTTGATATCCCCTCGGCAAGCTCACCGGCTAACGGGATCAAAAAAAGGCGCCTCGGCGCCTTTTTTCTGCAAGAAAAACCTGAGCGCTACTCGCGGAGCTTGCGATGCACATCGGGGCGGCCCCCGGTCACGCTATCGGCTCTCCCCTCCTCTTTGGCCTTCTCGGCCCGCTTTTTGCGCATCTCGCGGGGATCGGCGATGAGCGGGCGGTAGATCTCGATGCGATCGCCGTCGTGCAGCGGCTCGCTCCCTTTCACCGGGCGGCTGTAGATACCGAACTTGTTGACCGCCAGATCGATCTCGGGGTGTTTTTGTACGATGCCGGACTGCTCGATGGCCGCCAACACGCAGGTCTCGGGCGCAACCCGCAGGGCAATCACCGTCTGCTGCTGCGGCAAGGCATAGACAACCTCGATGTTGAGCTGGTCAGACACCGTAGACCTCCTTCGCCCGGTTGGAGAAGGCGGAGACCATGGAGCTCACCAGATCGCGGAACACCTGACCAAATGCCACCTCGATAAGCTTGGAGGTAAACTCGAAATCGAGATCAAACTCCACCTTGCAGGCGTCGACATCAAGCGGGGTAAAGGTCCACCAGCCCGCCAGCTTGCGGAACGGGCCATCCACCAGTTCCATCCTGATCTGGCGGTTCACATCCAGCTGATTGCGGGTGGTAAAGGTCTTGGCAATCCCCGCCTTGGCCACATCGACCGACGCCATCATGTAGTCATCGCCAGCCTCGTGGACACGGCTGCCGACACAGCCGGGCAAAAACTGCGGATAGGCATCCACATCGTTAACCAACTTGAACATCTGTTCTGCACTGAACATCACCAGGGCACTGCGCGTAATTCGGGGCATGGCTTTTCCTCATCCAATCGGCGCGATTTTATCACCATGTTTGGGGTTGTGGAGGTAAAACCTCAGCCAAACCGCTCAGAAAGCCACCACTTGACCTGCTGCGCGTTTTACAGCCGCCCCTGCCTACGTATAATACGAGCCTCCTAGTCATTGCCGGAAATCGCCCGTCATGAGCAAAAAAAACAGTAAAAACAAAGCCGGGTCCAGCACCATTGCACTCAACAGAACCGCGCGCCACGAATACTTCATCGAAGAGAAGATCGAAGCGGGTCTGTCCCTGCAAGGGTGGGAAGTCAAATCCCTGCGGGCGGGCAAGGCCAACATCAGCGAAGCCTATGTCATCTTCCGCGATGGCGAGGCCTACCTGTTCGGCTCCAGCTTCCTGCCACTGCAAGCGGCCTCCAGCCATGTGGTATGTGACCCGACCCGCACCCGCAAACTGCTGCTGAGCCGTCGTGAACTCGACAAGCTCGAAAGCCTGATTGCCCGTCAGGGCTACACCATAGTTCCCCTCGCCCTCTACTGGAAACAGTGCTGGGTCAAGGTCGAGATCGGCCTGGTGAAGGGCAAGAAAGAGCACGACAAGCGCGAAGATACCAAGGCCCGCGAATGGGATCGGGAAAAAGCGCGCATCATGAAGAACAAGCATCGCGGCTAACCTGCGACTGCCAGGATCAGGACGCCAGTTCACCTTCCCCCGGCGCAGCTGGCTCTTCAGGCTCAGCTGCGTACAATAAATCGGCAAACAGACTGGCTGCCAGAGGGAATGGGTATCAACGCCTTGCTATGACAGCATTTTTGCGTACAATCGCAATTAACAACTTGGGGCTGATTCTGGATTCGACAAGATTCACGAAACCCAAGGTGCATGCCGAGGTGCGGTAGGCCTCGTTAATAAACCGCAAAAAAATAGTCGCAAACGACGAAAACTACGCACTAGCAGCTTAATAACCTGCATAGAGCCCTTCTACCCTAGCTTGCCTGTGTCCTAGGGAATCGGAAGGTCATCCTTCACAGGATCGTGTGGAAGTCCTGCTCGGGGCGGAAGCATTAAAACCAATCGAGCTAGTCAATTCGTGGCGTGTCTCTCCGCAGCGGGTTGGCGAATGTAAAGAGTGACTAAGCATGTAGTGCCAAGGATGTAGTAATTTTGGACGGGGGTTCAAATCCCCCCAGCTCCACCACCTTCTAAAGCCCTGATTCGTCAGGGCTTTTTCTTTATGGCTGGTCAGGGAGTGACACACTGAGGTGTCACATATGCTCTATCCCGGTCTCATCAAAAACCGCTGTGGTGTCTACTGCTACCGCCTGATCTTCCCCCCTTCCCTCCGCCAGTACGGCGCTCCTCGTGAGACCCGTTTCTCACTTGGCACAAAAAGTCGCGCTAAAACGGGAGAATTGTGGATCCATGCTTTCCAACTTGGCAGGCTCCTGCTCGACGAATTATTGGCATTAGTTCAGGAAGTCGATCAGGAAGTAGACATGGCTGAAATCTCAGAAATCATGAAGGCGAAGATCGCCGCAAAAAGAGAGCAAATCCGGCTCGGGGAACAGTTGGCCGCACTGCAAGATGAGATTAACGAGCAGCGTCTTGAAGCACTACGCTCCCGCAAAGAGCTGGCGGCAGCTCAGGCAGTGACTCAGAAGGCGAAGGAACTGGCCCGTACTGCGGTTGGCATTGCCCAACGGACACAAGGCCAGCTCATTGAAGCCCGGCGGACGGCGGACGCTCTCGCCACGTTGCCAACAACGCTCAACGCCGAGCCGGTGCCCGTCGGTAGTGCCTTGGTTGCCCCTTCTGCGCCCGGTCAATCGTTGGAATGGCTGGTGGCCCGATTCAATGAGCACAGCGAACATGTGGAGAAGCTCAAACCCAAGACCCTGAGCCAGCGCAAAAGCAATCTTGCCCGTTTTCTCGATATTCTCGGCCCGCTGGACAGCGCGGCGCTTGGTGCCGCCGATATTGCTCACTACCGGGAGGTGATCCGCACGTTCCCAAAGAATCTCCCGAAAAAAGCAATCTGGAAGGAGCGCCCTGAGGATCCCGTGCTACGGCGTAACTGGTATCTCGGCTTAGGTAAGCAGGGCCAGCCATCCCTGTCCGAGCAGGGGCAGATGACCCACTTCCATCACGTTAAGCCCTTTCTTAAATGGCTTAAGGCCGAGCGGCACGTTGCCGAGGATTTCAGCGACATGCTGACCCCCATCAAGAACGATGCCGACTATGAAGAGGGAGGGCAGCCCTTCACTAAGGATCAACTGGACAAACTCGTTAATAAGCTGTGGCTTGCTAATGCCAAACATCCCCATGAACAGCCAAAAGACTGGCATTTCTGGGCACCCCTACTTGCCCTGACCACGGGGATGCGTGGCGATGAGATTGGACGACTCACCGCAACTCACGTAGTAAACGTGGGCGGAGTCGCCATGCTCAACGTCCCCGGCACTAAAAATCCCAACGCCGACCGACTGCTCCCACTCCCGAGTGTGGTCTTGAATGCGGGTTTTATGCAGTTAGTGGAATGGGCGCGGAGGTCTGGTGACGACGCGCGACTGTTTCCGGACTGGGTCCATGGTGGCGGTAAGAGTGCGAAAAATTACTCAGCCTCATTGGGCAAATGGTTTAACTACGAACAGGGGGCGGGGCTTCTGGCGAAGCTCGACATTTGGAAAGCCGATCAACAGGTCAGCTTTCACAGCCTGCGGCATACCTTCATCACAGCCGCTCATCATACTGACATCAAGCTTGAGCTAATGCAGATGATCGTCGGCCACGGACCAGACCTGCGCAAGACCTACGGCCTGCCAGCTACTAAAGATAAGGGGTCATCCGCCCCCTACATCAAACCAGGTGTCAATTATAGCCCACGGATGCAGGAGGCTTGTGCAAAGCTGCGCAACGTCATAGACAGTGTCGATTTCGGCTGTGACCTGACCGAGGTTAATTGGTTGAACTGGCGAAGAGCCAAGAAAATGGGGAATTTGAAATGAGATCCGACATCAGCTTCGAGGACGTCCTGCTGTCCATACAGGCTAGGGTATTGAGCGTGTCGCTGCCCTGTGGGTGCCGCCTGTCTAACGGTCGCCATATCCATCATTGCGAAGGCGTGTGCGAGTGGTTTCAATGGAGCGAGCGCGAATTATCACAGGCAGGGAAAAGGGCGCTCTGGACGCTACTGATCCAGAGTGGCTTCGATGACATCCAGCACGTTTCACCCGCTGATGTGCTGGATTATCTCGACGAGAGCGACAACGGAACGCTCCCGGTGTCTGCTGCCGATTTCAATCTGTGCCTGATGCTGGGGCGTGATGTTCTGGGGGTTACTCGTCAGGTGGTGGCATAGCTGCGAAAGGTTTGATTCTGGGGGCCTGGGACGCCCCCAGTGCGTTTTTTCCGCTATGCCATTGGCGTAGTTGCCGGATGGTCTCTGAAGAGCTCTGAAGCGGTTTTTGTAAATCGTCCCGGTACTGTCTCACACGTTTACGATCCCCCTTACACCTGACACACCCCGCGCCTCTGCTTTTACTACCGGGTCATTAACCGTCCATTACCGGGTCAGCTCTCCTTGCATCTCTTCCCTTCCGAAGTGAGTGGCTGCCCACTTGTCCAACTCTACGAGCATGGCATCAAGGGCGCTGTCTTCAGGTAGCCGGGGCTGGTGGACTGGTTGGTCCTCTATGTCGCCAAAGCTCACAGAATCGCTTTTAGCTGCTTTGTTGGTGCTTGCCATGCCCCTGAGTGCTTTTGAGTTTGGAATTGATTCTGGCGCGTCCTGTGGGCCTTCATGAACGTGTCCGGGTATGGCTGCACAGCCATTGCCCTCAATTTTCAAAATTGCAGTGCTGACTTTCTCACTGGGGGATGAGTAGGGAGCTGGTTTTTCTAGGACTTTGGTTTGTGTGGGGCTGGTGGCCTTTTGGCTGACCGTGGAATCCCGTTCGGCAATGAAGTGAGGGAGAAGGAGGGCTGTCATTCTCCCATAGTGGGCTTGTCCTAGGCGCGTCAGCTCGTGGGGGATGTAGAACTCGGCATCTTTGCCTATATCCTTGTGAATATACCAGCCCCAACCGATAGCCTCTCCCATGCCGTAGCGCTCAGTGGTACGACGCTGGCGGCGCGAGTCTGAACCATCCCATTCACCGCCCGCACTCTTGAGCCTCTTTTTCTGCTCTGCGGTGAGGCTTCCGAAGTAGATACCATGACAGTGGGAACGGCCCTCGCTGTCTCTCTCTATGCAGAACATGGTCATGTGCTCGACCTCGCGTCCTAGCGCACGACCCAGACGCTTCCTGATGGGGTCTTTTAGTTCAGCGGGGCTCTTAGCTGCGTCCTCCATGGATAAATTCAGGGAAAAGGCTACGTACCGCTTGCTACACCTCTCATACATCATGCCGGATGTAACCCAAGCGTACTTTTCCAAGCCTGATAAGTCTTTCCATGGCCGAAGGGGTTCCTTCCTCCAGTTGGGTGTTGAGATAAGGACAAAGGAAGGATCATACATATTTACTACAGACGAGATCATTTTCTCGTAGTCGCGTCGGGACGCTAAGCCAGACAGGACAAGGCTTTGACGCACCATCCCCTTGAGAGCTCTTGCGGCGGTTTTTGTATTTGGAAACCTTGCTCGCCAAAGCGTCCAGCGGGCTGTTTCACTGATGCTGGTTACAGCTCTGTTTGTGGCTCGCCGGATACTTTTATCAACGTTCATCCCCCCCTTGAGTGCATCCCTGATTCTGGCGATCTGCATCTTAGCAATCCGCTCGTCTCGGGATGGGGAGTCGTCGCAGTGTAGGTTGCGACGGGCAAGCGCAAATTCATTAGGCCGCGTTAATTTTGATGACCGGTCATTGAGCTCCAGGTTCTCTGATGATACTCTTTTCATAGTTAAAACCTTTTGTGCCGCCTCATTGGGCGGTTTTTTTTAACTGCTTGCCAGCGGCAAGCCCTCTTTTAAATGTCTCCCGTCCCATCCCCTAAGTGCCTGTAAAGCGCGTACAGCAACGACCTGACCGGTTAGGGTCAGTGCTATTACTCATAGGGATTCCAGCGAAATGACGCCGCGAAATGGGCGTTAGCGAAGAGGTAGGGCCGACTCATCGGCCAAAATTACGGAGTTACTTTGCGACATGGGCGGGGTCGCCGTCAACCTGCATCACTCTGGCGGCACATCGCCCCAGCAATCGCGCTCGGCCCTGATAGCCAATATCTCCTCGTCTGTGTAGTCTCTCACAACCAGCTCCGGCAGGGCTTCGACCACCTCCGGCTCCGCTGCCAGTGTGAGTACCCGGCGCAACCCATCAGCGGCTAGCTTGCTGGCTGTGGCACACGCTGAAAGGATCTTGGCCGCTTGGTGCCTGTCACATTCACTATCAATTGTCAGGCTCTCCAGCAGCTCGGCTGTCTTGGTATGGATTTGGTTGCAAAGTGCAACCTGTGACCGGACGAGGCGAGCGCCCTCCGAGGCGGCGAACTCAGAAGATAATGAGGCCCGCAATCCGGCGCGGGCCTCCTCTATCAACTCCTCCCGCATCGAGTCGGGGCGAACACCTGAACGCCCCCGGATCCGTTTCACTGTGGATAGGCTGATTCCCGTCTGCTCGGCGATAGCAACAATAGGCCATCCTGCCGCGAGAGCTGCGGCGACCTGCGCTTCAAGGGCGGGGGAGGTGCGACGCATCGCGGCCCCCCTCTATTCCGAGCGCATCACACGGGGTCAATTGCTCCCATCGGGTGATTGCCAGCTCCACAATTTGCGTAGGCGACATATTCAGAGCACTGGCCCATATCGCCACACGTTCCGCGACTGGACGGGATAGCCGTATTACTTGGACTGTTTTTTGCGGCGTCATGCTTTCCCCTCTCCATGCTCCAAACCCTGCTGCTGTTCGCAGAACATCGTCCATAAACGCGCATTCCCATTTTGATATGTCAGGGTTGCCGCCCGCTCATTGTCATTGGCTATGGGGGCTACTGCCGCCGATTGTGGGATCCTAGACAGCATAGAGACGAAGAAATCATTTTCTACTGGCACATGCATAGAGATCAGATCCACCCCGGCAGGTGATACGAGCAAGGAGCGGACGATCTCGCGCAACCCTAACACCTGCTGCAATGCGAAAAATCTCCGGCTATCCATACGCCTCGCCTCGCATAGATTACGAACAGCCCCATAAAGCCGGGTATCAATAACTCGGGCCTGCTCTTCATTGGTCTTTTGAACCTCAAGGATTACATCGCGAGCCGCCACAACATCCCCCTTATCCATCAGTTCCAAAGCGTATGAGAGCTTGCCCGCTGTCACACCATGCGCCTGTTCGAAACGCGTTTCCGGGATCATGCTTTACCTCCATTGCGGGCCAATGCCGCCGCTATACGATACGAGCCGCCAAGGCTTCCACGCTCAATAGTGCGCTGACGCTGCTTCTCGATTTCCTCCTTAACTTCCATGCGCATCCTGTCCGCCAAATCTAGATGGGTCTCACGCTCTTCAATCCAGCCGGTTTCCCCTTCACCAGTGATGATCTCGTCGTCTTCAATCTGCTCAACCGGTATACCGGCAAGCTCTGCTAAAAACGCTTTGTCCCTACCTTCCAGATAGTGCGCATCCTCACCCATCCGCTCTGCGAGCTGACGCTTCAATATTGAAACCTTCATGTATAAGCCTATAAATCTCAATGAGTTACAATGATTGCATGTTACACAAATGGATGACCGATCACCATATTCGAGACAAAAAAATACCGGCGCTTGGCCGGTATGTTGTTGCTTTATTCGCGTGTTGTTTGGATCGTCATTACGCTGCTTTGCAGGCTCGCTTCACACTGGCGGGTGAAATCCCAAAATGTTCGGCGGTCGCCTGGATGCTTGCGCTGTTTTCCTTCCGCCAGATAGCAACGGCAACATCATCAATGGTCTTTTCTCGCCCTAATGCTTTGCCCTCTGCCTTGGCCTTGGCGATCCCGGCCATCTGACGGGCCTTGATATTTGAGCGTTCCAGCTCTGCGACAGCGGCCAGCATGGTCAGCATTGCCTTACCGATTGGCGTGGACAGGTCGAACCCCTCCCGCAAGCTGATAATCGACACACCCTTGGCTTGCAGCGCCTCAACCGTGTGCAGAACGTCAATGGTGTCACGCCCAAGACGGTCAACGGCGGGAACAATTAGCGTATCGCCCTTCCGCACAAACTTGAACAGCTCGGAGAATTCCGGGCGCTCTAATGCCTTCACTGCACCAGATATACCCTCGTCTGCAAACCACGTTTCCACCTTGTGGATCTGCTCAATGCTGTGGCGCTGGGCCTCTACGCTCTGCTCGCCAGTGCTTACCCTCAAATACCCGATGACCGCCATAACAATTCCCCACATGTAGCTCAAAAACTATAGCTCACAACATAGTGGTGGCTCATATTGAAATCAACACTTTTGAGCCACTCTTTTCAGTGGGGTGTTTAGGTGGCTCAAAAGGTACAGTTTATGAGCCGCCATTAAGGTTGCTAATCACTCAATCACGTAAAGTTGTGAGTACAAGATTCATTTTGTTCGTTATCTATCGTCAACAGCTTTTTCGTGGATGATAACCAGAGCTAAAACTCGCCTAATAATGAAGATAAGTGCAGGAAAATGAATGTGAACTGTCATCGAGAATAATTCTCAGTCCTATAAAAAATCAATCCAGAAAAATTAATATCATCAAAAAGATGGTTGAGCCACCCCCTACCTCCTCTAGATTAAAAAACAAACATCCCTTTAAAATCAAAGGCTTATTCACAACCAACAAAACAGTGAGCTGCACTTTCTAGCATTAATCACAGCTCTACCAGTATTATGCTCATAAGAAAAATAATGCACTTGGAGCACAGTCTGAATGAATAAAAAAATAAATAAGTATGGTTTAGACAGGTACGTACCACTGCCCATCAGAGAACAGATTAGGAAAGATGCAGGATATGGTTGTGTCATCTGCGGCTCACTATTTGGGGATTATGAGCATATAGAGCCAGAGTTCTTTGAAGCTAGAGAACACGATCCTGATAAAATGACTTATCTTTGTGTGCGCTGCCACCCAACTGTAACAAGAGGGAGGCGTTCAAAGAGTTCGATTTGGAAAGCCAAAGCTAATCCTAAATCTAAATCGACTGGCTTTGTCTCTGACTTTATCTATCCAGATCATACAGAACCGAACATAGTACTAGGAAGCTCTAACTTCCAGTTAACAACTGTAATAATAAATGTATATGGAAAGCCTTTATTATGGTTTGAAAAACCAAGTATTCCTGAAGAGCCAATTCTCATAAATGCAATCTTCTATGACGACAAGTCATCTCCTGTTGCCTTTATAAACAGGAATCAGTTTATTGGTTTGTTAGGAACACATGATATATCTGGCGAAGGAGCAACAATAACAATAAGACCACAGAAAGGGATTATTGGATTAGAATTTGAGTCTTCCGATGGGAAGCCTATAGTCATAACAAGATTGTCTATGACTTACCTAGATACAAAGTTTGAAGTAAAACGAGATGGTTCATTTTTAATAAAACAAGGAAATTCATGCATAACACTACAATCAACAAGTATGATTGGTTGTGGGACTGGGATAAAAATTGGTGATATCCCAAAATCTCGTATCTCTGATAATCTCGGCATATTGACCAGAGTTTTTTGGGCTCTTTTCATGGCCCACCACAAACCAGCTCAGTTGGTCGATTTCACTGGGAGTTGTGTCGGTTGGGTATTTAACAACCGAGTCATTAATAAAGATTACTGCATTACGGGTATAATAGATGGTCGTTCAGTATCTTCTATTACTGGCGAGTATATTGGTGAAACGAAATTTATTCTAGACAAAGTCATGATCGTGCATGAACAACCTGAGCATAAGAGCATGGAACCGATATGGTCTTATGAACTTGACAAGAGCACGTTCAATGTTAAGTCTTACAAAGGATATGACCTCAGTTATAGATTGGCGCCGAGTATTTATAACAGTTATACACCATCTCCAACACCAACTGAAAAGACGAATAGTATACATACGTCAATGCAACCAAGTTGGATTGAAGAAAATAAGGCAGCAGAAAATGGAGATAGAGTAACAATTAACTTCATTGGTTATATTAATGGGGTGGAGTTTGATGGAGGACGAGCTAATAACTTCACTTTAATTCTTGGAAATAACCGTATGATTCCAGGCTTCGAGGATGCACTGACAGGAAAGCTTGCTGGAGATATCTTTGACATCCATATTAAATTTCCATCTGATTACCACGCCGAAAATCTTAGGGGAAAAGAGGCAATATTTAATACTGAGATTTTAAAAATTGAGTCTCAGAAGTGTAGTGCTTAAATAATACAGGAATCAGAGCTTTCAAAGATCATTCTTCTAATTCACAGCCTATCCCTTTAACAGCTTTCTTGCGTGCCAATAGAATGCCAATAGAAGATAGAGGAGTTGAACCGGCATCCAAAATTTGGTGTCATAGTGAAGGGTCACAGAAATGATTCGCTGGAACAGGTCATCTAACTTATTGATCTGAAATGATAAACTAAAGATTGGTTGTCACCTCCTCCCAGCTCCACCAAACGTTTGGAAAGGGCCACCTCGCAAGAGGTGGCCCTTTTTTATCGAGTTTATCTAGGGTGAAAGCCTCAACGTCTCACAGAAAGCGCAGAGGAATATTCACACTGGGGGCTGTCACGTCCACAAACTGGTCAATACCACGCCACAACCGAGCATGCTCACGGAGTGCTTGCTGATAGGCCCAAGTAGCGATGGCAGTAGAACGCTCGGCATCGACGCTCACCAGAGGGGCCAGCTCGTCCGTGAGGTACGCCCCGTGAGTCAGGATATTCTGCTCGTACCAGGTATCCCTGTGCTCGGGAGCGGCAAGAAAATCCCGTTTGCTCCGATTACAGTTGGCGTGTGCCAGTACGAAGTTGTGACCCAAATCGATTGGATAACGACGCCAGGGGATGAAATGGTCTACCTCACCACTCCCGTGTATCGCCTTGTTACAGTAAAAACAGGTTCCCCCCTGCAAGTCCCTCAATACCTCTCCTACTCGCCCCAGCGCCTGACGGCTTGAACCAAATAGAAAATTCTCCAACCCCACACTGGGGCCAATCAGTGGCTGATTACCCTTGATGTCGCAGATAAGCTGTAACCAATGCTGTCGGGAGAGGGAGACCACCAGATCGTAAAAGCGGTGGAGACAGTAGAGAATGCCGGGGTTAAGGCAGATATGATCCGCGCCCCTTT